>NZ_BAABWX010000005.1 GCF_040364665.1 Cognatishimia sp. WU-CL00825
AAATCAAGTGATTGTCCCATTGATACTCTGTCTTGGTTACAGCCTGGATTCCATCCGCTGAAACAGTGCTTATATACCCCTGCCCTGATGTTAGAACCAACCCTTTTGCCCCAGGTGCAACGCCGCAAACATCAAATTGACCCAACGCCGTTGTGTGCCCAGACCTTAGATCGTGTAGCAGCGCGACGTTTCCCCTTGGAGAGGTCGCGACCAAGTTCTGCCCGTCCGATGAGAACGCAATACTGCCAATATATCCTTGTAAATCAATATGAAAGGGCGCTGTCGGCAGCTTTGACAATGCACCGCCCTGCCTATGAGTGAACATCAACGGGACGTCTGATTTGGCACCTTGCCATTGGCATCCAACAGCAACCAAACCATCGGCGCGTACCGACAGATGCCGAATCGACGCTTTTTGCATGTTGGCTGGCAAACGGGCTTGCTCTCGCAGTGTTCCGTCTTGCGAAAGATAGCTGAGATTGGGGTGCATTGTGGCAATGTTCAGCTTGGCGCGACCGCTGTCAGGATGGGTTTCGATGCCGCCGTTTGCCACCACAAGCGTTTGGTCATCCGGCATAAGTTTTAAATCATGCGCCCCCACACCACCCGAAAAAAACTCTGCAATGCGCCGGTATCCTGCCTGCACATCCCAGACCCCGATCTTGCCCTCTGCCCTTTCAAAATCGTTTTCGGTTGTGAACAACAAACGCCCATCAGCAGAAAACACACCATGCCCATAAAAATGACGACCAGGTGGCGCAAATATCCTCTGGGAAACCTCGCTGCTTGAACAATCTAGAACCAAGGCAAATGTGCCAGGCCGGCGGGCAAATGCCACCGCATGGGGACGCGTGGGATGTGCCGCAGCGGCGTGCCCGCGCGCAGGTAACGCAACCTCAAAAAGGGGCGCAGCTTGGGCACTCAACCCAACCAAGGTATATCGCCCGTCTGATCGTCTCGCCGCGCTCAGGTAAGCAGGATTACCAACATCTGCCCAACTTGTAAGCGGAAAGGTCGCCACCGCCCCAAGACCCGCCAGAAAGCTGCGCCGCGAAGTCATCTAGTCACCATCCAATGAGTTAAATCCCGCAGAAACGCCCAATGCCGGTGCCAGCTCGTACGTTACAATTTCGCGTATGCGGTCGACAGATTGACGCAACACATCGACCCTAAACCGCCCTGCAGGGTCCGCAACCCCGGCAAATTCTGGATCATTTAGGTCAATTGATAATTCTAACGACCGCTCAAATGCGGCCTGCAAAGATTTTGCAATCTGCGGCTCGCCCCCTGAAAGCAACAACGCCAAATCATAAGTTGCCTCAAGAGACAGGGTCACATGGCGCAGAGATCGCTTTGACCTTCGGGCTTCGGCGCGGTTTGGGCGAGGGCGTTCAAAGCTGCCAAGCGGGCGGCCCAGACGTGCCTCAGATGTAAATTGCAGCCCCGCATGAAGCGCTTTGAAAATCTCGCGCAAAGAGTCCTCTTCTGTTTGATAAATGCTGCTTTCCGCTGGATTGCGCAAAACACTTTGATAGCTTTGCCAACCCCAATTTATCGCGGTCGCATTCCGACGTATCTCTTGGGTAAGGGCCTGTACCAAATCACAGCGATAATCCGCCGTGGCTTGTGTTTGAAACGCCGGGTCAAACAACAAAAACTCCAAGGCATAAAGCCCGCGAACTGCGATAGACAGCGTTTTAAACTCTGCCGGGTCATAAATCGCTGGATCAAGATCGCGCAGCAGCGCATTCAAACCTTTGGCGGTGAACCCTTTGGTATCCGGCCAGAATGCAATGGCAAACGCCCGATCTTCCTCTTCACTTGGACCTATGCGCAAATGACTTGCCAAAACCCATGCGTCAAAAGCTTGCGCATAAGCTGCACGCAGTTCGGGTGCGTCTGGCGCGCAATACATGGTGGCCACATCATGCAGAGTTGTGGCTTGTCTGGCCAATGTATCAAACGCAGGCAGCACATGCTGATCCAGCGCCTGTGATACGGTGTTTTCAGCGGCAAAGCTGGGCTTTGCTGCCAAAAGAATGATCCCCAATACCAGTTTTAACATCAAAGGCTTTCCAAAAAGCGGATCAGTGCAGCACGATCCTTGGCCGGCATTCTCACTACCGCATCACGTTGATCCTGTGCCTCGCCGCCATGCCACAAAACGGCCTCTAAAAGGTTACGTGCGCGTCCATCATGTAAAAAGTAAGTGTGCCCTGACACCTGCTCTGTCAGCCCAATGCCCCATAACGGCGGTGTGCGCCATTCCGTGCCGGTCGCGCGCGCCTCGGGGCGATGATCTGCAAGGTCAGGCCCCATATCGTGCAACAGCAAGTCCGTGTATGGCCATATCAACTGAAAGCTTTGCTCTGGCTGGTCCTGCAATCGATGCGTGACATGACTCGGCTGATGGCACAACACACATCCTGTGGCATAGAAGATTTCTTTGCCGCGCAGCACCTGCGGGTCATCTATGTTGCGGCGCGCGGGCACACCCAGATTTCGGCTATAGAAAACGGTAAGGTCCAAGCTTTCCTGATCGATCTCAAAAACCCGATCATCCTGATCGCCGTGTGGGGCATTCAGGCAGTGCACCTGCCGTTCAGTGCATTCCCCATGCGGGGCCGGGAAAAGCGGATTAGAGATACCGATATCGCCGGCAAATGCCCCGGCAGATTGCTGCATGACCGTTGGATTTCCAGCCTTTTGACCGAAGCGACCCAACATTGGCATGTCATATTCAACTGACCAAACCACATTCGCTCTGCCGGAAATACCGTCCTGATCCGCGTCGTTTGGATCAGCCAAAGACAAGATATCGGCTGCCGGGATCGCTTCGAGCAAGCCAAGTCCAATCATCTGAGGAGCAACGCGCGGCGACAACATGGCGTCAGGGTGCAGCGGACCATAACCTAGGTCTGCGGCTTTATATGTAGGGTGTCGCAGGCTGGCCGTCTCTCCACCAGACAAAGCCAACGCAACCTCTTTATAGTCGATCTCTAGTCGATATTCAGCCGGCACTTCTGCAAGCGAGCTGTCTTGCAATTGCGTGCCATAGTTTGGGTCAGGCGCCGTCGCGAGATAATCTTGGATTTCTTCAATCATGTGCTCTGAGCCACCGGGAATAGAAACCCGCAGGAACATTGACACCGCATTATCCAAAGCATTTTCAGGAGGGTGTCCCCGTCCGTCTTTGATATGGCATCTTTGGCAAGAGCGCGCGTTATAGATTGGCCCAAGACCATCAGAAGCCAGCGTTGATGAAGGTGCGCTGACCCAAATCTTACGAAAGAACCCGTTGCCTACTTTGAAGTCCAATTCTTTGTCAAAACTGATATTGGCAGATGGTTCTGAAAAAGCATTCGCGTCTTTGCGCGCGCGCACTGTGGCTGCTCCGGCGCTGTTTTCTTCAAATTGTTGAGGGCGTAAAAAGTCTACTGGCATTGCCGTAGTTGCCAAAATGCGGATTCTTTCCGCGTCGCTTCGAGGGATGATATTCAAATGTGGTTCATCCAGTGGCCCTGATAGAACTGCCGTGGCAGAACCTGCCAAGGTGGCTGCGCACAATATGCGGTACATGCTAGAATTCCTTGCTTAAACCGTGGCGCGCATCCCGCCACGGTTGCTCTCAAATAATGCTTAGTTGAAAACAGCTTTCGGATTGTCCAAGGATTCCGACCCCTCAAACTCGACCCCATCCAGATCCAGCGCAGACACAATGCGTTCGATGGATTTGGTTTGATCAATCAGGCCGTTCACGCCGCCCATAATCAGCGCTTCACCGGCTTGATTGCCACGTTCAAGCATCTGATCATAAGAAAACCCAGCTTCTGCCGCTGTCTTGATCGCACCCAGTGCTTTCATCGTTGTGAATAGTTTATGCTTCATCTCTGCGTCCAAATCTGCGTTTGTAGCGGAGACCAAATCAGACAAAGACGCGCCCGACACAACCGTGCCGTCGATGCGTGTATATGAGCCGAAATAGACATTTTGCACGCCCAAACCATCGTAATAGTGACTGTTATGGGTATTGTCAGAGAAGCAATCATGCTCTTCTTCGGGGTCATTTAGCATCAGGCCAAGGCGCATGCGTTCGCCAGCCTGTTCGCCATAAGACAAAGATCCCATACCTGTCAGCATCGCCACGATTCCCGCCCCTGGATGGGCAAGAACTTCGGTTCTTGCAGCGCCGCCTTCAGCCCATTGCGCGGTCATCCACGCGAGGTCTGAAACCAAAAGCTCTGTAACCGCCTCAAGATAGTCTGCGCGCCGATCACAATTCCCACCGGTGCAGGCCTCTGCGGATGCATAGTCGGTCCATGGCCGCGCGCCCGCGCCAACGTCATGTCCGTTCAGGTCCTGACCCCAAAGCAAAAATTCAATGGCGTGGTATCCGGTGGCCACGTTGGCTTCGACACCATCTGCTTCTTGCAGCGTATTTTCCAACAAGGTCGGCGTGATTTGCATGGCGTTAACCGTTTTTCCACCTAAGATGAATTCAGCATTCGCAATCACATTTAACGCTGCGACAGCATTTTCATCAGTTGCCCCGCCGTAGGCCGCATCAACATAGTCAATCAGTCCCTCATCCAGAGGCCACGCGTTCACTTTCCCTTCCCAGTCATCAACAATGGCGTTGCCAAAGCGGTACACTTCGGTTTGCTGGTATGGCACTCGGGCCGAAATCCAGGCTTGTTTGGCGGCAGCAAGGTTTGTCGCTGACGGCGATGCAATCAAGCGATCAACCGCTGTTTGCAATCGTTTTGCAGTGGTCAAACTGTCAGCGTATTTTGCTTCTGCAATGTTGGCATAGTTCGTAAGAACCGATTTTTGGGTGCTGTTGTCAGCGGCGGATGCGCTTGCACCCATCATCAAAAGCGCAATGCCTGAAGAAATGATTTTCATGAGATTTGTCCTGATTTGATTTGTTCGAACGCCTGCGTATTGCCAGGAACGTCGATCACTTTTGGAATTCTCGCCTGAATAGGCCTGCGACGGGTTTCCATCTGAATTCACACATTTTCGGCGCACCATTTAATTGTAGAAACTTGACTATTTTGAACCTGGCACAATAACTGACTAAAACAGTAATGTTAGTCAACCCGATAAATTTAGTCAGGTTAATTTCTTGGAAATTCTGAAAGGTTTGGATGTTGCCGACATCATATTCTATGAAGGAAAAGCAGATAGATTGGGACACTATGATTATTGATAGCCATCAGCATTTTTGGCAGCTTTCTAGAGGCGATTACCCTTGGCCCGACGAATCTGTCATGCCGATTTTTCGCGACTTCGGCCCAAACGATCTGAAACCACTTTTGGCTGAAACAGGGGTCAAAGGTACGGTCTTGGTTCAAGCCACTGACACAGCGGCAGAAACCGAATTTCTATTGCGTTTGGCGGGGAAAACCGACTTTGTTTGTGGCGTTGTTGGATGGTTGGATTTTTCCAGCGAAGACGTCGTTGAAACAATTGATCGGTTGCGCTCTAATTTTGCTCTAAAGGGCTTTCGGCCGATGTTGCAAAACATAGAGAAAACTGATTGGATCTTGCAGGATGCACAGAAAATTGGCCTTTCCCACATGGAAAAAAATCGCCTTTGCTTTGATGCTCTCATTCAGCCACGCCATCTGTCAACGCTGAACCAGCTTGCCAAACGCTACCCTGATCTACCTATTGTGATAGACCATGTTGCCAAACCAAAACCTGAGAAAAACCATTTACCGCCAGAGACTTGGATGAATGGCATAAAGGCCTTGGCAACGCGCCAGAACGTATTTTGCAAGCTGTCTGGCATGGTAACCGAAATCGGCACCGACTGGACCTATGATGATGTTGCGCCAACTGCAGACTTCATCCTTGCGACCTTTGGAAGTGACCGGGTGATGTTCGGCAGCGATTGGCCAGTGGTCAATCTGGCCAGCGATTACGCGACCTGGTGGCAAACAGTTCAAAAGCTGATTGCGCCGCTATCGCCAAGCCAAAAGCAAGCCGTGTTGGGTGGTAATGCCCAGCGCTTTTATCGGCTATAAATATCCCTGACCCGCACGCCCTGCGGGCCAGCACAAAACAAAAGCTACGCCTGCGCCAACCTCGGCATTTTCATAGGCTCAGACTGCAGCAAAGACTGTACCATACGGGTGAGAACGTCTGTTTTGAGATGCGCAGCATCTGGCGCGTCCCAAAGATTGTTCACTTCCCGAGGATCTTCTTTGAGATCAAAGAATTCGCCGTATTCTCCATGACGGTAAACCGATATTTTATAACGGTCTTCAATGTAACTGGTGACATGTGGCATCTCT
Organism: Cognatishimia sp. WU-CL00825; assembly: GCF_040364665.1. NCBI lineage: Bacteria > Pseudomonadati > Pseudomonadota > Alphaproteobacteria > Rhodobacterales > Paracoccaceae > Cognatishimia > Cognatishimia sp. WU-CL00825. The sequence goes on from NZ_BAABWX010000005.1 coordinate 6,303, forward strand.
GGATTGTGCCTGTTCTCGCAGATCGCGAATTTTCGTTCTGCAGGCCCCCGCCCAGTCCAAGCGTCAAGCTGAGAAAGCCCCTGCAAATCATCAGGCCGTTCTTGTGTCGCGGCCTCGATAAAGGTGGGCGTAAGATCTACCAGGCTTTGGATGTCATCGCTAACTTTGCCTGCGGCAACCCTTCCGGGCCAGCGGACAATAAAGGGCACCTTTAGCATATCTTCATAGTGAAAGGGGCCTTTGGCAACCAAACCATGCTGCCCCAGAAAATGACCGTGATCTGTGGTGAAAACTATCAAAGTGTCTTCGGCCAAATTCAGATCATCCAGTTTATCCAAGATGCGTCCAACTTCACGATCCAGAAAACTCATCATGCCATAATAGACAGCCATATCTTTCTTAAGCGCCTCTGCGTCATAGAGATGGCTTGCACAACCGTGTGCTTCATGCGGCACGTGCCAATTGGCAAAATCAGGGTTCTCTTGCTGTGTCATCGCAAAGTGCGGCGCGTTCAATTCATGTTCGCCGGCCACCATTTTGCCCGGTTCCATATCTTCGGGATCATACATAGTGGCCCAGGGTTCAGGCACCGTATAAGGCGGGTGTGGATCAGGAAAAGATGTCCACAGGAAAAACGGCTGATCTGCCTCTGCGGCCTCTTGGATAAACGCAACAGAACGTTCGCCGATCCAAGGGGTATAGTGCAAGTCTTCGGGAAGCGACCACGCGCGAGATTCACGCGCCCAATATGGGGCATTTTTTGCCATTTCAGGTGCTTTGGCAGAAGTTTCTCCGGGCAAGGGCTGAAAATATTCTCGCCAATCCGTCAGACCTCGGTCCTCCATCCAGGCCGCGTAATGCTGGCCCACATGAGCCTCATCCGCGTGATTTCGAGCCAATTCAATATGATCAAATCCATAATACGGCCCATGAAAGTCACGCCAGAAATCCAAGTCTCTTAGGACGGGTTGTTTTTCCAGACTGTCTCCGGCCAAAGGTTGAAAATGCGCTTTGCCAACTAAACCGGTGCGATACCCCGCTTGGCTAAGCACCGACCCAACGGTTGGCACATCTTCTGACAATTTCACGCCTATTGTCCAAGCACCATGATGTGACGGGTATAGGCCTGTCACAATGCTTGCCCGGGAAGGAGTGCAAACAGGGCTTGGGCAATAGGCGCGATCGAACCGCGTGCCCTCACAACACAATCGGTCGATATTCGGCGTTTTGATTTTGTCGTTCACAGTGCCTAGGGCCGTGAAGTGCTGTTGATCTGTGGTGATCAGTAAGATGTTGGGACGTTTGGTCATAATCTAACCCTTCACCGCACCGGCAAGGCCGTTGATGAAATAGCGTTGCAATAAGATAAACAGCACGACAATCGGCAAAATCGAAATGGTTGCTGCGGCCGCCATGCCTGTCCAGTCGATGATCTGTTCACCCTTGAATGCATAAATGCCTACAGACAGGGTGCGGATCGCCGGATTAGCCAAAGTGATGACCAGCGGTAATAGAAAATCATTCCAGGCATGCAACACTTGCATGATCACCACAGTGACCACCATTGGCATTGCCAGAGGCAGCATCACGTACCAAAAGGTTTGCAGAAAACTGACCCCATCGACGCGCGCAGCTTCTTCCAACTCGTTTGGAAGCTGACTAAAATATCCAGCAAATAACACGACGAAAATCACCATCGCATGGCCCGAAGTCGCCAAGGTAAGCCCCAGCAAATTTGACGACAATCCAAGCGCCGACAGCAGCTCGAAGATCGGAATAATGGTAAAGCCCTGCGGGATAAAAACGGTCGCAACAAACGCGATGAAAATCGGCGTACGACCAGGAAATTTATAGCGCCCCAGAACATAGCCCAACATTGCCGTACAGACCGTGACGATAACAACAGAGCCCAGCGTTACCATTAAAGTGTTGAGGAAATACTGGCCCATATGAGCTTCGGTCCAGGCGCGGCTGTAGTTATCCCAGGCCCAGGACTGCGGCACCAATCCAGGGTTTCCAAAAATTTCCGTGTTGGATTTCAAGCTTGTCGAAACCATCCAGACAAAGGGATAGATCCAGATCAAACACAGACAGGTCAGAACAAACGAGGTCACAGCCACAGCGCGGGTTGGCCGATGATCGCCATAGATCCAGCGCTTTGGGTTAAGCAGTTTTATCATTCTGAAATTCCCTTTGCGCTGCGCGTTTTTCGCGTCACGATGCTTTGGACAGCGGTCAAGGTGAGCACCACCGCACCAAAGAAAACGCCCGCAGCAGCCGCATACCCCAGCCTTGGAATAGAGCCGTCCCCCGTCGCAAAGGCGGTGCGGTAGATAAATATCTCCATGACTTCAGACGAGAAGAAAGGCCCGCCATTGGTCATCGCCATGATCAAAGGAAATACGTTTAGCGCCCCAACCGCGGAGATCAGCAAAATCGCTAGGGCAAATGGCAAGATAATCGGCAGAACGACATGATAGAGAAGGCGCGCGCGCTTACAATTGTCCAAACGCGCAGCATCATACACCTCTTCGGGCACAGTTTGCAGCGCGGCCAGCCAATAGATCATTGTGATGCCAAGCCACTTCCAAACGTAAACCCCGATGACGGATGGCATGACAGTATCTGCGCTGCCAAGGAAATCGACCGGACGGGAAATAAGCCCCAAATCCAACAAAATACCATTTACCGGACCGTTGAAAGGGCTCAGCAGAAATGTCCAAACAATGCCGATGACAGCTACGGGTGTCACTACCGGCAGAAAAATCATGGTCCGGAAAAAGCTCGACATTTTCAGCAGCTGATTGTTTAGCAGAACCGCCACCACAAGCGAGAGCGCCATTTGCAACGGCACGGTACCCAGCAGGAATAAGAGCGAGCGACCAAACGCGTCCCAAAAGATTGGGTCTGTGAACAGTTTTACAAAGTTCCCCAATCCGACAAACACTTTGGCCGAATTGAAACCCGACCAATCGTGAAGGGCGAAATACATGGATGCTACGATGGGGTAGAAAACGAACATGCCGCCCAGGATCAGGCCCGGCAATATCATCAAATATTGGTAACGATACTGGCGCAGAATTTGCAACATAGTTTAGGGCCTTATTAAGGTCGGGTCGGCGCAAGGTGCCGACCCGATTAGCTTAGTAATCCGCCGCGCCGAAATCGACGTTTGGATTCCAATTCGCAAAGACCAAATCAGATCGGTCAACGCTTGCACCCTGAGATTTTGCCGAGGCAAAGGCCGCATCCAAAGAGGCGTTGTAACGGTCTTTCAGTGCCTTCATTTCTTTTTCCACGCCCTTTAGCTGGCCAGAAACCAGCCCCTGAACTGTGCGCGCAAAGTTGATCTCTGGGGCCTGAAAACCGGCGATAACCTTTGTCAGATCACCATTGCGAACAACCGGGTTTGGTCCAACACGGATTTGATCATTGAACATATTCAACGCTGCTTTGGCGCGCGGTGACATATCTGCACCGGCAATCGCATCTGGGAAGATTGGCGGATCACCAGCGCCAACGATATTGGCCCAGGCGGTTTGCCCCTCGGTTGTGCCAAGATAGTGGAAGATATCGCCGACAATGCCGCCATTCTGCGACCCTTTGAATACCCACATGGTATTTTGTGGCGCGGCACCTTGGCCAATTGTCAGTTTCCCTACGGGCCCAGAGTCAGGCACTGGCCCGCTGGACACTCCAAAATCAAATTCAGGATTTGAACCTTCCCAGCCTGGGATATTCCAAGGGCCCTGCAAGATCATGCCCGCTGCACCTTGCGGCATATATGCGCGCGCTTGCGGCGCATTCATGCTCATGATGCCAGGGAAGATGCTGCCATCAGCCTGCATGGCGATCAACAGCTCTACTGCAGCAATATATTGATCACTATCAAAGACATAGTCACCTGTGCGGAAATCAATATCCGCCTCGATTACGCTGTCTCCACCCGCGCTAGCACCAGCCATGCGGCCCATATTGCGCACGGTTTGTGCCCACCGCCCAAGCTGAGAGCCACCGATGATAAAGCCAAAATAGCGACCTTTGCCGGCTTCGGTGATTTTCGCTGCGGCATCGCGGAATCCGGTCCATGTCAAAGGCTTATCTTCGGGATCATATCCCGCCGCCTCTAGGTAGGCTTTGTTGTACAATAAATGCGTGCCATAGCGCTTGTTTGACGTGAACGGTAACCCATAGGTTTTGCCGTCAAACATATTGATACCTGGCAAAAAGGCCCCATCTGGAAAACCAGCCTTCCACTCTTCGATATTAGGAATGAAATCGTCGTAAGGCTGAATCCAGCCCTGAGCGACGGCCTCGGCCGGATTAACGCTTTGCGGCAATGCAAATACATCGTGCGCCGAATTGTTTCTCACACCCAGCGGTACAACCTGTGCAATCTCTTTCCACGGCAACGCGTCATAGACCACATCAACTCCGCGATCTTTACTGTATTGCTCAAAGAACTGCTTAAAGAAGACAGCTTTCTGGTCGCCACTATCAATCCAACGGAACTTTGAGTCCTTTGCAATTGCATTGATCGCTTTCGGTAGCATTTCGGCGCTCGCAGGCCCGGCCAAAGCAGCAGCCCCCAGCGCTGCGGTTGAACCTTTGACAAACGCCCGGCGCGACATGTTCATAGATTTCGTAAAAGTCATTTCTTCCTCCCAGAAGGGGCACTCCTCTGCCCAAGATTTGAACAATATGCCCGAGGTGATGAATTAATAAAAGTTTACTTTTTTTCATTTTTGATTACAAAGCTTAATCATTATGCTCAGCAACCTCGAATCCATCGCCCGGTTTGTCACCATAGTCGAAGAAGGCACAATGCGCCGCGCCGCTGAACGGCGTGGTGTGACGCAAGCCGCCCTCACGCGCAGCCTAAAACTGCTGGAAGACAGTGTTGGTGCCGCATTGTTTGATCGTCGCGCACGTGGACTTCATCTGACGCAGATGGGGCACGAAGTTCTGCAGCAAGCCCGTCATTTGTTGCGAGAAGTTCAATTGTCAGAGGCTGAAATTCGCGCCCGCCATGCGGGAGAACGCGGCCTATTACGCTTGTCTGCGGCCCCTGTGTGGTTGTGGTCTGTGATCCCAAGTATCTTACCGCAGGTACACAAAACCTATCCAGGCTTGACCTTCGAACTCACCGCCCAAAACTATGAAGAAGCGATCCCTTTGCTGAAAAATGGCGAATGCGACGCCTTTTTCGGAGGCTTCCAAAAAGTGGAACCCCTGCCCTCTTTTCTAGTTAGAACGCCAATGTTTACCGCCCGTCTGGCCGTGGCCGCACGAAAGAGTCACCCGTTGATGCAACAAGATCAGGTGACCCTGCATGATTTGCTCAACTGCAACTGGATCTCGTTTCAAAACGATGTCGCCTATTTGGATACGCTAAATGCCATTATTCACCGCCAGACAGGTGAAACCATCAAAGCGGCGATCCACTGCGACTCGATGCTGCCAGCGCTAGAGCTATTGCGTCACGGGAACTATGTCTCTTTGCTACCAAGCAACTTCGTCAATCATCTTTACGGCGACGGAGTGGGAATCTTGAGTTTGAATATTGACGATATTTCTTTTCAATCAGGGCCAATCTATCGACGTGGCCTGAACAGCAATAGCGCGTTTAAGTTGCTTTTGGACTTGGCACAAAAACGCGTTTCAGACCTGGGTCTCGAAGATCCGTATTTGCCCGACAACCTCAGCAGGCCTCAGACCACTTAGGGCTAAACAGCGCGGATGGCCTGATCGATCGCTGCGCGCGCCACGGATTCGTCCTGTAGCGACGACGCGCCGGAAATTCCAACCGCACCCACCAATCGCCCGTGCTGGTTGACAAGCTCTCCACCCGGCTGCGGCGCGAAACCTTGGGGCGACAGAGCGGAAATTGCCGCCGAAAACCGATCTGGCAGGATGCCATTTTCAAATATCTCGAAAAGTTGACCGGTACTCATTCCCATGCCAATCGCAGCATTCGCTTTGGCTAATGCAATCGAATGGCGCAGCGAGCCCGCGTTGTCCTGTGCCAGCGAATACTTAATATTGCCCCCAGCGTCCAGAATCACAATTGCCAGCGAAAATATCCCCATTTTTTGTGCATGAGCCACTGCGCCGTCTGCAATTTTGCGTGCCAATTCAAGTTGCATCGCTTACCTCCCAGGCAGCCATACCAATAGATCCATAGCTATAAGATCGATGCAGTTGGCGCATCACTGCAGATCGGCGCGCACTGCAAACACCACAGATCACAATCAATGGCAAAAAATGTTCAGCGGTAGGGTGACTTGGAACATTGGGTTGATGTTCACTAAATCGCAACAATTCAGACCAGTTTTGCGACGCTAGAACATTTTCAACCCAATCGTCAAAATCTGTCGCCCATTTCGGAGGAAGTGTGCCTTCTGGCGCGATCCGTCGCAAATTATGGACCGTTGCGCCAGAGCCAATGACCAAAATATCCTGATCTGCAAGTGCTGCGAGCGCCTGACCAAGTTGAAAATGTTGCTCTGGCGACGCGGTGTGATCCAATGAAATTTGAACAACTGGCACGTCCGCCTTGGACAACATTAAACGCAAGGGGATCCACGCACCGTGATCTAACCCTCTGCGCGCGTCTTCTGTTGCTTTAAAACCAGCGTTGTCCAGCGCGGCTTTGGCCGCCGTAATCAACCAAGGTGCGGTACGCGCCGCGTACTGAATTTTGTGCAGTGCCGAGCCAAAACCGCCAAAATCATGAATCGTTTTCAGATCCGGGGCCGTGGTAATGCTCACCCCAATAGTTTCCCAATGCGCAGATATGATCACAATACCTTTGGGGCGCGAACGCTTCTTGAGGACTGTCGCCAAAAACTGTGCGGCCGGGATATCGCTGATTGCCAAATCAGGCGCACCATGTGGTAAAAACATTGCTGGCTGCATGATTACAATCCCAATGCTTGCAGGTCTGGACCGTCCGGTATCAACCCATTTGGATTTAGATCCTTTATCGAATAATACCCGGCTTTAATATGATCGATACGGACGGTTTCCCGTATTCCAGGGATTTCTAGTATCGTCTTTAAGAAACCCGACAGATTTGGATAGTCTGCAATGCGGCGACGATTGGTTTTGAATAAACCAACATATGCAGCGTCAAACCGGATCAAAGTCACGAACGCCCGCACATCAGCCTCTGTGAGCGTTGCTCCAAGCAAAAATTTGCGACCATCTGAAAGCCTTGCCTCAAGCACGTCAAGCATTTCGAATATGGCATGATTTGCCTCCTCATAGGCAAATTGAGTAGAGGCAAAGCCCGCCTTGTACACACCGTTGTTTAAGGCTCCATACAATTGGGTATTAAGCGTTTCGATGTCCTCCAAGAGGGTCTTTGGGCGCAGATCGATGCTGGGCGAAGCAAGATCTCCGAAACCAGAATTGAGAATTCGAACGATGTCTGCGCTTTCATTATTTATGATGCGCCCGGCCTGCTTGTCCCATAAAACCGGCACCGTTGCGCGACCAGAAACGTTTTGATCAGTGTGACTATAGAACTCGTGCACATAATTGGCGCCAATCAGAGTGTCGTGCGAATTTGCACCTAGAAAATCCCCAAATCGCCAACCTTGGTCCGACAAGCGCGGATCGACCACAGATACGGAAATGACACTTTCTAGCTTCTTAAGCGTCCGAACCATCAACGTGCGCGACGCCCAGGGACAGATATAGGCGACGATCAGATGATAACGATTGGCTTCGGCTGGCGAGGCCGATTGCCCCTCGGGTCCAGCTGAACCATCTGGCGTAATCCAGTCGCGAAAAACTGAATTCTGACGGACAAATCGCCCATCGACATCTGCGGACTGAATTGGTTGCCAATCCGCGTCCCACTTACCGTTCACTAGCATCGCATGCTTCCTTTATTGACCCCTGGTCAAATACATAGGCGATGCGCCCCATTCCTATAATATACCAATCTGTTGTTTCATTATAAACAAATCATTGATAATTATGAACTCAAAGCGTCGACAATGAAATCGACAAACACCCTTACCCGCGCCGACAAATGGCGATTTTCAAGGTACACTGCATAAATGCCAAGGCTTTCAGGCTGATATTCTTGAAGAATCGGGCAAAGCGCCCCTTCTGCGATGTCTGCAGCCACAACATAATATGGGCAAAGCATAACCCCCGAATTGCGCAACGCATAGCGACGGGCCGCGGCTGCGCTATTGACCTTCAGACGGCCTGTAACCTGAATGGTCTTTTCGCTCTTTGCATCCATTGGATCAGAAAACATCCAACGATCGCCAAGTCTATAATTCGAATCAATTATGCAGTCATGTCCAATCAAATCATCAGGCGTTGCTGGTTTTCCGTTGCGGGACAGGTAATTGGGGCTGGCGCAATACACCAGATCCGTCTCTGCAATTTTTTTGGCAACAAGCGAGGAATCTTCCAATTTACCAATACGGATCGCAACGTCGAAACCTTCGTCATTAAGGCTGGTGTGGCGGTCGGTCAGGTGCATATTGACCTGGACCTGAGGATAAGTGATTGCAAATTCTGCAACAATATCAGCTAGAAACAATTCGCCATACGTTGCAGGGGCGGTCAGTCTTAGCGAGCCCTTTGGGTCCAGATGATCTTGCTGCAAGCCCGCGGACAACTCGGAAAAATCATCCAGAAATTGTCGACTTTTTTCTAGATATGTTTCACCTGTTACCGTCATCCTGACATTGCGCGTCGACCGAATAAACAATTGTGTTCCAAGCCTATCTTCTAGGGTGCGCACATACTTGCTTACCAATTGGGGGGTCATTCCCAAACGCTGCGCCGCAGCTGTAAAGGACTTTGCATCCGCCACAGCAACATAGGTTTTCATAAGGTCAATGCGGTCCATATAATCAACATATTGTTGATTATCCTTAGAGAACACCCCCAACCGTCCATATTTTCAAAACCTGACTATGTAGCAGGCAGATTTTGAGGCGGTACTTGATAGGTCGAGGCCAGAGCGGCTGACGCAATGATCACCATCGCAGCAATCGGAAAAAGCCACGCGCCAAACGAGACATACAGCACGCCACCCGCAACCAAGCCGACAATGCTGGCAATCGCACCTGCGCTTTGTGCAAAACCTTGAACCGCCCCTTGTAGCTCATCGCCCCCAGCCTGAGACAACACTGCCATGAATGTAGGCCACATCAACCCATTGCCCAGCGCCACCAGCATCGCGGAAAAATAGATCACCACAACTGATCCTGACAAGAGCATTGCAAATCCAACTGCAAGCGCCAGCCCGCCCACGCCCATCAATTGCCGATCTTCAAACCGATCAGAAACGCGCGACAAAATTGGACCCTGAACCACAATCATAGCTAAACTGAGCACAGCAAAATAGGTGCCAATCTGCGGCACGGTCCAGCCAAGGCCCTGGACCGCGTGCACCGGAAAGGCCACATAGAAAAAGCTGAACCCAAGCATCACAAGGAAATTAATCGCCAGCAGCGCCGTCATGTTTGGCAACTTGAGTATCACCCAAAAACCGTTCGCCTGCCGATGTTGTATTTCATATGCGCTTCGATGTTCCTGGCCATATAGATCGCAAGCCGTTGGGTTTTCCAACGGTTCTGTAATCGCCCTTGGCGTGGTTTCAGAAAGGCCAAATCGCATCAAAACCAAGGCCGCTGCGGATATGGCAAAGGCCGCTGACACCGGCAATACCGGCCCAAGCACCGTGGCACCAAGCAGTCCAGCCAAAGCTGGACCCAGTACAAAACCAAGATTGCTAGAGACCGCCATCCGGCCAAAATTTTTCGCACGGTCTTGTTCTGACGTTATGTCGGCAAGATAAGCATTAGAGACCGATACATTGCCACCCGTCAGACCATCAGCCGCGCGTGCAGCAAACAAAACCAAAAGCGGCAGAGTTACAACAAAATCACCAAGCCACTTGCTTTGCACATTCAGCAGTATTGTGCCCGGCAATGCAAACGCCAACAGAAAAATGCCCCAAGATGCCAAGGTCCCAAGCTGGCTAAGCAAAAGAACGCGCCGCCGACCGGTGCGATCGGACATCTTGCCAAGAACCGGCGCACCAAAGAGCTGAAAGAAAGAGTAGGTTGCCGCCAGAATACCATAGACAACTGCGTTCCCGCCCCATTGCGAAACAAGCACCACCAGAAACGGGGTCACGATAGAAAAGCCCAAAGTTCCGACGAAATTCACCGCCAATAGAGGGGCGATTGACGGCTGCTTCGTAAGTGTGTTTTGGTTTTCTTCCATTTCAATCCGCATAGGCCAGCGATTCTCAATTAGAATAGGTCAGTTTGATCAACATTGCCTAATGAACACCAATACTGTTGCTTTGAACCGCCTCTCGCGCAAAATCTTAACGGGTTTTCTTCGGACCGTGACCAAGGTGTGATACAGACGTCAAAAGCCCGATTGTTAAGAGACAGTAATATGACCGATCCTATTTATCCAATTGATCCCAATAGTCTGCTCACCAAGTCATCTGAGGCCAAGGCCTTGGGCACGACTTATGCTGAGCGATACCAATCTGGCGAACCCTACAATCACATTTGCATTGATGGCTTTTTGCCAGAAGACATATTGGATAAAGTTATCGCCGACCTGAAACAGCTGCCTGATGCCGAGTCTAGCTTTAGTCGCCCGCAAGAAAACCTTAAGACTTCTTACATTCCTGAACGGCTCCCTGATTTTAGTAAGAACTTGTTTTACGCATTAAATTCGCGGCCGTTTATTATGTTTCTAGAAGAAATGACCGGGATCAAAGGTCTAATTCCCGATCCATATTTCTTTGGGGCAGGCATCCATAAAACCCAAAACGGCGGGCATTTGGATATTCATGCGGATTTTAATGTTCATTCCGTTATGCGTGTCGAACGCCGCTTAAACGTTCTGATTTATCTCAACCGGGACTGGCAAGCGGAATGGGGTGGAAATTTCGAAATCTGGGACAAAGAAATGGCGCATAAAATGGCCAGCTTTACGCCCACCTATAATCGCATGGTTTGTTTCTCGACTGGATCAGACACGTTTCATGGCAATCCTGAACCCGTGAACCATCCAGAGGGCGAACCCCGCCAATCAATTGCGCTCTACTATTATACGGCAACTTGGGATGACACCCGCAAAGAACATACAACCATCTTCAAGCCACGTCCGGATAGTGGTGACAAAGAAGATCGCCAAGTTGCACGGCGCGAATTTGTAAAAGATATGTTGCCGCCGCGGGTATATCGTCGCATCGCGGGTCACTTGCACCGTATCGGGCTTTGATGGGCATTCCTTGCTATGTGGTGAACTCACCGCATAGCGACTGCGCCAAACGCCCAATGCCGCCTTCATCCAGCGACAAGACATGTTGCAGCTTGGCATAGGCCGCCTCGACAGTCATATCGCGGCCGTCAACAACCCCGTTGTCCCTCAGGATAGCACCCGAGGCATAGGTGCCCAGCGCCATGCCACCTTCGGGGCATTGACTGACAGCAAGCACGGGAATGCCGCGCGTTTTTGCCGTGACCAGTGCGCTTTCCAGCTCTTTTGTATCCGGAGCCGTACCAGACCCATAGCACCGCAACAAAAGTGCATCACAGTTTTCTGCTGCATAGTTGAATAAGCCGCCCGCAAGGCCCGGGGCCATTGCCAAGACTGCAACCTGTTTGACCTTATAGGCATGCAGGCGAAACTTCGACGAGGTCCGTCGCGGAATTGTTGCATTCGGGGTTTCTCGAAACGCATCGAAATCTGTGGAATGTGATTTCCGCACACGTGCGCCATGCATCAATTGACCTGAAAATTGAACCCAAACACCGGCTGGTGCCGTCAGCCCAGCCTGTAAGGCGTCACGCAGATTGCGGTGACCATCACTGCCCTGTTCTGAAAGCGGCAACATAGAACCGGTTACAATCACTGGCACATCTAGGCCTTCGAGCGCAAAGCAAAGCGCAGCCGCCGTATAGGCAAGCGTATCGGTGCCGTGGGTAACGACAAATCCTTGGTAGTTCCCACGTTCTTGGGCGATGATTTGCGCAACACGCGTCCAATCTGACGGGTCGGCATTTGCGCTGTCGATCAAGGGTGTTAACAAGCGTAGATCGACCTGTGACACGAGTGCGCCGGATTGCGAAAGCGCGTTGATGCAGTCTTCGACCACGCCGGAGCGCGGTGCAAATCCTTGCGGCGTTGCAACCATTCCAATGGTGCCGCCTGTATGTATTACTAGAATGGACATAGTGCCTGCCTAAGCCAGTTCAAATCTATGTTCTATGATATTTTTTAAAATTAGGGGTTTCGAAACCGGTTTCGTCAGGCATGAAGCCTGAAGATGAACTGCAATGTCTCTTGATTTTGTAGCAAAGCAGGTCAAAAAATGATAGCGGTAACATTAAGTGCCAAAGAGCGCTTTTTTATGAACTAGGAGAACCCCGTGAAACGGTCTGACGTAAATGAAATCTTGCTGCGCGGTGATAGCTTTATTCGGTCTTTTGGCTATGTCATGCCCCCGTTTGCCTATTTCTCGCCTGAAAAACTGCAATCGGTTGGCGGCCTGTACAAAGAACGTCAAATGGGATGGGACATCACGGATTATGGCCAAGGCAAGTTCGACGAGTTAGGCTTATTTTTGTTCACGGTCCGTAATGGTTTAAACGATGATCTAAAAAGCGGTAAGGGCATGCTATATGCCGAAAAAATCATGATCAGCCGCGAAAAACAGTTGTCGCCCATGCACCGGCATTTCCTGAAGGCTGAAGACATCATCAACCGCGGAGGAGGCACACTTGTGCTTGAGCTTTTTGCGGGGGCCGAAGATGGATCGATTGATCGCAATGCACCAGTTTCCGTGCCAGTCGATGGGATTATGCGTACCGTTGATGCCGGCGGATTGCTGAAATTGGAACCGGGCGAATCTGTTACGCTTATGCCTGGCGTTTGGCATGCCTTTTGGGGCGAAGGTGGAGACGTTTTGATCGGCGAAGTTTCGACAGTGAATGACGACCGGACAGACAATGATTTTGAGATGAAGATTGGGCGATTCTCTTCGATTGAAGAAGACGAAAAGCCAGTGCACCTATTGGTGTCAGACTACGACAAGTGGCTTTAGTTGGGGGTTTACCATGATTTTATGCGCTGGTGAGTGCCTGATAGACATGTTGCCCGTCACGGCGCAAGACGGCGCAGCCGCGCTGCAGCCAGCGGTAGGTGGCGCGGTCATGAACACGGCTGTTGGTCTTGGGCGGCTTGGGGTGCCAGTAGAGTTTTTATCCGGTATTTCGACAGATGCCTTCGGCCAACAAATCAAAACCCACGTAACGGCCAGCAATGTTTCGACCAAGCTCGCGGTGTTGAGCGACCGCCCAACAACACTTGCGTTTGTCGCAGTAAACAATGGCGTGGTTTCATACGAATTCTACGACGAAAACACCGCTGGTCGCATGATCAATCCCCAAGATATTGCGGCTATACCTGAAGACGTTAGCGCTCTGTTTTTTGGGGGGATCAGTTTGATCAGTGAACCCGCCGCCGATACCTATGCCACGCTTTTGAAAACCCATGCCGCACAACACGTTGTCATGATGGACCCTAATATCCGACCTGCTTTCATAGCGGACGAGCATCGGTATCGTGCACGCTTGGCGCAAATGCTCTCTGACACTGACATCGTAAAGACATCAGACGAAGACCTGGCTTGGCTGTTCCCCGAGATCCCAAGAATCGAAGATGCAATTGGAGCCCTGTTGAACTTGGGGCCAAAGTTGGTCCTGTTCACAGAAGGTGCCAAAGGCGCTACGGCTTGGAACTCTCAGGGTCAAAGCCTGTTTGTACCGGCTCCAAAGGCCAAAGTTGTTGATACAGTAGGGGCAGGTGACACGTTTAATGCGGGATTTTTGGCTGCGCTATATGATGGCCAGCACTTGAAAAAGTCAAAGATTGCCTCCCTATCAGAGGCAGAAATTGCCAAAGCTTTGGCATTTGCCGCGCGTTGTGCCGCCGCGTCTGTTGAACGCTCTGGTGCGCAGCCACCATGGCGGGAAGAGGTGCAGGGAGGCTAAAGTGTCAGCGGCTCTTCGGCTTCCGAAGCGATATGTGCAACAATGCAACAATTCCATATTGCATGCGCAGCGCCATATTGTGCGGGCGCAGCATTTCACTCTATGTTAGCGCTATCATAAGTACACCATAGCCGCCCAGGACATGACATGACCAACACCACACTTTCAGAAACACAAATTCGCGAAACAGCATACCTTTGTTGGTTGGATGAAGGTCAGCCGGAAGGTCGTGATCAAGCGCATTGGCTTAAGGCAATCGACATCCTGACGCCTACGACAACGGGCGACAAGCCAAAACGCAAAACAAAGGTCGCTGGCGCAGCCGGAAAACCCAAAGCCAAACCCCGCGCAAAGCCCAAGGCGCGCACAAAGAAAGCCGCGACAAAATAGGCCCAATCTTTCAAACGCCGGTGAATGTTCCAGCTTTGTATTGAAACAGGCCCACCCAGAGCTTCTCGGCTTGCAAATCCCCTGCTTGCCGAGTTTACCTTGGTTAAAATGACCGGCCCACGGCCAAAACGGATGCACAGAAAGCAATATGTCAAATCAACATCAGACCACGCTGACGGCGGAAACGCTGCGCAAAGACATCACTCAGCACCTAAAGCTGTCAATTGGCAAAGATCCCGAGCACGCAAGCTTGTATGACTGGCGGATGTCGCTGTCTTTGGCGCTGCGTGATCGCGTTGTTGAACCTTGGTTTGCATCCACACGCAAGACATACGAAGGCAAGCACAAACGCGTTTACTATCTGTCGATGGAATTCTTGATTGGCCGCTTGATAGAAGATGTCACCATTAACCTGGATGTCGAAGATATCGCACGCCAAGCCATGTCCGCGCTTGGGCAAGACTATGACACCGTAGTTGTCGATGAACCTGATGCCGCATTGGGCAACGGTGGTCTTGGACGTCTTGCAGCTTGTTTCATGGACAGCCTTTCTACCCTCGCAATTCCAGCCTATGGCTACGGTATTCGATATGAACACGGCTTGTTTGAGCAGCATTTTCAAGATGGCCAGCAAATCGAAACCGCCGAAGGTTGGCTTGCCCAGCGCCATGCCTGGGAATTTGAACGCCCCGAAGTCGCCTATAATATTCATTTTGGTGGCTACGTAAGCGACACTGATGGCAAAGCCACATGGCATCCATCTGAAACCGTATTGGCGTCTGCCTATGATACGCCGACGGTTGGCTGGAAGGGTCAATGGGCCAACACCCTGCGTCTTTGGGCTGCCAAACCTATCAAATTGTTTGATCTGGAAAGCTTTAACCGGGGTGATTATGTTGGTGCAAACGCACCCGAGCGTTTGGCCCGTACCATCTCTCGCGTGCTTTATCCCGACGATACGACTGAAGGCGGCAAAGAGTTACGGCTGAAACAGGAATACTTCTTTACGTCGGCCTCTATCAAAGATCTTTTGCGTCGCTTTCTATCCGAAGGCCACAAAATCGAAGACTTAGACCAGCATGTTGCGATCCAGCTTAACGATACACACCCGGCGATTGCTGGCCCGGAACTTGTGCGTATTTTGATCGACAAACACGACATGGGATTGGATCAAGCCATCGATCTCGCCCGCAAATGTCTTGGCTACACAAACCACACATTGCTTCCAGAAGCGCTTGAACGGTGGCCCGAAGATCTGTTTGCACGTATCTTGCCACGTCATCACCGCATCATTGAAATGATCCAAGATCGCCACTTGCAAGCCACCGGCTCTGACATCCGCATCATCGAACATGGCAATGTCAAAATGGGTGAATTGGCGTTTATCATGGCCCACAGTGTGAATGGTGTCTCGGCGTTGCATTCTGAATTGGTCAAAGAGACGGTTTTTGCAGACCTAAACACCACCTATCCAAACCGCATTTTAAACCAAACCAATGGGATCACACCTCGCCGCTGGCTGTACTCTTGCAATCCGGCCCTGCGCAATCTGATCAATGACACGATTGGCACCGGATGGCAGCAGGACCTTGAAAAGCTGCAAGACCTGACCGTGCATCTGGATGAATCGTCTTTCCAAGAGGCTTTTAGAAAAGCCAAAACAACCAACAAAGAACACTTGGCGAAGTGGCTTAAGTCCCGCCATGATGTGACGCTTGATACCTCTGCGATGTTTGACATCCAGATCAAACGCATCCACGAATACAAACGCCAACACATGAATATTTTGGAAACCATCGCGCTTTGGAACGATATTCGTGACAATCCAAATGCCGATTGGACCCCGCGTGTTAAGATTTTTGGTGGGAAAGCGGCCCCTGGATATGCCTTGGCAAAATCGATCATCCGCCTGATCAATGATGTTGCAGCCACGATCAATAATGATCCGGTCACGCGCGAGTTGCTGCAGGTTGTTTATCCAGAAAACTACAATGTCTCGATGGCGGAAATCCTAATCCCAGCTTCGGACCTATCCGAACAAATCTCGACCGCAGGCAAAGAGGCATCTGGCACGGGCAATATGAAACTTTCGTTGAATGGTAGCCCAACTATTGGCACCCTAGACGGCGCGAACGTTGAAATCCGTGATCATGTCGGTGCAGAGAACTTCTTTTTGTTCGGCCTGACCGCCGCCCAAGCGCAAGAAAAACGTCACGAGCACGGCTATTCGCGGCGCGCGATTGAATCCAGCCCGCGCCTGAGCCGTGTTCTTGGCCAAATTGCTGGTGGCGTCTTCTCGAATGGAGATCATCACCGATATTCCGATATTCTGCATAACCTATACGAACATGACTACTTTTTGGTCAGCTGTGATTTTGACGAATACTTCGACAAGCAGCGCGAAGTAGACGCAGTGTATCGCGACGTCAATCGGTGGACACGCATGGCAGCGGCCAACACCGCTGGCATGGGCTGGTTCTCGTCTGATCGAACGATACGCGGCTATGCAGACGACATCTGGGGCGCAAAATCGGTGATCTAATCACCTCCAGAAAACCCAAACAATGAAGAGGATTGGCAAGTGATCAACGCTGAAAACAGCAGACAGATTGTAGACGGCACGCACGCTGATCCTTTTTCGCAACTGGGAATGCATCAGGTCGATGGAAAGCCAACGATCCGTGTCCATTTTCCTGGTGTCGACGCGGTCGATGTTCTGGATGCCAAGACAGGTCGAAAAGTGCTGTCACTTGTGCCCCTGCCTGACACGCCAGCTGTTTTTGTTGGCACGGCAACGCGGCGCAAAATCCCATTCGCTTATCGGTTACGATTGACCAAGGGCCCACATGTCTGGGAGGCCGACGACCCCTATCGCTTTGGACCGGTATTGGGCGAGCTTGACGAACACCTGATTGCTGAAGGTGCGCACTTGGATCTTTGGAAGGTTCTGGGAGCACATGTCATTTCGCATCAGGGTGTTTCCGGCACGCATTTCGCGCTTTGGGCACCAAATGCGCAACGGGTTTCGGTTATTGGAAATTTCAACGACTGGGATGGCCGGCGCAATCCAATGCGCAAGCGTGGCCAAACGGGCGTCTGGGAAATCTTTATGCCCGGGCTGGGCGATGGCGAAGTTTATAAATACGAAATATTAGATGCGCATGGTACTCTGTTGCCGCAAAAAGCGGACCCATTTGGGTTTGGTGCAGAGCACCCACCAAAAACCGCTTCTGTTGTGCGCACCTTAGACGGCCATGCTTGGTCTGACGCAAATTGGATGACCAAACGCGAAGCTTTGCATCGCATTGATCAACCAATTTCAATTTATGAAGTACACTTGGGATCATGGAAACGCGTTCCAGAAGACGGCAACCGACCGCTCTCTTATCTCGAACACGCGCAACAGCTCGTGGCCTATGCCAAAGACATGGGCTTTACCCACCTAGAATTAATGCCGATTTCAGAGTTTCCGTTTGATGGGTCTTGGGGGTACCAACCTGTTGGCTTGTTTGCCCCGACCATACGCCACGGTACGCTAGAGGAATTTCGTGCTTTCGTCGAAGCCTGCCATGCTGCCGATCTGGGTCTTATTCTTGATTGGGTGCCGGGCCACTTTCCCGAAGATCAGCATGGTTTGGGTAAATTTGACGGTACGCCGCTTTACGAACATGCCGATCGCAAAGAAGGCTTTCACCCTGATTGGAACACGCTTGTCTATAACTATGGGCGCAGCGAGGTTTCTAACTATCTGGTTGCAAATGCCCTTTACTGGCTGCGTGAACATCATATCGACGGTCTGCGTGTCGATGCCGTGGCGTCTATGCTCTACCGCGACTATTCGCGCAAAGAAGGCGAGTGGGTGCCCAACAAAGACGGCGGTCGTGAAAATCTGGAAGCCATCGAATTTTTGAAGCGCACCAATACCGTGACGTATGGTGAGATGCCGGGCATCGTTACGATCGCCGAAGAATCCACGGCATTCCCAGGTGTAAGCGCACCCGCGGACCACGGCGGGCTTGGCTTTGGGTTCAAATGGAATATGGGATGGATGAATGACACTCTGTCCTACATTGAACAGGATCCGATACACAGAAAGTACCATCATCACAAAATGACCTTTGGTTTGCACTACGCATTTTCAGAGAACTTCGTGCTGCCGATCAGCCATGATGAAGTTGTGCACGGCAAAGGTTCTATGATTGAAAAAATGCCCGGTGAAGGCGACGACAAGTTCGCCAACCTCCGGGCCTATTACGGGTTCATGTGGGGCCATCCGGGCAAGAAACTGCTGTTTATGGGTTGCGAATTTGCGCAAGGCTTAGAGTGGAACCATAACGCAAGTCTTGATTGGCATTTGCTAGCTCATCCGCAACACGGCGGAATGCAGAACCTCGTGCGCGATCTCAATGCCTTGTTTCGCTCGACCCCTGCTTTGCACCAACAAGATTGCAAACCCGAAGGCTTTGAATGGATCGAAGAAGGCGCAGCCGACGAGTCGATCTTTGCCTGGGTGCGCAAAGGCCATAACGATGCCGCCCCGGTTTTGGTGGTCAGCAACTTTACTCCCATCGAACGCACCGCGCGACGTATCGGGGTGCCAAAAGCCGGCCGTTGGGTTGAAAAACTGAACTCCGATGCCAGCCACTATGGCGGTAAAGATCGTGGAAATATGGGCTTTGCTGATAGCGAAGAAGTCGCGGCGTCAGGGCGTCCGCATTCCGTCTCGCTCACACTGCCCCCACTGTCGACATTATTTTTTGAACTTGAAGAGGGGGCATAAGCCCTAACAGAGAATTGAAATTGGGAGGAAGACCGATGGACAACGAATCTCAGAGACTGGCACAGCAATCGATGGCATTTGTGCTGGCAGGTGGCCGCGGCAGCAGACTTTACGAACTGACTGACATAAGAGCTAAGCCTGCCATGTATTTTGGCGGCAAAAGTCGGATCATTGATTTCGCACTGTCAAATGCAGTCAATTCCGGCATCCGACGCATCGGCGTTGCAACGCAATACAAAGCGCACTCTTTGATCCGACATCTGCAACGCGGCTGGAGTTTTTTCCGCGCTGAACGCAATGAATCCCTGGACATCTTGCCCGCTTCTCAGCAACTCAACAATGAAAACTGGTACAAGGGTACGGCCGATGCGGTGACCCAGAATATCGAAATCATTCGCGGTTATGGACCAAAATACATCATTATTTTGGCAGGTGATCACATCTATAAACAAGACTATTCGCTGATGATCAAACAGCATGTCGACAGCGGCGCTGATGTGACGGTTGGCTGTATCGAAGTACCGCGCATGGAAGCCACGGGCTTTGGCGTCATGAAGGTTAACGACACAGACAAGATTTTGGATTTCGTTGAAAAGCCTGCCGATCCCCCTGCGATGCCCGGACACCCAGATATGGCGCTTGCCAGCATGGGAATCTATGTATTCGAAACGGAATACCTGTGTGAATTGCTGCAAAAAGATGCTGAAAACCCGGACTCTCAGCACGATTTCGGTGGCGATATTATCCCGGACATCGTGAAAAACGGCAAGGCGATAGCACATCCTTTCAGCAGGTCATGTGTGCGCACCGGTTTGGAAGAAAAACCCTATTGGCGCGACGTCGGGACCGTTGATGCCTTTTGGCAGGCCAATGTCGATCTGACCGATTTCAAGCCTGAATTAGATCTTTATGACAATGAATGGCCAATCTGGACCTATTCGGAACTGACAGCTCCTGCAAAGTTCATTCACAACGAAGAAGGCCGGCGTGGGCACGCGGTATCGTCTATGGTTTCAGGCGGATGCATCATTTCTGGCTCAAAGCTTGATCAATGTTTCTTATTCACTGGCGTGCGCACCCATTCGTTTGCGGAACTTAATCGTGTGGTTGCGATGCCCTATGCTGAAATTAAACGCAACGCGCGTCTAAAGAATGTGGTCATTGACAGGGGCGTTGTTATTCCAGAAGGACTGGTAGTCGGCGAAGACCCAGAGCTGGACGCCAAAAGATTTCGGCGCACTGACAATGGCATTTGCCTGATCACGCAGACAATGATTGATAAATTGGATCTCTGACATGAACCTGCTTTTCGTCGCCTCTGAATGCGCCCCCTTTATCAAAACAGGGGGGTTGGCAGATGTGATAGGCGCAGTTCCAAAAGCGTTGACTGACGCGGGGGTCAGCGTCAAAGTTCTGATCCCAGCTTATCCTGCCCTGGCAGATTTGGCGGCGACGGGGCAGGTGGTAATGTCTTTTGACGCGTTGTTTGGTGGGCCGGCCAATATCATCGCGGTGCAGTCAAACGGGTTGGATATACTCTTGCTGCAGGCCGATCATCTTTATGATCGTCCAGGCAGTATTTATCTGGGACCCGACGGTCAAGACTGGGCTGATAACGATCTACGGTTTGCGGCCCTGTCTTACGCAGGTGCGCAAGTGGCCTTAAACGGACTTGGAGATTGGAAGCCCGACGTCATCAATGCGCATGATTGGCAGGCAGGGCTTGTTCCGGCGTATCTCAAACAAAGCGGTGGTGAAACGCCGCCCGTGGTGATGACCATTCACAACATCGCTTTCCAAGGATTGTTTGACGCAACCCGGCTTTCCACCCTTTCGTTGGACGCCGAACTATATACACCCCAAGGCATTGAGTATTTTGGCAAAATCAGCTTTTTGAAAGCCGGTTTAGCGTTGTCTGACAAGATCACAACGGTCAGCCCAACCTATGCAATCGAATTGCTGACCCCGGAATTTGGCATGGGGCTGGATGGTCTTTTGCGTGAACGGCAATCAGATCTATGTGGTATTCTAAATGGTATTGATCTTGATATCTGGAGTCCCGAAAAGGATCAGGCCTTGGTGTCGACCTATTCCGGGCGGGCGCTTAAGGGCAAAGCCAAGAATCGCAGTGAAGTTGAAAAACGATTTGGGCTAAAGGCCGACAGTGGTCCCCTGTTTTGCGTCATCAGCCGCCTAACCTCGCAAAAGGGTCTGGATATGCTGCTGGACTGCTTGCCAGACCTGATTGCCCAAGGTGGGCGATTGGCTGTCCTTGGCAGCGGGGACCCGGATCTAGAACGTGCCTTTGTCGAGGCATCAAACCGCTACAAAGGGTCTGTTGGCACGATCATCGGTTACAGCGAACCCCTGTCGCATTTACTTCAGGGCGGTGCAGACGCCATTCTTATTCCTTCGCGCTTTGAGCCCTGTGGGCTTACCCAGCTTTATGGGCTGCGCTATGGCACAATTCCGGTGGTGGCCCGAACGGGTGGGCTTGCAGACACCGTAATTGACGCAAACGAAGCCGCATTGCTGGCAGAATGCGCCACAGGCATTCAATTTACACCGGTGACAGCGACGATGCTGGGACAGGCGATCGCACGCACCTGCGCACTCTTTGCAAAACCCAAGGTCTGGGCATCGATGATGCGCCGTGCAATGCGGCATCCTGTGGGTTGGGATTTGTCCGCGGACGCCTATCTCGAGGTTTACCGATCATCCCTTGAAGGTTGAGAAATCCAATGACTAAGTTTCAATTGTCCAGCGGTACACCCCGCCGTCTTGGGGCACATCACGATGGGTTTGGTGTGAATTTTGCTGTGTTTTCTGAACATGCGAGCAAGATTGAGCTTTGCCTTTTTTCCGCGGACGGCCAAGACGAGATTCAGCGTATCGCGTTGCCCGAGCGTTCCGGACCTGTATGGCATGGCTATTTAAAAGATTTGCCGATTGGCACGCTGTATGGGTATCGAGCCCATGGGTCTTATGCTCCGGAACAGGGCCACCGATTTAACCCCAACAAGTTGTTGCTAGATCCATACACGCGAGAAATGCATGGCGATTGGGCCAATGATCCCGCAACGCTTGGCTATGATGAAAACTCTCCTGCCGAAGATCTGTCCTTTGATGCCCGTGACAGCGCAGCTTTTGTACCAAAATCAGTTGTCTCGGACCCAGCTCTTTTTAAGGGGCTAAAGGGGCAACACAATCCACACTTAGATCGTGATCTGATCTACGAGGCCCACCCCAAGGGACTAACCAAACTGAATGCTGCGGTGCCCAAAGACATCCAGGGTTGCTACGAAGGACTTGCTTCCCAGCCCATGCTCGACCACCTGAAGTCCCTAGGCGTGCAAGCCATCGAACTCTTGCCGGTCCACAGCTTTGTAGATGACAAATTCCTGGTTGACCGGGGGCTGCGGAATTATTGGGGGTATAATTCGATTGGGTTCTTTGCCCCGGAGCCACGTTATTTTGGGCCAGAAGGCCTAAAAGGGTTTCGCGCCATGGTCGAACGGTTTCATGCAGCCGGGATCGAGGTCATTCTGGATGTGGTTTATAACCACACCGCCGAAGGCGACCAACGTGGACCAACGCTTAGTTTCAGAGGGCTGGACAACGCGTCGTATTATCGCCTGACCGCAGGCCAACCGCGGTATTACGTCAATGATACCGGATGTGGCAATACATTGAATGTCGCGCATCCCTATGTGCTGCGCATGGTCCTTGATAGCCTGCGTTTCTGGGTTGAATGCATGGGAATTGACGGGTTTCGTTTTGATCTGGCAACGACTTTGGGACGCGAAGACCACGGATTTGATCCACGTGGTGGTTTTTTTGATGCCCTGCGCCAAGACCCGGTTTTGTCGCAAGTGCGCATGATTGCAGAGCCTTGGGACATTGGACCGGGTGGCTATCAACTCGGAGAATTCCCTCATGAATTCTCGGAATGGAATGATCGGTATCGCGACTCTGTTCGTCGCTATTGGCGTGGAGACGCCCATAGCGCCCAAGAACTTGGGGCGCGGCTCTTGGGCTCTGCTGAAATGTTTGACCGCGCCGGTCGGCACAGCGACACGTCGATTAATTTCCTTGCGTCTCATGATGGGTTTACCCTGGCTGACACCACCTGCTATGCACAGCGCCACAATCATGCGAATACAGAAAACAATCGCGACGGCCATCACAGCAATTACAGCGACAATGGGGGCGTCGAAGGCCCCACTGACGACCCCAAAATTCAAGCTGTGCGCCAACGCAGACAACGCAATATGCTGGCAACTCTCTTTCTGTCTCAAGGCACGCCAATGCTGCTGGCGGGTGATGAAATCGGCAATTCTCAGCAGGGCAACAACAATGCCTATTGCCAAGACAACGCGCTTGGATGGGTGAATTGGGATCAAGCGGATACAGACTTGCTTGAGTTTGTAAAAAGCCTTTCCAGATTTCGAAAAACTCATCTGTCTGTGCGCCAAAAGCGATTTTTGCATGGTGCTGCACGCAAACGCGATGGGCACCCCGATGTCGACTGGCGGGATTTTGATGGAGAGCCTCTTGAGTGGCGAGATCCAGGGCTTGCCAACCTATGTCTCACGCTGCGCTGCTCTGCCGAAGCGCCGAGTTTTGAGACGGACAGCGATGTGGTATTCATCGTTTTCAATCGAAGCTCAGAACAAGCCAATGTCATTCTGCCAGACACACCCGACGGGTTGCATTGGATTCGGGCAATAGACACAGATAAATACCAACAAGGTGCATTTTGCGAACTTGAAGTCGCCAAAACAGTGGTTTCCGGGCAATCGGTGGTCGCCTTTGTTTTGAAAGCCAACGAGGCTAAGGCATGAACGCAAATAACGAGCTCGCGGCCCTCGCCGACCTCTGTGGGATTATGCCAAGCTTTTACGAAGCCAATGGCACAGAGAGGGTCACATCACCTGAAACCCAAAGGGCGCTTTTGGCCGCCAACGGCGTTGATGTATCATCCGACGATGCCATTCGTCAAAGCTTGGCCGACATGCGTCACGCCATCGAAGATCGGTGGTTTCCCGAAGAAATCATATTACAGAGCCAGCAGGAATCGCCCCAAAATTTTGGTCTTGGCGCTACGTGGCAGTTACGCGTCGATGGCTGTGACGCGGTAGTTGCCCAAGGATTGCCCAGCGATCATATAACTTTGCCGCCCCTGCCCTCTGGCGTCTATGAATTAACGGCCACGGCCTCTGGCCGCACAGAAATCGTCACAGTGCTGGTCGCGCCCGAGCGGCTGCCGTCCATTCAATCTTTGACCGACTCTGATCGTCTTTGGGGCATCAATTTTGCGCTGTATGGCCTGCGATCAAAGCGCAACGCTGGTCTGGGTGACTTTGTTGATCTGGGTGATTTTGCAGAAATTACGGCCAAGCAAGGCGTGGCGTTTCTGGGGATAAACCCGCTGCATAATATGGGGTTTGACGACCACATCGCCATTAGCCCTTATTCGCCGTCCCACCGTGGGTTTTTAAACACTTCCTACATTGCGCTTGATACAATTCCCGGCGTAGCTGCCACAGATAGAGCTGACTTTGAAACGCTAAGGCAATCAAGTACCGTTGCATATCAGGCCCACAAAACAGCACACAATCAAAAGCTGTCAGAGGCATACAAGATCTTTCAGGCAACAGCCCCACAGAGTTTGAAATCAGATTTTGCTGAATTCCAGGCCGCGGCACCACAAGATTTGCTAGAATTTGCAGGGTTCGAAGCCACCAGCGCGCTCTATGGTCCAGACTGGCGGAAATGGCCTGACGCCCCTGAGGCAATCGACCCCGAGCATCTTGAATTTCATTTGTGGTTGCAATGGGTTGCCGAAATACAATTATTCGAGGTTCAGGCGCGCGCACGCGCTGCTGGCATGCCGCTGGGCCTGTATCTTGATTTGGCTGTGGGGCCGCGCAGAGACGGTGCTGAAAGCCGGTGTGAAAGCGATGTTATTGCCACCGGGGTTTCCATCGGAGCCCCTCCCGATCATCTTAGTCCGGAAGGTCAAAACTGGCAGCTTGCCGCCTTTTCGCCGCGCAAACTTAAGGCCCAACGCTATACCGCTTTTCGCCGGATATTGGCGCAGACAATGCGCTATGCAGGGGTGATCCGCATCGATCACGTCTTGGGTCTAAACCGCAGTTTTTGGATTCCCGATGACGGCAGCCCCGGCGCATATATTCGCCAACCCTTTGAATCGCTTTTGGCCATCATCAAGATAGAGGCAGAGCGCCACAACTGTGTGGTTATTGGTGAAGATTTGGGGCTTGTCCCTGAAGGGTTTCGCGAAACCATGCGCCATCATGGTTTCTACGGCTATTCTGTTATGCAGTATGAAAAAAATGATCACGGTGGTTTCCGTGATACGCAAAATGGCCCAACCCAGGTGCTGTCATGCTTTGCCACCCATGACACGCCGACGGTGGCTGGATTTCAAAACGCCCGCGATATTGACTGGTGGCAGGAACTCGCGTGGATTGACGAGGGAACCGCACAGAACATGCGCGCGCAACGCAGCCACGAAGTCGCCTCGCTTGGCCCGGCTGCGGACTTTGCTTTCACTGTTCACGGCTTGCTTGCCGATTCCAATGCTGGGCTGGTTGCGGTGCAATTTGACGACATTCTTTCTGAGGTCGAAGCGCAAAACTTGCCTGGTACCATTGACGAGCATCCAAATTGGCGTCGCAAATACAGTTTATCGTTGGAAGATATGCCCGGTGATGACCGACTGGTATCCCTTGCCAATCTAATGCGCAACGCTGGCAGAGCACGCTTCAAGGCAGCGAACTAATCGGTAAAAACCGCGACTGTCGCAGGTTAGATAATTGTGGGACGTAAACACGTCCCACAAATTTGCGTTCAGCCTACTTTTCATCTTCCGGCTGCAGGACCTCAACTGTCGTCTCTTCAGCAGTCGATTCTAGTGTTTCGTGAACCACTTCGTCTACCGCGTCAGAAGCCCCTTGGTCTTCGATTGCCCCAACAATCAACGGCAGCATTTCTAGCCCCGTCGTATTAACCATTTCGGATGCAGCTGGCGTCTTCCAGCTGAGAGTGTCAAAGCTCTGGCAATTTTCACAAACCGGTGCCCATTCGGCGTGAATATTCTGACAATTATCGCACACCCATTGCGGTCCACGCGACGCCGTCAACGCGCGTGCTAGCCATCCTTTGACCACCGCATCATCCGCGCCTTCGCCACGCTCGATTGCCGCCATCATGGTCAATGTACGCGCGGTTGGATCGCTTTCCCAAAGATCGCCCAATGCGCGACGCGCTGCCGGAAAATCTTCGGCTGCAATTTGCAGCTCTGCCATCAACAATTTGGTTTCGGAATGATCCGGCGTTGACTTTATTAGGGCTTCAAATCGTTTGATGCGGGCAGCGGGTGTTTCATCTGGAACAATGGCTGCAAAGGCCGCTGCAAGATCCGGATGCGGTTGGGCTTCCCAAGCTTTCTTCAATACCCGCAGCGCGTAACGTGGTTTACCCTGTTCAATATAACCTTTGGCCGCAAGCACCGCTGCCGGGATCAAATCAGGGGACAAACGGTTCGCTTCAATCGAAGCCTCGCGCATTTCTATCGTAGAATCTGTCGCTGCAAGATCTTTGGCTTCTGACAAGGCCAGAACAGCGTCACGCCGCTTGTGCACGTCGCGCGGCAACGAACCATGCTTAAGCTTTGCATTCAAAGTCTCGCGGGCAGCGGTCCAGTTTTTTGTTTCTGCCTGTAGCTTTAGCAAAACATCCTGTGTTTCAACATGCTTTGGCTTCAGTGCAAACGCTGTCTCAGCCAGTTTCAATGCAGTCTCTGTGTTGCCGTCTTCCAGCTTTTGCTTCATCAATCCGCGCACACCAACAAATCGGGTGCTTTGATCTTTCAGCAATGTTTTATAAACATCTTCGGCCTTGCGGCGATCGCCAGAAACTTCTGCGGCCTGCGCCGTTATCAAATTTGTCAGCTCTGGCTTGCGCAACAGACGCTCGGCCTTGCGCGCCTTGTCCATAGCCACGCGACCTTCACCCGAGGCCAATGCCATCATGCCCTCTGTCAAAGCTTGATAGCCGCGCCGTTCGCGGCTGCGGTTGAAATAGCGGCTCATTGCGGTTTCATCGCCATTCAGAAAATGGGCAAGCGCAACAAGAAAGGACAAGGCCTTTAGGATCAACCAAACCGCAACAACAAGCACAATCAGGCCAATGACAGACATCAAAGGGCTCAGAGTGTATTCCACCCCAGCCACCGTAATCATCACCCCGCCTTGGCTTTCCATCAAATAACCAGCCCCAAGGGTCATGGCGGCAATGGTGACAACGAAAACCAGAATTTTAGTAAGAGACCAGAGCATAAATTAACCCTTAGTTAGCGTTCAATTGTTGCATCAAGTTGGCGGCAGCTTCCGCAGCATCGATACGCGTTTTGGCTTCTGTGACCCAGCCTGCTAAGGCATCTTGGGCTTCTTGTGGCAACGCAGAAATTTCAGTCAGCGCGTCTGAAACTTCGCCAGACCTTAGGTTATCTTCAGCACGGCTCAATATCGCGTCCGCATCCTGACCATCTTTGGGCGCAACCGACCGCGCTCCTAGTTGCGATTTCATAAAGGCCGTAAAACGGTTTTCACTATCGTCTTGTATCTGACGGGCAGCCGCCAAGGCTCGCCTTGCCGCGTCAGGATAACTTGTTTGCAGGCTGGCCAGAGTTGGCACGCCGCTGTCCGCCATTGCGGACAAAGCATCAGGCACGCTTAGGCCCGCATTCACAGAGAAATCTGACAAGGCTGTACGGTAAGGTGCCCCGCTGTCGATGGCAGAAGTGACCCGTGACAAGGCCGCCCGAGCCAAAGCGTCGCGTGCTGTGATTTTGGCATTTTCTTCCATCGCCGCTGCTTCAGCGCGTTGCGCGGCGACCGACGATTTTAAGGCTTCCAATTCGCGCTCGTAGGCTTGGATCGCAGAGGAGGGCAACCCTTGCGTAATAGGACGCTTTTCAAGACCAACAAGGCGCGCATCAATATCAGCAAGTGCCGTAGCAATATCATCGATGCGGCCATTAAAGGCAGCAATATCAGCAGCAGTGGCGTCCACTGAAGTCGCAAGTGTAGTCGCGGCAGACTGCGCGGCGATCACGTTGCCAGAGGTCTCGTCGTATTGCGCTGAAAGGGTTTCGATGCGTTTGGATTGTGTGCGCAGCTCCGTTGAAAGCCGCGTCATCGCAACCTCATCGCTTCCCGAAACAAGACCAAGAAAAATTGCCGCTCCAAATCCTATCGCTGCGGTCGCGGCACCACCTAGCAAAAGTGTGCCTACACCCGGGCCAGACTTCTCAGACGGGTCTTTCCAGTTCCAGTTTTCTTCTTCGACAAAGTCTTCATCATCCTCTGCTTCATCTGAAGATGCATCGCTCTCTGGTGGCTCAGCAGGTTCTGTTTTTTGGTCGTCTTCTGGGGCTGCGTCCCCCTCTAGCGCTATCTCGTCTGGCTCAGCGGCATCGGTTTCCTTTGTCTCGGCGCTGTCGTCCGCAATGTCCAATTCCGCTGTTTCAGAGTTTTCGACATCATCGACATCCGCCTCGTCTTTGTCAGAGGCAAGGTCTTGGGTAGCAGTGTCGGCAAAATCCGTTGCGGCTTCCGAGGACGGGCTATCATCTACAGGTATCTCTTGAACAACCTCTGCATCAACAATGTCTTCGGTCACCTCAGTTTCCACTTTGGTGTTTTGGTCGGTCGACACGTCAGTCTTGTCTGCCTTGGCCACGTGATGTCACCCTTTCGAATCCAATTTCCCAACTCTGGGATAAATCTAGGCAACAGACGCACTGGTCACAATGCGTCAAGCTGCATCTATCAAGCTTTGAATGCCCTCTAACATGGCCTTGGCCGTCGGGACAGAAACAATTAATCGCGATCGTGTGTCCAGATCAACAACCTCTTTTGACACAGCGCCGCTCATCAGTATCAAGTGAATTGGTGCTGAAAACGGCCCCATGTCTGCAAATATCCGCGCCGAACGCGGCGAAAACAGGGGAACAATCACCGGCGCTTCCCCGGTCAGTGCAGCCGAGGCTTTGGCGGTAAGCTTTTGCGCAATCTGCTGATAGGTCACAACATCCTGTATGGGTATGCCCAAATTCGAAAGGCGTTGCGCCAGTTTGCCGCGGCTGTGCTCGCCTCGGAAATGCACCAATGGGCCTTGTAAGGCCTGACCTTTAATCAATTTCAATAAGGCTTCGACGTTTCCATTGGCCGATATCGTTGACCAACCCGCCTTTTGGGCCTCTGATGCTGTGCGGTCACCCACGCACCAGGCAGGGACATCTAAGACCGGGCTATGGCGCACCGCATTGGCCGATGTAAAGATGGCACCGGTCACGTCAGACTGATCAAAGATCGAGGGCTTGGACACCACTTGAATAACCGGGGCTTGCAGGATTAACCCGTCAAACCCAACTTGGCGCAGCGCCTCGGCAAACTCAGCTGACTGCGCCCTAGGGCGCGTCAGGATAACGAGTGGTTTGGTATTTGCCATCAGCCTCCCCATTGTTTGCTGCGCCTTACGGTGTTACCTCCGCTACTATAACCGCGCAATGGCAATGAGTATGACACGCACCCTTACAATATTGGGATTGGAAAGCAGCTGCGACGATACATCTGCAGCGATCCTTCGACAAAAAGGCGATGCACCCGCCGAAATTTTGTCAAATGTGGTCTATGGCCAAAGTGATTTGCACGCTGCGTTTGGTGGTGTTGTGCCTGAAATCGCCGCGCGCGCCCATGCCGAGAAATTGGATATTTGCGTCGAAGACGCTTTGATGGCAGCAAATGTTTCGCTGGACAGCATAGATGCCGTCGCGGTGACTGCCGGCCCCGGTCTGATTGGCGGCGTTCTGTCTGGCGTGATGTGCGCCAAAGGTCTGGCTGCGGGTTTGAATATTCCGCTCATAGGTGTGAACCATCTGGCCGGCCACGCGCTAACCCCGCGCCTGACGGATCAAGTGGCTTATCCTTACTTGATGCTTTTGGTTAGCGGCGGACATTGCCAGTTTTTGATAGCACGCGGTCCAGAAGATTTTAGCCGCATCGGTGGCACAATTGACGATGCGCCGGGCGAGGCCTTTGACAAAACCGCCCGGCTGCTAGGCCTGCCACAACCCGGTGGTCCATCGGTGCAGTCTGCTGCCCTAGATGGCGATCCCAAAAGGTTTGCCTTGCCGCGCCCTCTGCTTGATCGCCCGGGCTGCGACATGTCGTTTTCTGGATTAAAGACCGCTTTACTGCGCGCACGCGATGCCATTATCGCCGAAAAAGGCGGGCTCACTGAACAAGATCGCGCTGATCTTTGTGCGTCTTTTCAGGCGGCAGTTGTAGATGTGGTCGGCAAGAAAACGGCGCGTGCGATCATGCAATACTTGCGGGAAACGCCCGACACGCCGCTTTTGGCTGTGGCGGGCGGCGTTGCTGCAAACACTGCCATTCGGGCTGAATTAGAGTCTGTTTGCCAGACACATGGCACGCAATTCACGGCTCCTCCGCTGAAACTGTGCACGGATAACGCTGCGATGATCGCCTATGCAGGCCTGGAACGCTTTAAGGCGGGCAAGCAAGACGATATGCATTTGACTGCGCGGCCCAGATGGCCGTTGGACACCCGCGCGCCTGCCCTCTTGGGAAGCGGTAAAAAAGGAGCAAAAGCATGACAATTGGCGTTGTTGGAGCTGGCGCATTTGGCACATCGCTCGCGATTTCCATCGCCCGAAGCGGCGCCCCTGTTGTGCTTTGGGCACGTGACGAAGCGACAGTTAAGTCTATCCAAGAAACGCGCACAAATGCGGCCCGTTTACCCAACATTCAAATCCCCGAAAATGTTGTCGCCACAAGTGATCTATCGGACTTAACCGATGACGTTGTGCTGCTTTCCGTTCCAATGCAACGGCTGCGGGAGGTTTTGAACAACGCCCCATCTTTGCAGGGAAAAACCCTTGTGGCGTGCTGCAAAGGCATCGAGCTAACGACCGGACTTGGTCCGGTTGCTGTTATTTCCGACTGCATGCCCTCTGCCACGCCTGCAATTCTAACCGGTCCAAGTTTTGCAAGTGACATCGCTAAGGGCTTGCCAACCGCGCTTACGTTGGCCTGCAGCGATGCGCAGGCTGGCTTGGCACTGCAACAGCAATTACGCGCACCAAACCTGCGCATATACCGCACAACCGATACCATTGGTGCTGAACTTGGCGGGGCCTTAAAGAACGTGATCGCGATTGCTTGTGGTGCGTCTGATGGGGCCGGACTGGGCGACAGTGCCCGTGCCTCGGTGATGACGCGTGGCTTTGCAGAAATCAACCGAATGGCTCTAAAACTGGGTGCACTACCCGATACGTTGGCCGGACTTTCCGGCTTTGGTGATCTGACCTTGACCTGCACATCAGATCAATCACGAAACTATCAATTTGGTCATGCGTTGGGCCGCGAGGTTCCCTTTGATGTTGCCATAACCGTTGAAGGGGCAGCCACAGCCCGCGCCACTCTGGAAAAGGCCCGAAAGCTTAATATTGAAATGCCTATAACAGAGTCTGTTGTGGCACTACTTGACCAAAAACTTAAGGTACGCGAGGCTATGACCCAACTGCTCGCTCGCCCTGCAAAAGAGGAATAATCATGCGTTTTGCCCTAGTCGCCAAAGACAAACCGAATTCACTGGAAGTGCGGAAAGCCAATCGCGACGCACATGTGGCTTATTTGAAATCATCAGATGCCGTCGAAATGGCCGGCCCCTTTTTAGATGAAAATGGCGAGATGTGCGGATCTTTGATTGTTCTGGAAATGCCTGACATGCAAGCCGCCCAAGCTTGGGCCGCCAAAGACCCTTATAAAGCTGCTGATCTGTTTGCCAGCGTCGAAATCACGGCCTGGAACAAGGTGATCGGATAATGCGTTACTGGCTGTTCAAATCCGAACCATCGACCTGGAGCTGGCAAAACCAGATCGACAAGGGCGAAATAGGCGAGGAATGGGACGGCGTGCGCAACTACCAAGCGCGTAACTTCATGCGCGAGATGCAAATCGGGGATCTTGGGTTCTTTTACCATTCTCAGAAAGAAAAATCAGTGGTTGGTATTGTCGAGGTAGTGGCTACTGCCCACCAAGATTCGACAACCGACGACGCCCGTTGGGAATGCGTGGATATCAAAGCCGTGCGATCATTGGCGCATCCAGTTGGTCTAGACACCATCAAAGCTGACCCGCGCTTAGACGATATGATCTTGGTGCGAAACTCGCGGCTGTCCGTGCAACCCGTCAGCGAGACTGAGTGGACGATCATCACGGCGCTTTCGGAAAAACCTAACTAAACCGACCCAAGGAAATTGGGCATTGCAAAAAACCAAGATGGACAGGAGAAGATTATGGAAGTTGTAAGTGTAATTGCCGCAGCGATCACAGCCTATGCGTTTGGCGCAATTTGGTACATGACGCTGGCAAAACCTTGGATGGCGGCATCAGGTGTCGAAGTCGGCGAAGACGGACGTCCCGCGAATTCAGCCAATAAAGTGCCTTATATTGTTTCAATCATCTGTCTGATCGTAGTGGCAGGCATGATGCGCCATGTGTTCAGCCTTGCGGGCATCGACACAGCCGGCAAAGGCGTGCTGGCTGGTCTTGGGATCGGTCTGTTTCTTGTCACACCCTGGGTCGCTACAAATTATACCTTTGCTGGTCGTCCAAAAGCATTGATCTTCATTGATGGTGGGTATGCCACCATTGGCTGCACAGTGATGGGTTTGGTGCTCACTCTGCTCTGATTTTCCAGGCCCAAATTGCGGCCCAAAAATAGTCTAACCTCTAAAATGAACGAGGGTTCCAAGCTGTACTGCACCGGAACCCTCGTACCCCACGTGCTCCCTACTCACCACACGCGTATTTTGAAAGGTTCGGCCATCCTAGCCTGTTGTCTAATTTGTAAGGCAAAAAAGCACCTCAGAGCAAATGGCAAATGCTTATAATCAATTGCGAATTTGCATCGAATTGCTAAGCGCCCGCGTGATTGCCAGCGGGCGCTGCAGGTGTCAGCCGTAAATCGACTCTTTGCTAAAATGCTTTGTCAGCATGTAATACACAACCGCGCGGTACTTATTGCGCTCAGAGCGGCCATAGGTTTCAATCACTGAATTGATGGCTTCCATCAACTGAGGACCATCTGCCAAGCCTAATTTCTTGATAAGGAAGTTGTTCTTTACAGTTTCCAGCTCCGCGGCTTGTGTCGCCGCCACAGTGGACGCATCTGCGTTATATATCGCAGGACCACATCCAATGGTCACTTTCGTCAAAAGGTCCATATCCGGCTGCATGCCACATTTGTTGCGCAGGTCATCCGCATATTGCGCGATCAAGTCGTCGCGTTTTCCCATGGTCACTCTCCCAGTCACAAATTACGGGGAAAATTCCCCTTACTCCGAAACTTTAGGGTCAAATTGTCTGATCACAAAGGAAAAGATTTACCAGTTTTTCCCCGCAAGTCGCGTCGCAAGGGCAAGGCAAGCAATTGCGCCCGCCAATCTCAGCTTTGAATGCGCGTCACGAGCGATGACTTACATGTAAAAAGGGCCCCGATATCCGAGGCCCTTGTCTTTGATGATCTAGGTTGATCAATATCGATAGTGCTCTGGCTTGAACGGCCCGTCTGGTGTCACTCCGATATAGTCGGCTTGTGCTTTATCCAGTTTGGTCAGCTTGACGCCGATCCGCTCCAGATGCAGCCGCGCCACTTTTTCATCCAAATGCTTTGGCAAAATATACACGTCGTTTTTGTATGCCTCGCCGCGTGTCCACAGCTCGATCTGCGCCAGAACCTGATTGGTAAAGGACGCGGACATAACAAAGGAAGGGTGCCCGGTCGCATTGCCCAGATTTAACAAACGGCCTTCGGACAACAGGATGATACGGCTGCCTGACGGCATTTCGATCATGTCCACTTGATCCTTGATGTTTGTCCATTTGTGGTTGCGCAAATTCGCAACCTGGATTTCATTGTCAAAGTGGCCAATATTGCCAACAATCGCCATGTCTTTCATCGCGCGCATATGCTCGATCCGAATGACGTCTTTGTTGCCGGTCGTGGTAACAAACAGATCCGCAGTATCGACCACGTCCTCTAGCACCACCACTTCAAAGCCATCCATTGCAGCCTGCAAGGCACAGATGGGATCAACTTCGGTGACCTTGACGCGCGCACCAGCGCCGCGCAACGAAGCAGCAGAACCTTTGCCAACATCGCCATAGCCACAGACCACGGCCACTTTGCCGGCCATCATTGTGTCTGTTGCGCGACGAATGCCATCTACCAAGGATTCTTTGCAGCCGTATTTATTGTCAAATTTCGACTTGGTGACTGAATCGTTCACGTTGATCGCCGGGAAAGGTAAATTACCTGTTTTCACCAATTCATACAGACGATGCACGCCAGTAGTGGTTTCTTCAGAAACACCTTGGATCATCTCACGCTGCTTGGTGAACCACCCAGGGCTTGCCTTCAGGCGTTTTTTGATTTGTGCAAAGAAAGCAACTTCTTCATCGGATGTCGGCACCTCAATCAGATCGGTTTCACCGGCTTCAACCCGCGCCCCCAACAGAATGTACATGGTGGCGTCGCCGCCATCATCCAGGATCATATTGCAGCCGCCTTCTTCAAACATAAAGATGCGATCCGCATAGTCCCAATACTCTTCAAGAGTTTCGCCTTTGATTGCAAAGACAGGCGTACCGCCCTTTGCAATGGCTGCTGCAGCATGATCTTGGGTAGAGAAGATATTGCAAGACGCCCAGCGCACATCCGCGCCTAGAGCAACCAGCGTCTCTATCAATACAGCTGTCTGGATTGTCATATGCAACGAGCCCGCGATGCGCGCGCCCTTTAGCGGTTTGCTCTCGCCATATTCGGTGCGCAAAGCCATCAGGCCCGGCATCTCTGTTTCAGCGATGTCGAGTTCCTTGCGGCCGAACTCCGCGAGAGAAATGTCTTTTACAATGTAGTCTGTCGGCATCTCGCCGTGCTCCTTGCCACGTGTAATCATGGCTCAGATAGCACTGCCGCGCCCTATCGACAATGGCGGGTTATATGCGAGCGAGTTTGGACCTTAGCTTTTGACGCCTTCGGGCACCTCTTGGACTTCATGTTTAAAAAAGTCGGTACCAACGGCAACGACACATGAAATGCCTTGGGGGTTGGTTAAGATCACGGTGAACGTGCCTGTTCTTTCTGACGCCCAAACTTCTACCATTGTCTGAACGGCCTGGCTGCCTTGCAGTCCACTTGCGGTCAAGGCCTCGGAATACTTGCTTTGCAGCCGATCTACGACCGTTTCACGCAAGCCACAATTTGCAGCATGTGCCGGCGGTGCCGTCGCTGCCATGCCGAACAAAAGTCCGGCTGCCATCAATCTTTTGAACATAACTAACTCCTTCTCATGTGGTCAAAGATTTGAGAGGGAGGCACGCAGGGAGGAAGCATTGTGCCCCCCTCGCATTATATATCGTGATCTCAAGAAGAGATTTCAAAGCACAGCGCTTCACAATCTCGTCGGCAACATTGATCTCGATGCCTTTAGCGTGCCGCCAGATCAAGTCAATTTCAAGGCAAAATCTTGTATATTGGTCAAATTTATGACACAATATGTGGCAGATGTCACGGATCCCCCTCTGTGATATGCGAAAGAAAGCGTTCGATTTGCCCCGGTTTTCGGGTCCAAGAATTTTTGTGCAAATCATAAAGTTGCATTGCATATCGCCACGTCCTGAACAAAACTCCGCAAAATGCAAAAACAAATCACAGGCTTATTATGGCGCGCGCTTGGCAACGAATGCTTTCTGGTCGCAGGCTTGACCTGTTAGATCCTACCCCGGTTGACGTCGAAATCGAAGATATCGCGCATGGGCTTGCTTTTGTGGCCCGCTGGAATGGACAGACCCGTGGCGATTATGCCTATTCGGTCGCAGAACATTCAATCTTGGTAGAAAACCTTTATGGCCGCCTTTATCCGAAAGCCCCAATAAAATGGCGTCTTGCAGCCCTGCTGCACGATGCGCCTGAATATGTGATTGGCGATATGATTTCCCCTGTCAAAGCCGCGGTAGGTCCTGGTTATGAAGCGCTGGATGCACGTTTGGTCGCCGCCATTCATCTTCGGTTTGGCTTACCGGCGTCTTTGCCCAAGACCATCAAGGCCCAAATCAAGCGCGCGGACAAAATCAGCGCCTATATGGAAGCGACCCAAATCGCGGGGTTTTCTGAAAAAGAAGCGGCCAAATTCTTTGGCAAACCCAAACCTGAAATTCAGGCCGGGTTAGAAATTACGCTCAGACCACCAATTGAGGTACGAAACGACTTTACCAAGCGTCACAATGCGCTTTTGAAAGACCTAAAATGACGCAAACCCTTATCCGCCAAGCTGGCAGTATGGATTGTCGCGCGATATCTGACTTGCTGAACGAAGTCATCGAAGTCGGCGGGACCACCGCATACACAAACGCTGTCACTGCTCAATACGTGCACGCAAAGATGCAATCAGAAAAGCGAAACGCCTGGCACCTGGCTGAAAACGAAACAGGTGATATTTTGGGATTTCAGTGGATTGCGCAGGCTGATTATTTGCCAACGGATGCTGCCGAAATCGCGACGTTCGCGCGTATTGGCAAAACAGGTCTGGGCATCGGCAGCAAACTTTTTGAGGCCACAAAGGCCGCTGCAATATCACTGGGATACACTTGGATAAATGCGAATATCCGTTCGGACAATTCAGGCGGTCTGATCTACTACCAGTCTCGTGGCTTCGAAGATTATGGCACTCAAAAAGGCATTAAGCTTGCTGACGGTTCAATCGTCGACAAGGTCTTAAAGCGGTTCAATCTTTGAACATTAGCGTGGCGACCGTTTGGCCAAGATGCGCTGCAGTGTTCTGCGATGCATATTTAGGCGACGTGCGGTTTCTGACACGTTGCGATCACATAACTCATACACCCGTTGAATATGTTCCCAGCGCACACGGTCAGCAGACATCGGGTTTTCTGGCGGCGGCGGCAATTCACCTTCCGAAGTCAGCAAAGCATTGATGATGTCCTGCGCATCTGCTGGCTTTGCCAGATAATCTGTCGCGCCGATCTTAACGGCCGCAACCGCAGTGGCGATGGCTCCGTAGCCTGTCAAAATAACAATACGACAGTCTTCGCGCTTATTCTGCAAAACCTCGACAACATCCAAACCGTTGCCATCTTCTAGTCGCAGATCAACAACCGCATAGGCCGGTGGGCGCGCGGTTGCTATCGCACGGCCTGCGACCACTGAACCGGCGGTTTCAACTTCAAACCCACGCTTTTCCATCGCCTTGGCGAGACGACGCAGAAACGGTTCATCGTCATCGACCAACAACAAAGATTTGTCGGGGCCGATACGGTGCAAGTTGTTTTCCGCCATGAATGCCCTTCTCCGAAACACTTCAGATTTTAAACGCTTTTATCCCGCTCGCACACGCCCGTCAAACAGACGCATGGGATTTAGCTTTTGTTTGCGTAGCAACTGACGGTGTCCGCGATTTGCTCTGGTGTTGTTTCACGTCGGAAATATTCAACAAACCCGTGCTCGGGCAGGACCAAATAAGTAAAAGTTGAATGATCTACGAGATAATACTCGTCCTCTGCGTCTTGCTTTTTGTAATACGTCTTATAGGCGCGTGAGGCGGCTTTGATCTGCGCTGTGGTTCCGGTCAAACCAATCATTTTGGGATGCAGATAATCTGTGAATTCCTTCAGCACTTCTGGCGTGTCACGTTCTGGGTCAATGGTGATCATTGCAGGTGTCGACATAACGCCACGCGTTTCAAGCAATTCAACCGCTTCTGCATTGCGCGCCGTGTCCAAGGGGCACACGTCTGGGCAGAAAGTATAGCCAAAATACAGCAGAGTCGGCTCTGTAATAACATCCTGATCCGTCACCGTTAGCCCATCTTCGCTGACCAACTCAAAAGGGCCACCAATTGCCCCGGCACCGCCCGCGACAGTGCTCGAACGACACTCTGCGAACTGATCGTCCTCAGAGCCATTTGTGGCATACCAAATCCCACCCATTAGGGCGATCAAGGCAACGGTGGACACAGCGGCAATCGCACGGATCATCGGAAGCTCCTTTAACAACTGGTAAAACTCAACGCGAGACCTAGGCCCCTCTTTCACGCGTGGCAAGGGTGCGTGTCATCACGTTGCAGCAAACGCGCCAATCCATCGCAGGCATTTGTCTATTTGCCGTTACCAGCCTAACAATGTCCTACCCAAATGCGTGGAGCCAATATGACCGACCTTTCTACAGATCTTTTGTCCGGCCAAACGCGCAGCAACTGGATTCGCCTGCGTACGATCACCATGGTGCGCTGGATTGCCGTGGCTGGGCAAATAATCGCGCTCATCGTTGCGCAGCATTTCTTTATGCTCCAACTAAACTATGCGCTGTGTTACTTGGCCATTGGCGTGTCTGTCTGTGCCAATCTGATCGGCACATTTGTCTTCCCCGAAAACAAATTGTTATCCGAAACTGAAAACGCGGGCATGTTGCTGTTTGATCTTTTGCAACTTTGCTTTCTGTTGTTTCTCACAGGCGGCCTGCACAATCCATTTTCAATCTTGGTAATCGGGCCAGTGACAATTTCAGCGGCGACGTTGACGGTGCGATCGACCATTACGCTGGCGACGGTTGCGTTGGTGTTGGTGGGTCTGCTCGTGCAATTTCATCTGCCTCTGCGCACGACCGAAGGGTTTACACTGCGGATCCCTAATATCTTTCTTTACGGGAATTTCGCGGCGATCACGATTACAATTGCGTTTTCGTCAATCTATTCCAGACGCGTGGTCTCCGAGATTTCTTCAATGTCCGAGGCTTTGGCCGCCACCCAAATGGCTTTGGCACGTGAACAAAAACTTACTGATCTTGGCGGGGTGGTTGCAGCGGCGGCGCATGAATTGGGCACGCCCCTTGCAACCATCAAGCTGGCGAGCGGCGAATTGATGGAAGAACTTGACGCCGAAACAGAGCTTTATGAGGATGCCGCGCTAATCAAAGCCCAAGCCGACCGCTGTCGTGACATCTTGCGATCAATGGGGCGGGTCGGAAAAGACGACTTGCAATTGCGGCGCGCGCCCTTGTTAACACTGATCGAAGAAGCCGCAGAGCCGCATCAAAATCGCGGCAAGAACCTGCGGTTTATCGAAGATATCACCCAATCATCTGTCGGCGAAGTCCCAATTGTTTTACGCCGCCCGGAAATCGTACACGGCATTCGAAACTTGATCCAAAATGCCGTCGACTTTGCGCGTCAAAACGTTTGGGTAGAAAGCGATTGGGACGAAACTCAGATCACTATTCGGATTATGGACGATGGCAAGGGGTATCCTCCGCATTTGATCGGCCGCATCGGCAATCCGTTTGTGCGCAATCGACGCAGTGAAAGAGACCGAAAACAAAGACCGGGATACGAAGGCATGGGACTTGGGCTTTTCATCGCCAAAACGCTGTTAGAACGCACGGGTGCCAAACTTAAGTTTGCCAATGGAACAGATATGCAGGCAAAAGGTCTAAAAAACTATGAAGGTCGTGGGGCTATCGTAGAGGTAACTTGGCCGCGCGACAGGTTCGAAGCCCAAAATGCCCAACTGGTGCCCACAGCGCAGAATCCAAGGTTTGAAAGTGAATAGACGCTAACTTCGTTAATTCCTCATTAACAATTACAGGACACACTCCAATGAAAATTGGAGAAACCAATGCTCGGAATTCAAGCTGTGCCGCTTGGTTGGATTGCCCTGTCCGTCATCGGCGCAACCCTTGCAGGCTATTTCATAGCACGCGGACCAAGGCTCGTGCTGCCCGGTATTTTCAAGCAGAAAATCCCAGCCCCCTGCCCACGTTTGGTTTTTCTATTTGAACGTGGATGTCTTGCCGACGCCAGCCCCGCAGCGCTGCAATTGATGGGTCAAAAAAAACTGCAACATCTCTCTTGGGACGATATCAACACATTGATCGCTGAACGTGTGCGCGACCTGCCTGCGGTCTTGGGCGCGGTGGGACAAAGCGTTCAAATATTCCCCAAAACCGCGCGTTACGGAGAGGCACAGGTGTCATTGGAACAATGGCATGAAACAACCCGCGTTGAATTGCACAATTGGCCTGAAACCCACAATTTGCGGCAGCTAACCGTCATTTCAAATTCTGAATTGGCAACGTTAAGACATGTGGCCCATCAAAACCCAGTTCTGTGTTGGCGCACCGACCAATCAGGTCAGGTTCTTTGGCAGAATGATAAATGTCATGAATTGTGTAAAAAGCACCAAAATTCGCTGTTACTTGGCATGAATGCCTTACTTGATCTCGCAGCCGAGCAATCAGGATCAAAGACGAGGCGCGCAGCCATTTCGAATGAGGAAACAGAAGCCACGCTTCATTTTGACATCAACCAGCACGATTTAGGCGACGGCTTTCTGTATTTCGCTCAGGACGTCACTGCCATCGTTAACGCTGACCGCGCGCGACAAGATTTTATTCAAACCCTCGGCAAAACATTCGCACAAATCTCTACGGGGCTAGTGATCTTTGACAAAGATCGCCGGCTTGTTCAAATCAATCCCGCTCTGATGGATATGCTGAAGCTCGCGCCCGATTTCTTGTCGAGAAAACACACGTTGCAAAGCTTTTTTGATTACCTGCGCGAAACACGCATGATCCCGGAACCGCGTAGCTATGCCACCTGGCGTAAAAAACTAACCAACCTGATCCTAGAGGCCAGCCACGGGACATTTACCGAAAATTGGCAATTGCCATCAGGGGCGACTTACAAAGTGTCCGGGCGGCCGCACCCCGAAGGCGCTATCGCGTTTTTGTTTGAAGATATCAGCGTGCAATTGTCGCTCACGCGGCGAATCAACACCGAAATTGAGCACAGCCAGGCCATCCTGGATTGCCTTGAGCAAGCGGTGGTTGCAGTCAACTCTTCCGGTCAAATCACCTTTACAAACCAAGCCTTTCGTACCCTTTGGTGTGTTGATCCTGACAGCAGTTTTGCGACCTTTTCTATGCGAGATCTAACAGCCTTGTGGAAAACCGAATTCAGTGACAAAAATCTAGCTAAACTTTCTGAATTTGTTGCAGCCAATGGGCGTCGTCAGAATTGGAATTTTGCCTCTGGGTCCAAAGCTCAGCGCAGGCTTAGGGTCTATGTGTCTGCTTTGCCGTCCCAAGAAACATTGATCCGCTTCAAACTCGCGGATGTAACCCCATCTATGTCAGCAGCGAAAACCCCCGCTTAGTAACGCTTCGGGCTTGCAGCGAACTGCCAGCAAGCTATCCTTTGTGCATGCATGAATTTTGTTCGCAGCGCTTGCTAAGATCACCCGAAGAAACCACACAACTCGCCACTGGATTCGCCGCCGCGTTGAAGCCCGGCGACACCATATTGCTGACTGGTGATATCGGAGCCGGTAAAACCCACTTTTGCCGGTCCCTGATCCAAGCGCGGCTGGGATATCTCGAAGACGTCCCCTCGCCAACTTTCACGCTGATCCAAACCTACGACACCGAAGATGTCGAACTTTGGCACGCCGATCTTTACCGGCTTTCCAGCCCTGATGAGGTGATCGAACTTGGTTTGATAGAGGCGTTTTCCGAAGCGATTTGCCTTGTTGAATGGCCCGACCGTTTGGCAGAACTTGCACCCAAAACCGCCCTATCGGCAGCCTTTAAAATGACCGAGACTCCCGGAGAGCGATCTTTGACGCTGCGCTGGACAACACAATATTGGACAGACCTCTTGAAAGAACACAACCTTGCCTGATCGTTTCGCGCTAATTCAAGATTTCCTAAGTGACAGCGAATGGCAAAATGCCACGCGCAGCGATTTGGCGGGTGACGCCTCGAATCGTCGGTATGAACGGTTGCGTCTTTGTGATGGGCGGCGCGCAGTTCTGATGGATGCACCACCGGAAAAAGGCGAGAATGTGCACCCCTTTGTGGCGATTGCAAAATACTTAAAGGCCTTGGATCTGTCAGCCCCTAGAATTCTACGCGAGGACGCGGAACATGGGTTTTTACTGTTAGAAGATTTGGGCGATGACTTGTTTGCGCGCGTGGTGGCAAACGATACGACAAAAGAACCCGAATTGTATCGAACCGCAGTCGACGTTTTGCTCGACCTGCATCAAGCTGCTCCACCAAATGAGATTGCCGAATATACGGCGCCGATAATGGCGAATATGTCGGCTTTGGCTTGGCGGTGGTATTTGCGCACCATTGGTACAGAGTTCGAAGACCAAGCCCAACGGTTTGAGCAAAAATTCGAGCCTATTTTGGCAAGATATGCCCCGTGCCAAAATGTATTGATCCAAAGAGATTACCATGCCGAAAACTTGCTGTGGTTGCCAAATCGAACAGGTTCAGCGCGGGTTGGGCTGTTGGACTTCCAAGACGCTCTCGTCGGTCATCGTGCCTATGATCTGGTGTCTTTACTTCAAGATGCCCGCCGCGACGTTTCACCTGAAACCGAGATCCAAATGCGCGATCTCTATGTGGCTAAAAGCGGCTCTGATCCAGCGGAATTCGACGCTGCCTATCATGTTTTGGGTGCCCAAAGGAACTTACGTATCATCGGGGTTTTTGCGCGTCTTTGCCTGCATTTTGGCAAACCGCATTATGTGGATTTGATCCCGCGTGTCTGGGGCTTACTAGAGCGGGATCTGCAACATCCCGCCTTGTCAGACGTGGCCCAACAAATCAAAACTGATTTGCCAAAGCCAACAGCTGAAATTCTTCACAGGTTAAAAGAACAATGCCAATCAATCCCAACGCTGTAATGCTGTTTGCCGCTGGGTTTGGCACCCGCATGGGGTCGCTCACCGCGCAGACCCCCAAACCCCTAATCAAGGTTGGTGCAACCGCACTGATTGATCATACCTTAAGTTGGGTCCAGGCCCTCGAGCCAATTCAAAAGGTGGCAAATACCCACTATCTGGCAGAGCAACTGCACGCCCACCTTGCGACAAGTAATGTCCAAATAAGCCATGAAACCCCTGAAATTCTGGACACCGGCGGCGGTTTGCGTCACGCCTTGCCATTGTTGGGAAACGGACCGATTTACACAAGCAATACCGATGCGATCTGGCATGGGCCAAATCCATTCGAATTGGCGCGAGCGGCGTGGCAACCAGAAAAAATGGATGGCTTACTCGTTTGCATCTCTAAAGAAAGCGCAATTGGTCATACCGGTCCTGGCGATTTTATCATTTCTGAAAACACGCCGATTACGCGTGGATCAGGTGCAATTTACGGCGGGGTTCAAATC
The DNA here is from genome assembly GCF_040364665.1 of Cognatishimia sp. WU-CL00825. Lineage (NCBI taxonomy): Bacteria > Pseudomonadati > Pseudomonadota > Alphaproteobacteria > Rhodobacterales > Paracoccaceae > Cognatishimia > Cognatishimia sp. WU-CL00825. The sequence continues at coordinate 49,903 of NZ_BAABWX010000005.1, forward strand.
ATTAAGACCGATCTGCTGCACTCTATTCCAGAGGCGCGCTTTTCGCTCAATCTGCTTTGGGACAAAATGATTGCATCGCAACGTCTATTTGGGCTGACATACCCCGGAAAGTGGTGTGATGTCGGTTCTGCAAAGGGGATCAAATTGGCCGAAGATCTTCTGGGGGAAACCGATGTTTGACCTAAGCGAAAAACCCAGAGTTTTTGGTGTTGCACCAGGTTCAGATTTTCCAAGAACTCTGGTGGATGGTCTGCTTGAACGCATGTCTGGTCAGCCACCAGAGGCAATGGCACGTGTCCAAGTTATCGTAAACACACAACGCATGGCCCGGCGTCTCAGGGACCTTTTTGATCAAGGCCCCGCGATGTTATTGCCGCGCATCAGCTTGCTGACATCACTTGGGGGCAATGGCATGCTCCAAGATTTGCCGGCTGCGATCAATCCGCTGCGGCGGCGGTTTGAGTTGATCCAATTGATGTCCAGTTTGCTAGAACAACAGCCCGATTTAGCGCCGCGCGCATCCCTATTTGACCTTGCTGACAGTCTTGTTGGCCTGATGGACGAAATGAGTGGCGAAGGCGTGACCGCGGAGGCCATTCAAGCGCTGGACGTGTCAGATCAGTCCGGACACTGGGAACGCGCTCAGGCGTTTTTTGGCATTGCCCAGCGTTTTCTGGACAATGTTGATCACGCCCCTGACAGCGAGACACGTCAAAGACTTTTGGTAGAGCGGCTTGCGGCAACATGGGAAAATGACCCGCCAAAGCATCCTGTCATTCTCGCCGGCTCTACAGGGTCGCGCGGTACAACCTTGCTTTTGATGCAAGCCATCGCCAAGTTACCACAAGGCGCATTGATCTTGCCGGGATTTGATTTTGACACGCCAAAGTCGGTTTGGGCAAGCCTTGCGACTGATCCACCCGCCGAAGATCATCCACAATTTCGGTTTCAAAAGGTGCTGTCGTCGATTGATCTCGACCCGACCTCCTTGCAACCCTGGCACCATAGCCAGCCACCCTGCCCCGCACGCAACAAATTGATCTCGCTTGCTTTGCGTCCTGCACCAGTGACCGATCAATGGTTGTCCGAAGGACCACATCTGACAGGTATCGCCGACGCCACCCAAGAGGTCACTTTGTTAGAAGCGGCGTCAATGCGGGAAGAGGCGCTGGCCATCGCGCTACGCTTGCGCAAAGCATCAGAGGACGGGCAAACCGCAGCTCTTATCACGCCAGACCGCATGTTGTCGCGGCAGGTCACGGCCGCGCTTGATCGATGGGATATCCTTCCAGATGATTCCGCTGGCACCCCCCTGCAACTTACGCCCCCTGGGCGATTTTTACGCCATGTCGCCGAATTGTCGCGCCATAAGCTGACATCGGAAATGTTGCTGACATTGCTCAAACACCCGCTGTGCCATTCTGGGGATGCACGCAACGTACACCTAAGGCTCACACGTGATTTGGAACTGACTTTGCGCCGCAAGGGCATCACCTATCCCGAGCCAGACACGTTGACCCATTGGGCCAGCGTGCAAAAGGACGCAACACAGTGGATGCATTGGCTGGTCACCTGTTTTTGTGGTCAAGAAAGCCCTGGCGAAACCGTACTTTCAGCAAGGTTAGACACACATTTAGCCTTGGCAGAACACATCGCGCGCGGGTCGGCGGTGGCGGAGGGCGCGGGTGGCCTTTGGCAAGAAAAAGCCGGACGCGAGGCCGTCAAGATTACAGCTGATTTACAGAACAATGCAACCTATGCTGGTCCCTTGAATGCCGCCGATTACTGCGATCTCTTTGGCTCCATTTTAGGCCGAGGAGAGGTTCGCGACCGAGACGCGCCGCATCCAAATATTCTGATTTGGGGCACGTTGGAAGCTCGGGTTCAAGGCGCAGATCTGATGATTTTGGGAGGGCTGAACGAGGGCAGTTGGCCAGAAAGCCCAAGCCCTGACCCTTGGCTAAACAGAAAGATGCGGTTTGATGCCGGATTATTGCTGCCCGAACGTCGCATCGGCCTATCAGCCCATGATTTTCAACAAGCCGTGGGTGCCAAACAAGTTTGGCTCACGCGCTCCATACGATCTGACGAGGCCGAAACAGTGCCGTCACGCTGGATCAATCGCGCAGTCAATTTACTTGACGGCCTGCCAAAGCAAGGTGGCAGACAGGCATTGGCAGACATGCGCGATCGAGGTCAGCATTGGCTTTCCATGGTCAAATCACTCGAGGCTGTGTCCCAAACCGAGCCAGCCAAGCGCCCCTCACCGCGCCCACCTTTATCGGCTCGTCCCATGCATCTTTCAGTCACTGAAATCAAAAAACTGATCCGTGACCCCTATGCAATCTATGCGCGCCACTGCCTGCGTTTGCGCCCCTTAGATTCACTTATGAAAACCCCGGACGCCCTGTTGCGCGGTATCGTTATTCACGAGGTGCTCGAAGAATTTGTGAAGGATATAACCCAGAATGCTGACCTGTTAACGCGGGACCATTTGGTGTCGATAGCGGAGACAGTTTTGGCGGAAAATGTCCCCTGGCCCGCTGCACGTGTCTTGTGGAAATCGCGTATCGAACGCATATCCGAGTATTTTGTCGCCGCAGAGGCCAAGCGGCAAAACAGCGCAAAGCCCATTGGGTTTGAGAGCGAAGCAAAATCAGAAATCCCTGCGCTTGGTTTCACCCTGCGCGGCAAGGCTGACCGGATAGATCGCGCCAAAGACAACAGACTTTTGATTTATGACTATAAAACCGGAACGCCCCCCACTCCTACCGAACAGCGCTATTTCGACAAGCAGTTGTTGCTTGAAGCCGCAATGGCAGAGAATGGTGGATTTGGCGACATTGATGCCGCCACAGTTGCCGATGCCATCTATCTTGGCTTGGGCAATACACCCAAGGATGTCGCAGCTCCTTTGACTGACATTCCCACGGCGCAAGTCTGGGCTGAATTTGAACAATTGATCGCCAGCTATTTGGATATCGAACAAGGTTTCACCTCACGCCGTGCTTTGCGCAAAGATGGCGACCATAGCGACTATGACCAACTTGCCAGGTTTGGTGAATGGGACGTAACCGATGCCCCGGTATCCGAGGAATTGACATGAAGCGCAACGACGCCACAGAACGACAGGTACAGGCCGCGCGGCCCGACGCCTCAACCTGGCTTTCTGCAAATGCCGGATCTGGAAAGACCCGCGTGTTAACCGATCGCGTGGCGCGCTTGTTGCTTCAGGGTGTGCAACCGCAGCACATCCTGTGTCTGACCTATACCAAGGCCGCCGCCTCTGAAATGCAAAACCGATTGTTCAAAAGATTGGGCAATTGGGCAATGAAAGACAATGCAGGCCTGAAAAACGAACTACTTGAACTTGGCGTTGATGGGGATATCGGCAGTCAGCAATTGCGCGATGCGCGCACCTTGTTCGCTCGTGCCATCGAAACCCCGGGTGGTCTGAAAATTCAAACCATTCACTCGTTTTGCGCATCCCTTTTGCGCCGCTTCCCCCTAGAGGCTGGAGTCAGCCCGCTGTTTAAGGAAATGGAAGATCGTGCGGCCACCATGCTGCGCGAAGACATCGTGGCTGAAATGGCCGACGGCGCGCATACGCATCTGGTTCAGTCGCTGGCTCGGTATTTCACCGGGGAAAACTTTGAGACGCTGACCTCTGAAGTCGTGCGCAATGCCGCTGCCTTCACACCTGCACCTGACACGGACACAGTCAACGAAACACTTGGGTTGGCCGCTGGCACGACCGAGGAATCCATCGCTTCTGATGTCTTCTTGGGCGATGAGGCAGATCTGGTAAGCGCGTTGATTGAGGTTTTGGGAACGGGCAGCGCCATGGATGGCAAAGCCGCCGTTAAACTATCGCAAATCCAAAAAGTGGATTTTAACAGCCTCCCCGTTCTGGAAAGCGTTTTTCTGACTGGAGCGGGTGCAAAAGAGCCGTTCACAGCCAAAATCGGCGGTTTTCCCACCAAAAAACTGCAAAAAGACCACCCAGATCTGATCGCCCGCATCGAAAAATTTATGCTGCGGGTCGAGGCGGCACGCGCCCAGCGCATTGCTTTGGCAAACGCCCAACGCAGCCTTGTTTTGTGGCGTTTTGCACATCAGTTTTTGCAGCTCTATACAACTCAAAAGCAACAACGCGGTTGGCTTGATTTTGACGATCTGATCCTGCGCGCCCGCAACCTGTTGTCAGATCAAGCCGTGGCCGAGTGGGTTTTATATCGTTTGGACGGTGGGATTGATCACATATTGGTCGACGAAGCCCAAGACACCAGCCCTGTGCAATGGCAGGTGATTGAAAGACTAGCGCAAGAGTTTACGTCAGGCGAAGGTGCACGCGATGGCGCACCGCGCACGATCTTTGTTGTCGGCGATAAAAAACAGTCGATTTACAGTTTTCAAGGGGCGGATCCTGCGGAGTTTGATCGCATGCGCACAGATTTTGCAGAGCGTCTGCAGGGGTCTGAAGCGCCGTTGCAATCGCTTGAACTTGAATACTCTTTCCGGTCGTCCGATGCCATTTTGCGGGTGGTTGATGCCTGCTTTAAGATCCGGCCAGACACATCCTTTGATCATCACATCGCGTTCAATGGGGATTTGCCAGGGCGTGTCGATCTTTGGCCTGTGGTTGAAAAATCGGAAACCCCCGAAGAGGGCGATTGGTTTGATCCTGTCGACCGCCTAAGCGAAACCCATCACACCGTCTATCTGGCCCAAAATATCGCGCGCGAGATCAAGCGCATGATCACACAAGGTGTCACTATTCCAGCCGATAAGGACGAAAACGGCGTTTACGGCCAACGTCCAGTCCGTGCTGGGGACTTTCTGATTTTGGTGCAGCGCCGGTCCGATTTGTTTCAAGAAATCATTCGCGCCTGCAAAGTCGCCAAATTGCCCATTGCGGGGGCTGACCGACTAAAGGTTGGCGCTGAAATGGCCGTGCGGGATCTGGCGGCTTTGCTAAATTTTCTGGCAACACCCGAAGACAGTCTTTCTTTAGCGACGGTTCTAAAATCACCGTTGTTTGGCTGGTCTGAACAGGCTCTGTTTGATCTGGCGCACCGGCGCTCTGGCCCATTGTTGTGGCAAGCCCTACGGGATCGGGGCGACGAATTCCCGAAGACAATGGGCGTGTTGGGCGACCTGATGGGAAAAACAGACTTTCTGCGCCCGTATGATTTGATCGAACGGGTGCTTACGCGTCATGATGGCCGGCGCAAACTGTTATCGCGCCTGGGAAACGAAGCAGAAGATGGCATCAACGCCCTACTGTCGCAGGCGCTGTCATATGAACGCAGCGCTGTGCCTAGTCTGACTGGCTTTCTGGTTTGGATGGAAACTGATGATCTGGAAATCAAACGACAAATGGACAGTGCCAGCGACCAAATTCGGGTGATGACGGTGCATGGATCAAAAGGGCTTGAAGCGCCGATTGTAATCATGCCCGACACGGGCAAACGTCAGATCCGCACGTCTGATCAAATTGCCCTAAGCAAAGGTGTGCCGCTTTGGAATACGGGCGGCGCAGCAGCCCCACAGACGCTAATTGAAACCCGTGAAAACATGGTTAACGCCCAGCGCGCAGAACGACTGCGTCTGCTGTATGTCGCCATGACCCGCGCGGAAAAATGGCTGATTATTGCGGCCGCTGGAGATTTGGATAAATCAGGCGACACTTGGTATCAAATCGCCGAGGCTGGTCTGAAATCGCTTGGCGCATTACCGCAGGATTTTGTCTTTGGCCTGGGATTGCGGTACTCGCACGGGGATTGGACGGGGCCGAGGCTGGAATCGGATGTTGAAAGAATATCGACGCTGCCCGCTTTGCCTGATTATTTCAATCACAAGGCTCCTGATTGCGCCGCAAAGCGCGACACCCTTAGCCCGTCAGAACTGGGCGGCGCAAAGGCGCTGCCAGGGGACGCAGGGCTGGACGAAGAAGAAGCCAAAAAACGTGGGCGACAAATCCATTTGCTTCTAGAACATTTGCCGCATTCTGATGCGCAAGACTGGCCCCAAATCGCGTCTGACATTCTGAAAAACAGCGGCGAGCCTGCTGCGGAGGGTGACCAAAGCCTGCTGCAAGAGGCCCAAGCGGTGTTACTCAGCGACGCGTTGGCGTTTATTTTTGCGCCTGACACTTTAGCTGAAGTGTCGCTGACAGCCGATTTTGAAGGCGAACGGCTGCATGGCACCATCGACCGGCTGATCGTCACGGAAAGCAAAGTTCTTGCCATCGACTTTAAAACCAATGCGGTGGTGCCTGACCGACCAGAGCGGGTTCCTGAGGGGCTGTTGCGCCAAATGGGAGCCTATGCCCATGCATTGGCACAAATCTATCCCCATCATCAAATTGAGACCGCGCTGCTCTGGACCCGAACCGCCAGCTTGATGCCGCTTTCTAACAAGTTGATCACCACAGCTCTCGGAAACGTGTATCCATCTTGACGCATCGACATATGGTACTTAGGTTCAGGGCCGACCCAAATTATGCTTAGGAGAGCCCAATGGCCACCGTCGCTGTCACCGATGCCACTTTTGACGCGGAAGTCAAAAATTCTGATATCCCTGTAGTTGTAGACTTCTGGGCAGAATGGTGTGGCCCCTGTAAACAAATCGGCCCAGCTCTGGAAGAGTTGTCCGCTGAATACGACGGTAAGGTGAAAATCGTCAAAGTTGACGTCGACAGCAACCCGAGCACGGCGGCGGCTATGGGCGTACGTGGCATTCCCTCGTTGTTCATCATCGACAAAGGGCAGGTTGTTTCCAACCGTGCCGGCGCAGCGCCAAAAGCAGCGCTGCAAAGCTGGATTGACGACGCGCTTTAATCCGCATGCAGATAGAATTCAGAGAGGCACCCAAACGGGTGCCTTTTTTGTAGGCTGGTCTTAGACAATTCGGGCGTTGGCCTCTTTTCAAACAGAGCGCGCTGCCGCAATCTGCGGCCAAACGAAAGGATCTGACATGGCCAAAACAAGGGTGCTTGTCGAGTTCGGGATTGGCACATCCCTCAGACGCGAAGATTATACCCAAGCCGCGGCGCGCGCGCTAAAGGACGCGTTATGGCACAATTCAATCAACATGGCTGAACTGTTTGATTTTCAAAAGGATTCCATGCTGATTGACGCCAAAATTGGCGTTGCAAATCCGCAGGCGGTCGACGTCGAAGAGTTGCTAAAAATCTTTCCGTATGGTCAACCCAGCATCACCGTTGAAGAGGGTGGACTGAATGTTTCGTCAGCGCGGCGGGATGGGCATACTGTGATTGCCAATGCGGCGATCATTGTATCATTTGATATGGAGAAAGCCTGATGTCTGACAAACGGATCATTCTGGAAATGGGCATGGGCAATGACCTGTACGGCATGGATTACACCAAGGCGGCAAAGCGCGCGGTGCAGGACGCGCTGCACCATTCGTCGATCACCTTGTTTGCCAATCTTGGCATCGACCACACGGATATGCGCGTCGAGGTGACCATCGGCGTGCAAGAGCCAGATGCGGTGGATTGCAACGCGGTTGCTGCTGAACTGCCACGGGGTCGCGCCACGGTGCGCGCGGTCAAAGGTGGGTTGGATGTTGCTGATGAAACCGCAGGCACCCGCCATGTAGTGGCCACAGCTGCGATCGAGGCTTATTTGCCGGACCTGGCCGGGCAATATAGATTAAGCGAAGCGTAACACCCTGAAAACAAAGGCCGTTCTGTTTCCAGAACGGCTTAAACATCTGATAAAACTTGGGGAGGACAAGTTGTTTTTCAGAGAACGTCTGCGCGGCAAAGACCGATGTCATCCAGCTGTGCTTCGCTGAGATCCAACAGGGCTTTGCGGGTTTTATGCTTGGTGTACCAGACCACAAACCCATTCAGAATTTCGCTAACCAGGGTGAACTCTCGGAGAGTTTCGACTGCTCCGAAAGGAGCTTTAGCGGCGATTGGATAAGAAGCCATTTATCATTTCCTTTGTATGTCAGCCGACCCAATGTCGGTTGCAAGGCTTACTTAGGATTGACCTGATGAATGTACAAATGTCGGTTGAACAGCCCTGATGTGCGCGTTTTGCATAGCTTGATAGGCGGGTAATTACCCGGCGAACTGTTGGTTAATCTTTTGATTTTACGCAAAAATACCTCTTATCGATTGCCGCGCCACCACAAGAAATAGGTGTTGCATTTCAACCGGCATCTAAAAACCGCCGCTATAATTCTTGGTTAATTGTACAATTTGTACGTTTGAGGGCGCGAAACGTACAAGTCAGGCCCTGATTCCCCAAAATGGTTAATAAGCGGAATTTTTTGCAACAAAGCGCTTGATTGCTCCCAAGTGCTTGCGTCGCCCTGTGGGCCAGACCATATACTTATCGCAAGGCAACGGAGGCACCCCATGGCAGAAGACAGTTTTCCTGGTTGGCACGGCACAACCATTATCGGCGTCAAAAAAGGCGGCAAGGTTGTGATCGCGGGCGACGGGCAGGTCAGCCTTGGGCAAACGGTCATCAAGGGCACAGCACGCAAAGTGCGCCGCTTGAAACCGGGTGGCCACGAAGTTGTCGCTGGATTCGCCGGTTCGACGGCAGATGCATTTACCCTGCTTGAAAGACTTGAGGCCAAACTAGAGGCCACCCCCGGCCAGTTGGCACGGGCCTCTGTTGAATTGGCAAAAGACTGGCGCACGGATAAATATCTGCAAAAACTAGAGGCCATGTTGATTGTGACCGATGGCAGCGAATTACTGGTGATCACCGGCGCTGGCGATGTGCTGGAGCCGGAGCATGACGTGACAGCAATTGGCTCTGGCGGCAATTACGCCTTGGCGGCGGCGCGCGGTATGATGGACAGCGACAAAGACGCCGAACAGATTGCACGCGACGCCATGGCGATTGCCGCGGACATCTGTGTTTACACAAATGGTCGCCTGACAGTGGAAGACATCTCTGCATGACCGAAATGAGCTATACGCGTCTGGGGCAATCCGGCCTTGTGGTGTCACGGCTGGCGCTTGGCACTATGACCTTTAACCTTGGGTCCGAGTTTTTGCCCGGTGTTGCCCAGGTTGGCCAAGATGCTGCCAATGAAATGGTGGCCAAAGCGCTTGATCACGGGGTGAATTTTTTTGACAGTGCGGATGGGTACTCTGCCGGCGAAGCGGAAATCATTTTGGGCAAAGCATTGGGCAAGCGGCGCGCCGACAATGTGATTTGCACCAAACTGGGGTTTCGCCAAGGCCCGACAATCACCAATGCCGGTCTTAGCCGTCGTCACATCATGCAATCTGTCGAAGGCTGTCTGAGCCGTTTGGGCACCGATTACATCGACCTGTTGGTGCTGCACAAAACCGATTTCACCACTCCAATGGAAGAGACCCTTCGGGCGCTAGATGATGCGGTAAAGGCGGGAAAATTGCGCTATATTGGCGTTTCAAACTGGCCTGCTTGGCAAGTGGCACGCGCCATTGAATTCCAAAAGCAAAACGGCTTGGCCCCCTTTGTGGCAGGTCAATATTTGTACAATGCTGTGGCGCGGGATTTGGAAGTTGATGTGCTGCCAATGATGGCGGAAATGGGCGCAGGTTTGATGGCCTGGTCCCCATTGGCGGGTGGTCTGTTGACCGGCAAATATGACCCGGCCAATTTGGATGCAGGCGAAGGCCGTTTGGCGGCAGGCGATTTTCTGGGAACCGACGCTGCGCAGGCCAAGGCCGCGCTTGGTGTGATGCAGGAAATTGCCAAGGATCGCGGTGAAACAGTGTCGAAAATTGCCTATGGCTGGGTGCTTGCAAAGGCGCGCAGCCATACGGTGATATGCGGCCCAAGCAAGCTGGCCTATCTGGAAGATGCGCTGGGTGCTATGGGTCTGTATCTGACACAAACCGAAGTCGCCGCCATTGATGCAGCCGCCGTCCCTGCCCGTCGCTATCCAGAATGGTTTGACACCATGATGACCGATGAAATTTTCACAAAAGCGCTGGCCTAGGCCCCTTTTGACGTGACCGGAGATAAAGATGACTGACCTAACCCCTCGTGAAATCGTTTCAGAGCTTGATCGGTTTATTATTGGCCAAAACGATGCCAAACGTGCAGTGGCCGTGGCCTTGCGAAACCGCTGGCGACGCAAACAGTTGTCAGATGATCTGCGCGACGAGGTCTATCCAAAGAATATTTTGATGATCGGGCCAACCGGCGTTGGCAAAACCGAAATCAGCCGCCGTTTGGCAAAACTGGCCAAGGCCCCCTTTATCAAGGTCGAAGCGACAAAATTCACCGAAGTTGGCTATGTGGGCCGCGATGTGGAACAGATTGTACGCGATCTGGTAGATGCCGCCATCATGCAAACGCGCGATTTTATGCGCGAAGACGTCAAGGTCAAGGCGCAAAAGGCCGCCGAGGAACGGGTGATTGATGCGATCGCCGGGACCGAAGCGCGCGATGGCACGCGGGACATGTTCCGGCGTAAATTGCTTTCGGGTGAGTTGGACGACACGGTGATTGAAATCGAAGTCGCAGATGCGTCCAATCCGATGTCGATGTTTGATGTTCCGGGTCAGCCGGGCAGCCAGATGGGCATGATGAACCTGGGTGATCTGTTTGGCAAAGCCATGGGCGGGCGCACCACCAAGAAACGCGTGTCGGTGGCAGAGAGCTATGATTTGCTGATTGGCGAAGAGGCCGACAAGTTGCTGGACGATGAAACCGTGACCCGCACGGCGCTGGAAGCGGTCGAGCAGAATGGCATCGTGTTTTTGGATGAAATCGACAAGGTCTGCGCCCGTGCGGATGCGCGTGGCGGCGACGTGAGCCGCGAAGGCGTGCAGCGGGACTTGCTGCCGCTGATCGAAGGCACCACGGTCAGCACCAAACATGGGCCGGTCAAAACCGACCACATTCTGTTTATCGCCTCCGGCGCGTTTCATATTGCCAAGCCGTCGGATTTATTGCCCGAACTTCAGGGTCGCTTGCCGATCCGCGTTGAGTTGCGTGCCTTGACCGAAGAAGATTTTGTGCGGATCTTGACCGAGACAGATAATGCGCTGACCCTGCAATACACCGCGTTGATGCAGACCGAGGAGGTTACAGTCACCTTTACCGATGACGGCATTGCGGCGCTCGCTAAAATTGCTGCTGATGTGAACAGTTCAGTTGAAAACATCGGGGCGCGGCGGTTGTACACTGTGATTGAACGGGTGTTTGAAGAGCTGAGCTTTACGGCCCCGGATCAGGCAGGGATAGAAGTCACTGTGAATGCCGAATTTGTCGAGCAACATCTGGGTGAATTGACCAAATCCACCGACTTGTCGCGTTACGTGCTGTAGCGTGACCACGCTGATTTCCTTTGTTATTCAGAACGCCCGCTGGCTGTCAGCGGGCGTTTTATTGACGTTTATGTCAAGCTTTGGGCAGACGTTCTTTATTTCACTGTTTGCTGCTGAAATCCGCACAGGATTTGGTCTGAGCCATGGGGAATGGGGCGCGCTGTATGCTATGGGCACCACCGCTGCTGCTGTGGCGATGATTTGGGGCGGCGGATTGACAGACCGCTTCCGCGCCCGCGCTTTGGGCACATTGGTGCTCGTTGGGCTTGCCTCAGCCTGTGTGGCCCTGGCGGGTTCGCGCAGTGTGATTTTATTGCCGGTGATCGTGTTTTTCCTAAGGTTCTTTGGACAGGGCATGTCGCGACATCTGTCGATGGTGGCGATGGCGCGCTGGTTCACCCGGTCGCGGGGGCGCGCGCTGTCGATCGCCAACCTTGGCTATTCTTTCGGGGAAATCACCCTGCCGATCTGCATTGTTTTGCTGATGGGCTTCATTGACTGGCGGCTGATTTGGCTTGGAAGCGCGGTGGTGGCTTTGATGGGTGTGCCGTTATTAAGAGGTCTGCTGAAACAGGAACGCAGCCCCAGAGATGCGGTGGATCAGACGGATTCTTCGGGCATGTTTGGCAAGCATTGGACGCGTCCAGAATGCCTGAAACACTGGCTGTTTTGGGCCATGGCCCCAACAATTCTTGGCATTTCTGCCTTTGTGACCACGTTCCTGTTTCATCAGGTCTATTTTGCCGAATTAAAGGGCATTACACATTTAGCGCTGGTTTCGACTTTTCCCTTTTTTACGGGTGTGTCGATTGCCGCCACTCTTGCGGCAGGCTGGTCGCTGGACAAATGGGGCACAGCGCGGTTGATGCCCATCATGTGCCTGCCTATTGCTTTGGGCTTTGTATTCTTTGCAACAGCCGCGGGTTTACCCGGCATTCTGGTCGGGTTGTTTTTTATGGGTTTGACCGCTGGCAGCAGCGCCACTGTTATTCCGGCATTTTGGGCAGAATATTATGGCACACGCCACATTGGCGCGATCAAAGCAGCAGCAGCCGCATTGTTGGTGTTGGGATCTGCCGCCGGACCCGGGTTGACTGGGGCTTTGATCGATCAGGGCGTGTCGTTGGACCTGCAGTATTATGGTGTAGGCATTTATTTTCTGATCAGCTCAGCTTTGATCGGGCTGGCCGTGACCAAAGCAAATCTTAATCTGAAATCGAGTCCAGTAACGCCCTAGCGGCCCCGCCGCAGGTAGATGTAATAGGCACCGCTGCCCCCATGTTTCAGATGTGCCTCGGTGACCTGCATCACAACCTGCCCAAGGGGGGCCATGGTTAACCATTGTGGCACCTGGTGTTTTAACACGCCTCGGCGTACTGGAATGGGGCCAAAATCATCTCGGGATTTGCCCTTGCCGGTGATCACCAGCACCAATCGCTGCCCATCCGCATAGGCTCGCATGATAAAACCAACCAAAGCAGGATGCGCCTGATCAAGGGTCATGCCATGCAGGTCGATTTTGCTCTCTGGCACCAATTTGCCGCGCTTCATTTTGCCAAAAGCCTTTTTGTCCATCTGAACGGGCTGCGCGGCCACACGTTCCGAGATTGACGGCATCAGCTGGTGGGAATGTGACGGTTTTTTGGACTTTGCGCCGATTTCAAACGGATCAATGCGCGCTGGTTTGGCCTGCATTGCATCGGGCAAAGGCATGGGTTTGCGCTTTGCTTCAGGCTCTGGACGCAGAGGAGCGGTCTGCAAACGTTCGGTGGTGTCTGAGACGCGCCGCCAAAGTTCTTTGTCTTCTGTGGTTAGACCGCGCTTTTTCACATGCCTGCCTCTGGCAAAAGCGCATAGGCACGCTGGATCGGCAGCAAAACAACCATACGGCCCGGGTCACGCAAACGGCCAGCGGCCCGGCCGGCCTCGTCGCCCGTGCCGAAAAACACGTCAGCGCGCTGCGCGCCTTTGATGGCAGAGCCGGTGTCTTGCGCCACCATCAAGCGATTCAGCGGGTTTTTGCCAGCCTTTTCCAGCCAAACCGGGGCGCCAAGCTGGGTAAAAGCTGGATCAACAGCCACCGACCGCAATGTGGTGATCGAGCGGTTCATCGCCCCCAATGGGCCTTTATCGGCAGGCACGCGGGTGACGCGGCGAAAGAAAACATAAGACGGATTGTGGCGCAGCAGCTCGGCGCCATCGACGGGATTTCGACGCACCCAATTTTGAATGACCTGAGCAGACACCTGATGCGCCTTATAAACGCCGCGTCGCACAAGTTCGGTGCCAACAGAGCGATACGGATGACCATTTGCACCGCCATAGCCCACGCGAATGGCGCTGCCATCCGGCAGTTTTATCCGGCCAGACCCCTGAATTTGCAGGAAAAACAGCTCTACCGAGTCGTCCACCCAAGCGATTTCTAGACCGCGACCCACCATGGCACCAGTGGTTTCGATATCGCGTCGGCTTAGCCATCTGCTGCCCCGGCGCACCTCGCGCGGTTTCGCATAGACCGGAAAGCGATAGCGTGCGGTGGGCACGCGCGAGCCATGCAGTTCTGGCTCAAAATAGCCGGTGAACAAGGCGTCTTTGCCGTCTTCGATCAATACGGGCCGAAACAGCAGCTCAAAGAACTTTTTGGCATTGCCAAAGCTGGGGGCCGCCGCGCATATGGCGCGCCAATCGGGCGCATCAAGATCAAGACAAGTGTTTTGAAACACCCGCATCGCCGCGTTGTGATTGTCGCGCTCCCAGCCCTTAAGGTCCGAGAACGACAGGATTTTATATGTGGTTTCAGAGGCTGCTGAGGTTCCCATAAGCGTCAGGCCCGCGAGGAGTGCAGCGCGCAGCGCTGCAATCATTCGCCCGTGGCAACAAGCTGCCAATTGGGATCGTCAGCCCCCATGATGCGCGCAAATGTCCAGGTGTCTTTTTGACGTTTGACCTGAGATTCGCTGCCCTCGACAATCTCGCCGTTGGCATCGCGCACCACATAGGTGAGTTCGCCGATAAATTTCACGGTGACCTCTGCTTCGCCTGTGGCATCGTCAAAGCTGGCATCATGCAGGTGGGTTTCACGCACGCCGCTGAATTCTGCCTCGATGGTCAGCCCCTGCGCTTCGCGGGCTTTGATCACCTGAGAAAACGCCTCGTGCACGTCTTGGGACAAAAAGGATTCAATTTGCGAAAGATCGCCGGTTTCAAACCCCATCAAGATCATTTCATAGGCGCCTTTGGCCCCACCAAGAAAGTCGGTCACCCCAAAAGAAGGCTCGGCGGCCTTCATTTTGCTGAGTGCTATCGCAGCGTCGCTGTTTTCGGGCACGTGATCGGTGATATCGCGGTCCGGACCGCCGTCGATCACCTCGAATCCGGGATTTTTGCGTTTGGGGGCCGCTGCTTCGCGGGGCGGTTCAAAGCCATCGCGTGTGCCAAGCACGTTCTTCAAGCGAAGAATGAGAAAAACGGCAATACCGGCTAAAACCAAAATCGAAATTAAGTTCGGATTCATCAGAACCTCATGTAGGGCATGGAAACATTCATATACCGCACTTATGTAAGTCACAGGCGCGATCAAGTCCACACGCGCTGATGTGAAGGAGAAAACGAATATGTGGTTGTTTCTGGCCTTTTTGGCTGTGCCCTTGATTGAGATTGCCTTGTTTATTCAAGTTGGCGGTGCAATCGGGCTGATGCCGACGCTTGCGATCGTTATTTTGACCGCTATTGCCGGGACTTGGCTGGTGCGAAATCAGGGTGCGATGGCTATGGGCAACCTGCGTCGCTCGTTTTCAGAGCTGAATGACCCGACAGAGCCTTTGGCGCATGGGGCGATGATCTTGATTGCCGGCGCTTTGTTGCTGACGCCGGGGTTTTTCACCGATGCTGTGGGCTTTTCGCTGTTGATGCCACCGGTGCGCGTGGCTGTGATGAGCTATGCGCGCAAACGCATTAAGGTGCAGAAATTTTCGATGGGGCACATGGGCGGGCAGGCTGGCCAGCACAGTTACGACCCACGGCGCGAGACCGCCGATGATGTGATTGACGGCGATTTTGCCGAAGTGGACCCAGATAAAAAGCCCACCCATGGCCCCTCTGGATGGACTAAGCATTGAGGCGGCATGTTCAACCTGTTAAGGCTAACGGCAAAATTTGAATTCATTGGAGAATACCATGGCTGAGAACGAAGCCGCAGCAGCCCCAGAGGCCGCGCAAGCCCCCCAGATTAAGATGAATGTACTGACGCAGTATATTCGCGACATGTCTTTTGAAAACATCCTGGCGCAAAAAGGCGTTCAGGGCGAAGTACAGCCAGACGTGCAGGTTCAGGTCAATCTGGATGCCAAAAAACGAGCGGCTGACAACCAGTTTGAATCTGCGATCAAATTGAAAGTCACCAGCAAAGCCAAAGGCACAGAAGACACGCTGTTTTTGCTGGAAATCGACTATGTCGGTATTTTCTCGATCGAAGGTATTCCTGACGAACAGCTGCACCCATTCCTGTTGATCGAATGCCCACGGATGATTTTCCCGTTCCTGCGCCGCGTTGTATCTGACGTGACCCGCGACGGTGGTTTCCCGCCGCTGAACCTGGAAACCATTGATTTTGTGGCATTGTACCGCAATGAGCTGGCCCGTCGTCAGGCCGCGCAGACCCAAAACGGTGCGCAAAAACTCGACGCCTAAGATTTTAGCGGCACCCGCATTTCCATGTGGGTGCCCGCAAGCCTTGCCGGCTTAAGACAGCTTTTTCCAAAGCGCCTCTTCCCCCATTTTATCAACAAACGCCGCATGGGCACTTTGTTCTTCGGCGGTCAAACGCGAGGGCAGGGGTTTGGTGCGGGCCTGTGCCCGCCAATCATCATCAGAGGAATTGCCATTTGAGTTGCCGGAGGACGAAGCCAGTGCAAAATCCGGCTGGCGTCCGCCAATCAGCTCTAAATACACCTCTGCCAGAATTTCAGAATCCAACAAAGCGCCGTGCAATGTCCGGTTGCTGTTGTCGATGTTAAAACGGCGGCACAGGGCATCAAGCGATGCGGGCGAACCGGGAAACCGCTTGCGGGCAATCGCCAGCGTATCCAAGGCCTGTTCCCACGGTAATTCGGCCAAGCCCATGCGTTTGAGTTCGAAATTCAGAAATTTCATATCAAACGCTGCGTTGTGAATCACCAGTTTGGCATCGCCGACAAAATCCACAAACGATTGACCAACTTTGGCAAAAACCGGTTTGTCGCGCAGAATGACCTGGCCCGGTTCTGGCTCTTTTGGCGGTTGCAGCAGGTCTGGGCCAATGCCGTGAATGTCAAAGGCCCCCTGCGGCATGGAACGTTCGGGGTTGATATAGACGTGATAAGTTTCACCGGTCGGCATGTGATTGAACAGTTCTACGCAGCCTATTTCAACAATGCGGTCGCCGCCCTCTTGGGCTTCAAAACCAGTGGTTTCCGTATCAAGTACAATCTCACGCATGAGCCAATTGCCCTCTGATTTGACTGACGATCTGCTGCACCTGTTGCTTGGCATGCGCCACAGTATCGGTGATGACAACGTAATCAGAGCGGGCACATTTGTCATCATTTGACATCTGGTTTTCCCGGATGGTTTCAAATTGCTGCGCCGTCATTGTACCGCGTTCTAAAACCCGATTTTGTTGGATTTCAGCTGGAATAGAGACGCATACAACCGCATCCATCGTCTTTTCTGAGCCAAGTTCAAACAGCAAAGGAATATCAAGCACCACAATATCGCTGGTGGTTGATTTGATAAAATCTGCGCGGTCTTTGGCGACCAGCGGATGCACAATGGCTTCGAGTTTTTTGAGCACGGCCGGATCTTGCTGGATCAATTGCTTTAAGGCGTCGCGCGAAACCGTGTTGTCTTGGACTGCGCTGGGAAATGCGGCCTGGATCTGGGCAACTGCGGCACCACCGCTTGCATACATCCGATGCACTGCTGCATCCGCATCCCAGAGCGCACAACCCAATTCGGCGAACATCTGCGCCGTTGTGGATTTGCCCATGCCAATAGAGCCAGTGAGACCAAGTTTGAAGGTCATGCCAGGATCGCTTGCCGCAACTCTTCGGTCACCTCGGGTCTGGGGCCAAACCAACGTTCAAATCCTGGGGTGGCTTGATACAGCAACATGCCCAGCCCATCAACAATGGTGCAACCTTTGGCTTCGGCTGCTGCCAGAAACGGGGTTTTCATTGGGTTATACACCAGATCGGTCACCAAGGCCGCCGGGTTCAAGCCATCAAGCGGCACGCGCAGTTCAGATTTGCCCGCCATGCCGAGCGACGTTGTATTGACCACGGTTGCGCCGTTTTCCATGACATTCCCGATTTGAACCCATTCGATCACGGTCAAACGGGCGCCAAAATCATCGCGCAATTGCTCTGCGCGCACACGCGTGCGGTTGGCAATCAAGATTTCCGGCACCCCAACATCCAAAAGCGAGGCCACAACAGCGCGCGCGGCACCACCTGCCCCAAGAACCACGGCAGGGCCAGATGTCGGATCCCAATCAGGTGCATTCTGGCGCAGGTTTTCAATAAAGCCGTAACCGTCTGTATTGTCTGCCAGAATTTTACCGTCTTCGTGAAAAATCAACGTATTGGCCGCACCAATCAGCGTTGCACGATCGGTCACTTGGTCAGCAATTTCCAAAGCCCGTTCTTTATGGGGAACGGTCACATTTGCACCGACAAAACCCATCTTATGCATATTGCGCAGCACGGTTTCCAAGTTATCAGGCGACACTTCCATTGGGATATAATGGCCCGGAATGCCATATTTGCGCAGCCAAAACCCATGTAATTGGGGGGACTTTGAATGCGCGATGGGCGCACCGATCACCGCGGCCAGAGGAATTTTAGGCAATGTCATCGTGGTAAATCCCCTCGGAGTGTTAGATAGGCTAAAATTTCTAAAAGTGGCATGCCTAGAACCGTAAAATAGTCACCATCCACGCGGGTGAACAGCCGTACGCCTTCTTCTTCCAGCATATAGCCGCCGACGCAGTGGCGGATTTTCTCCCAGTTGCGATCAAGATAGTCATCTAGGAAATCATCGGAGAAATCACGCATCAAAAGCCGAACAATGCCGACATGTCGCCACACCGGTTTGCCAGCTTCGTAGATCACCGCCGCAGACAAAAGCGTGTGGCGCTTGTGACGCAATTGCAGCAACTGCTGACGGGCATGTTCTTTGTCTTTGGGCTTGCTGAATACCGTGCCGTCGCAGTCTAGAACCTGATCACAGCCAATCACCAAAGCGTCAGGACGCTTGGCGCTTACGCGTTTGGCTTTGGCCTCTGCCAAGCAATCAGCGATGTCACGAGGGCGCGCGCCTTCGGCTTGCAGGCTTTGGCGGATCATTTCTTCGTCTACTGGGGCGGTCATCACCTGAAAGGGCACCCCTGCATTTTTCAGCAGCTGGGCGCGGATTTCAGAACCAGACGCAAGAAGTATAGGAGCGGTCATGTGGATAACTCGGAGGATAAGAAACAGTGAAGCTTGCGGATAGGTTGTCGATGATATCGCCCGGACGTGCAAGCTGTAGATAACCCAGCTTTTGTGCCAGCGTTCACGGCGGTTTTCCCCTTGGGATGAGGATATCTGTCGTTCTGTGGTGGAATCGGTTTACCAGAATTCTATCCGCCGAGTTATCCACAAGCCTTATTTCTGACACATTCAAATAAACCTTTGAAAATAAAGCTAACTTAGATAACAAAAAACTTGTGCACTGATTTTCCAGATTATTTCCCCACCGGTGACTCTGATGTGGAAAAACCCAGCAAAACTCGATAATCCACAGAAATGATCCTCCCTACCTAATCAACTTCCTTTCTTATAAATATTTATTTATTTGAGAGAGAGCAAAGCGCTAGGAATCTTACCATGTCTGACATTCTTGCAAATCTTTATCCCTGGACCAAAGCCTTTCACATCATGTCAGTGATCAGCTGGATGGCCGGACTATTCTATTTGCCCAGATTGTTTGTGTATCACGCTGAACAGGCCACCAAGGGCGATCAATTGGATCAAACGCTACAGATCATGGAATTCAAACTGTTGCGGTTGATCATGGGCCCTGCAAGCGTCGCCACATGGCTGTTTGGCTTGTTGTTGGTGTTCACCCCGGGGATCGTAGATTGGAGCGCTGTGTGGCCTTATACAAAGGCGCTGGGCGTGATCGCTATGACAGTGTTTCATCATTGGCTGATGATCCAGCGCAAGATCTTTGAACGCGGCGAAAATAAGCTTGCTGGACGGCGTTTTCGGATGATGAATGAAGTGCCCACAGCGCTGATGGTTTTGATTGTGATTTCGGTTGTAGTGAAATTCTGAGATCAAATTGACTTTGCTTGGGAATCCACCTATTTAGCGTTCAACAGGTCCGTCCGGACTATGTGCTTTCCGACTTAAATTACTGATGAACGGCCCGAATTGGGCTGAATAGGTGTCTGTATGACCGAGATTACCCCTGAAATCGAACCTGTGATCAAGCTGGCGTTGTCTGATCTTAAGGCTAAGAGCCCCAAAGATCTTTTGGCCGTCGCCGAAGAGCTTGAGATCGAAAATGCATCGACCATGCGCAAAGGCGAGATCATGTTCCAAATTCTGCGCGAGCGTGCAGATGAGGGTTGGGAAATTTCAGGCGATGGTGTGTTGGAAGTGCTGCAAGACGGTTTTGCGTTTTTGCGTTCGCCAGAGGCCAACTATTTACCGGGCCCAGATGATATTTATGTCAGCCCTGATATGATCCGCAGATTTTCTTTGCGCACCGGCGATACGGTTACAGGTGTGATGAAGGCCCCAGAGGAAAACGAACGCTATTTTGCCTTGACCGGTGTGGCCACAATCAACTTTGAAAGCCCGGAAAAAGCCAAGCACAAGATCGCCTTTGATAACTTGACGCCGCTGTATCCTGACGAGCGTCTGAAGATGGAAATCGAGGACCCGACCATCAAGGATCGGTCCGCGCGTATCATCGACCTGGTTTCCCCGATTGGGAAAGGGCAGCGGTCGTTGATTGTTGCGCCGCCACGGACTGGTAAAACGGTTTTATTGCAAAACATCGCGCATTCGATCGAGGCCAATCATCCAGAGTGTTATCTGATTGTTTTGCTGATCGATGAACGCCCCGAAGAGGTGACCGATATGCAGCGGTCAGTTAAGGGCGAAGTGGTTTCTTCGACTTTTGATGAGCCTGCAACGCGCCACGTGGCCGTGTCAGAAATGGTGATCGAAAAAGCCAAGCGCTTGGTGGAACATAAACGAGATGTTGTGATTTTACTTGATTCGATCACAAGACTTGGTAGGGCATTCAACACAGTTGTGCCATCCTCTGGTAAGGTTTTGACCGGTGGTGTGGATGCAAATGCCCTGCAACGCCCCAAGCGTTTCTTTGGTGCTGCGCGCAATATCGAAGAGGGTGGTTCACTGACCATTATCTCGACGGCGTTGATTGACACAGGTTCTCGTATGGATGAGGTCATCTTTGAAGAATTCAAAGGCACCGGTAACAGCGAGATTGTTTTGGATCGTAAAGTGGCTGACAAACGCGTCTTCCCGGCGATCGATATTTTGAAATCTGGTACCCGGAAAGAAGATTTGCTGGTTGATCCAAAAGATCTGCAGAAAACCTTTGTCCTGCGTCGCATTCTGAACCCAATGGGCACAACAGATGCGGTTGAATTCCTGATCTCAAAACTCAAACAAACCAAGACCAATGGCGAGTTCTTTGATTCAATGAACACCTGATCCGCAATGGATATGGTGCAAGATACAATTTTTGCTTTGGCGACGGCCCCTGGGAAAGCAGGGGTCGCTGTCGTTCGCGTGTCCGGTGTTGCAGTGTCTGATGTTGCGGCTGCGTTGTTTGGCGATTTGCCCAAACCCCGCTTTGCGGCGTTGCGCGTGCTAAAAGACGGGCAGGGGCTGCGCCTTGACCAAGCGTTGGTTCTATATTTCCCAAAAAAGAATAGTTTTACCGGCGAACAGGTTTTAGAACTGCATCTGCACGGGTCTGTGGCTGTGGTAAATTCGGTTTTGCGTGCGCTTGGCGATATGCCGGCATTGCGTTTGGCTGAGGCCGGAGAATTCACCCGTCGCGCTTTGGAAAATGGCTGTCTTGATTTGGCGCAGGTCGAAGGCCTGGCAGATCTGATTGATGCGGAAACCGAAGCGCAGCGGCGACAGGCCTTACGCGTCTTATCTGGCGATCTGGGTAAGATTGCTGATCAATGGCGTAAGGATCTGATCCGTGCGGCAGCCTTGATAGAGGCCACTATCGATTTTGCAGATGAAGAGGTACCGGTTGACGTCACGCCAGAAGTCACAGCGCTTTTGTCTGATGTGACGGCCAAGCTGAAGCAAGAGATTACCGGAGTAGAGGCTGCTGAGCGTATTAGAGCAGGATTTGAAGTTGCGATTATTGGTGCGCCAAACGTCGGAAAGTCCACTCTGCTGAATGCGTTGGCAGGCCGAGACGCGGCGATTACATCGGAATACGCCGGGACAACGCGCGATGTGATCGAAGTTCGAATGGACCTTGCGGGTCTGCCGGTTACGTTGCTGGATACCGCTGGATTGCGAGAAACTGAGGACCACGTCGAGGGTATCGGTATTAAGCGTGCCATCGAACGTGCCCAGCAAGCAGATTTACGAGTGTTTTTGGTAGAGCAGGGCGAAGAGCCAGAACTGGAAGTTCAAGCGCAGGATATCGTGGTGACAGCCAAGGCTGACACTTTGCAGGATAAGGCGGGCGCTGTGTCTGGTAAAACCGGGCTGGGACTTTCTGGTTTGATTGAACAGGTTACCGAGCGGCTGGCGATGATGGCCGGCCGGTCTGGTATTGCCACACGGGAGCGGCACCGGCTCGCCATGTTGCGCGCAGATGAAAGCCTAAAATCCGCCAAGTCGGTTTTACAGCTTGGGTCTGATCACTATGATATAGCTGCGGAAGAGTTGCGTACGGCCATTCGGGCTTTGGATTCTATCGTGGGTCGCATTGATGTTGAAAACCTGTTGGATGAAATCTTCTCGAGTTTTTGCATCGGAAAGTAAGGAGTGTTTCACGTGAAACATTTTGATGTCATTGTTGTTGGTGGTGGGCACGCTGGGTGTGACGCCGCCCATGCGGCTGCGCGCACAGGTGCCAAAACAGCGTTGGTAACGCTGTCAATGGACGGGATCGGCGTAATGTCATGCAACCCAGCTATTGGCGGACTTGGCAAGGGTCACTTGGTGCGCGAGATCGATGCCCTTGACGGGGTGATGGCGCGGGTTGCGGATAAGGCTGGCATTCAATTTAGATTGCTGAATCGACGCAAGGGCCCCGCTGTACAAGGCCCCAGAGCCCAAGCGGATCGAAAAATCTATCGTGCTGAAATGCTATCGGAAATGCAGTCTTGCGAAAACCTTGATATCATTGTTGGCGAAGCTGTCGATTTTTTAATGCAGGGTGACACGGTTTATGGTGTTCAACTTTCAGATGGCACTGACATCCAAGCAAAATCGGTGGTTCTGACGACTGGCACATTCTTGCGAGGTGTCATTCATATCGGTGATGTTTCCAAACCAGGTGGGCGGATGGGTGATAAGCCTTCTGTCAAGCTGGCGGAACGTATTGATGGGTTTGGCCTGAAACTTGGACGCTTAAAGACTGGCACGCCGCCGCGTCTGGACGGCCGTACTATTCGCTGGGATGCGCTTGATATGCAGCCGGGTGATGAGGAGCCAGTGCTGTTTTCATTCCTTTCAAAGTCTGTGACCGCGCCGCAAATCAGTTGTGGGATCACCCATACTAATGAAAAGACCCATGACATTATCAAGAAGAACCTAGATCGTTCTGCGATGTATGGCGGGCACATAGATGGTGTTGGTCCGCGATATTGTCCTTCTATCGAAGATAAAGTCGTCAGATTCGCAGATAAAACGTCGCATCAGATCTTTCTTGAACCCGAAGGTGCGGATGATCACACGGTATATCCCAACGGAATTTCAACTTCGCTACCTGTGGATATTCAGGATCAATATGTCCGGTCCATATTCGGTCTAGAAGATGCTAAGATCATTCAACCAGGTTACGCCATTGAGTATGACTATGTTGATCCGCGCGCATTGGATGCAGCTTTGGCCGTTCAGTCCGTACCTGGGCTTTATCTTGCTGGTCAAATTAACGGCACTACAGGCTATGAAGAAGCTGCTGCACAGGGTCTGGTTGCTGGTCTGAACGCTGCGCGAAATGCCCGCGGCGAGGAACCGCACTATTTCAGCCGCTCAGATAGCTATATTGGGGTTATGGTCGACGATCTAATAACAAGAGGTGTTTCTGAGCCCTATAGAATGTTCACATCACGCGCAGAGTTTCGTTTGTCTTTGCGCGCGGACAATGCAGATCAACGCCTGACTCCCATTGGAATACAGCTCGGTTTGGTTGGGCGCGCCCGGAAATCTGCGTTTGACGAAAAGCAACAAGCATTGGATACAGGGCGAGCCATATTGGACGGTTCAGTCTATACGCCGAAGCAGGCGCAAGCTGTTGGTATCGCAGTTAATAATGATGGCACCAAACGGTCTGGGTTTCAATTGCTGGCATTTCCCGACATTGACATTGAAGATATCGAAAAATTGAATCAGGAATTTGCGGGGTTGGATCGTGACATTCAGATTCAGCTTTCAAAAGACGCACTTTACTCAAACTATATTGAACGTCAGAAACGAGACGTGGACGCGATGCGCCGCGATGAAGCGCAAAAGATCCCAATTGATTTCGTTTATGAGGAAATAGATGGGCTTTCGAACGAACTAAAGTTGAAGTTGTCGGCAGCTAGACCTGGGAATTTGGCGCAAGCTGCGCGGGTTGATGGGATGACACCCGCAGCATTGACTCTTTTGTTGGCAAAGTTACGGCAGCGACAACGCGAAGTACGGAGCGCCTGATTGTGGTTCCAGAAAACGTAAAAGCGCGTCTAGATGTTTCACGTGAAACAATAGAGCGATTGGAAAAACTCGCTGAGTTGCTAGAAAAGTGGAACCCCAAAATCAATCTTGTTTCCAAGTCCACAATTGCGGATCTTTGGAACAGGCATATACTTGATTCCACGCAGCTATTTAAAATGTCACCAGATATCGCAGGTCATTGGCTTGATATTGGTAGCGGTGGTGGGTTTCCGGGATTGGTAGTTGCCATCCTAAATACAGAAAAAAAACGCCCCTGGCAGGTCACGATGATTGAAAGTGACATTCGAAAATGTACTTTTTTAAGAACTGTTCTGCGCGAAACAGGGGTATCGGCCGAAGTTATCACCAAGCGGATTGAATCGGCGGAACCACAAAACGCTGATGTACTGTCAGCGCGTGCGCTGGCCGATTTGGACAAACTGAATGGTTTTGCTGAGATACATCTGAAAACCACCGGCGTAGCGCTATTTCCCAAGGGAAATCAGTGGAAAAAAGAGTTGGAATTTGCGCAGAAATCGTGGAAGTTCAACCATGAGGCTATTAACAGTGAAACCCAAGAGGGTTCGGTTATCTTAAAGATCGAGGGAATAACACGTGTCTGATCCTATCCGTGGAAGCGGGCCAAAGATAATAGCCGTGGCAAACCAAAAAGGCGGCGTTGGGAAAACAACAACTGCAATCAATCTTGCAGCTGCGCTTGTCGAAGAGGGCGTACGCGTACTGTTGGTGGATCTTGATCCGCAGGGCAATGCGTCAACGGGTTTGGGAATCGAAACTGATAACCGCAAGTATACAACCTATGATCTATTGCTAGGTGACGTGGACTTAAAAGACGTTATCCAGTTTGTCGATCAAGAAGGGCTTGGGATTGTACCGGCGACAGTGGATTTAAGTTCGGCCGATATCGAATTGATGGCCAATGAAAAGCGATCTTACCTGTTGTATGACGCGCTGCGACAGCCAGCCATGGATGAATTTGACTGGGATTACATCCTGATCGATTGCCCGCCTTCGCTGAATTTACTGACGGTCAATGCAATGATTGCCGCGCATTCGGTGCTAATACCGTTGCAAAGTGAGTTTTTTGCGCTCGAAGGCTTGTCGCAATTGATGTTGACCGTTCGAGAAGTCCGGCAGACAGGCAACCCGAAACTGCGGGTCGAGGGTGTGGTTCTGACAATGTTTGATGCGCGCAATAACCTGTCGCAACAGGTCGAAGAAGATGCGCGTACAAATTTGGGTGAGTTGGTGTTTCAAACGCGCATTCCACGGAATGTTAGGGTTTCTGAAGCGCCGTCTTTCGCGCAACCCGTTTTGCAGTATGATCCAACATCAAAGGGTGCAGTGGCCTATCGCCAATTGGCGCAGGAACTGTTGGATAAGCATCTTGGCGTAAGCGCCTAATATTTTTTTGGAGGCTGGGCATGGTAGAAAACAGAATGAAATCTCGCGGATTGGGTCGTGGTCTTTCTGCATTGATGGCAGATGTAAATGAAACAACAGCACCAGTTGATCAAGGTGGCGCCCCGCGTGCGGACCTGATGGTGCCGATTGAAAAGATCCAGCCCAATCCTGATCAACCCCGCCGCAGGTTTGATGCTGAGCACCTTGAGGATCTGTCAAATTCGATTCGGGAAAAGGGTGTAATTCAACCTTTGATCGTGCGCGAGAAGCCGGGTGATGTGGGCAATTACGAAATCGTTGCGGGGGAACGCCGCTGGCGGGCTTCGCAAATGGCGCAATTGCATGAGCTGCCTGTTATTGTCCGCGAGTTCAATGATACCGAAGTTCTTGAGATCGCGATCATTGAAAACATTCAGCGTGCGGATCTGAACCCGGTTGAAGAAGCCGCGGGCTATCGGGCCTTGATGGAAAAGTTTGGCCATACGCAAGAGGTGCTGTCCAAAGCGTTGGGCAAGAGCCGGAGTCACATTGCAAATTTGATGCGGCTGCTGAATTTGCCGGATGATATCCAGAGCTTGCTTGAGGAAGGTCAGCTGAGCGCGGGACATGCGCGTGCGTTGATTACGTCCGATCATGCCAAAGAAATTGCCAAGCGCATTGTTTCAGAAGGCCTGTCTGTACGGCAAACTGAAAGTCTGGTTAAAAAGTTTGCTTCTGGCGACTTGGACAAGCCTAAAAAGGCACGCCCAGTAAAGGATGCGGATACCAAGGCGCTTGAAGGTGACTTGTCTGCGAACCTAGGTATGAAGGTTGCAATTGACCATAAACCTGGTGGCGAATCCGGGCAAATCACCATCAAGTATGCGGATATGGATCAGTTGGATGAGATTTGCCGGATCTTGACCACCACGTAGTCGCGGTGAAATAGTGTCAAATGGGCCGGATTTCCGGCCTTTTTGCTGTCTTGGTTTAACCGTTTGGGCGCGACCAGATGAACAGCAAAACACAGCTGAGTGTAATGGCTTGGATAAGCAAGAGCTTTACCGCGAGGCCGATCAGAAGTGAAATTCCAAATACTATTACAATGGATAAAGTCGCCAGACGTTTGGCCTTTGGATTGATCGCGCCGCGCTCTTGCCATTCGATGATGGGTGGACCGAGTTGGGGATGTTGGAGCATCCAATTGTGTAAACGTTCTGAGCTGCGGGCAAAGAAGAAGGCTGCGAGCAGCAAAAAGGGTACAGTGGGCAATAGCGGTAAAACGACGCCAATGAGCCCAAAGGCCAGGGCGATTAGGCCAAGTAAAAGCCAAATATACTGCATATTGTTATTCCACCAATATCTGGGCCAACAATGTGTTCAGCACCATACGCCCGTCTTGTGTTGCAAACAGATGATTACCGGATTGGTGAATCATGCCGATATCTTGCAAATGGGTGAGTGTGCCGGAATTTAAAGTGCGGCCAGAGAGTTTCTTCCAGCGATTTAGATCGACGCCGTCATTCAGGCGCAGTCCCATCATCATCATTTCATCCGCCTGGTCCGGTAGGGCAATTGGGTTTTGAACGTTTTCGCCACTGCCTTGATCTACGGCATCAAGCCATTTGTCCGGATTGCGCCAGCATTCAATGGCGTAGCGCTGGCCACCCAGAGTTAGTCGGGCGTGGGCACCGGGTCCGATGCCGGCATAATCGCCATAACGCCAGTAGATTTTGTTGTGGATGCTTTCTGAGCCGGGTTTGGCATAGTTAGAGACCTCATAGCCTTCCAAGCCCGCTTGGGCGCAAATTTCGCCTGTGGCTTGATACATATCGGCGGCCAGATCATCATGCGGTAGGCCGCGCAATTTGCCTTTGGCATATCGGTCACCAAAGGCCGTGCCTGTTTCGATAGTCAGTTGGTAGAGCGAGAGATGATCTATTGCCATCGACAACGCTTCGCGTAGTTCAGCTTGCCAGTCAGACAGGGTTTGATCTTGGCGCGCATAGATCAGGTCAAAGCTGACCCGTTCGAATGTAGAGCGGGCGATATCAAAAGCGGCTTTGGCTTCGGCAACAGAATGTATTCGGCCAAGCCGCTGAAGGTCGCGATCGTTCAGTGCCTGAATGCCCATCGAAATACGGCTGACGCCACCTTGCTGATAGGCCAAAAACCGTCCGGCTTCGACCGAGCCAGGATTGGCCTCGAGGGTGATTTCAAGACGATTGGCCGTGGACCAGGTGCTGTAGATCTTTTCAATGATGGATGCGACGATGTCTGGGTCCATCAATGACGGGGTCCCGCCACCAAAGAAAACCGAGTTCAAAACACGTCCTTTGGTCAATTTTCCAACGCGATCAATTTCCGCTAAATAGGCTCTAAGCCACCTTGATTGGTCTATTTTGCGCGACACATGCGAGTTGAAATCGCAATAGGGACATTTGGCCTGACAGAAGGGCCAATGGATATACAGGCCAAAGCCCCCGGATTGCCAATCTTCAGCCAAAACAGCCAGCCAAGAACTGTGCAACCGCACGACCGCGGTGACTGATTTTGTTTTTCTCGACCTTGTCCATTTGCGCACAAGTGATGTCGAGCCCTTCGGGCACAAACATCGGGTCATAGCCAAACCCGCCTTCGCCGCGGATTGGCCAGGTCAAGGATCCGGGCATCACGCCTTCGAACACTTCGTCGTGTCCGTCGGGCCAAGCGATGACCAAGGTGCAGCGGAATTGTGCTGTGCGTGGGGCGTCAGGGCCCACGGCGGTTATTTCGTCATTGGCACGGGTCATGGCCATCATGAAATCACGGCCATTGTCGGTTTCGGCCCAATCGGCGGTATAGACGCCGGGCGCCCCATTCAATGCATCAATGGTAATGCCACTGTCGTCAGACAGCGCGGGCAGGCCAGTGGCCTTGGCCGCTGCATGCGCCTTGATACGCGCGTTGCCCACAAAGGTGTCTTCGGTCTCTTCTGGCTCTGGCAGATCCATGTCTGCTGCCCCCACGACGGTCACGCCGTGAGGAGCCAAGATTTCGCTGATCTCGGTCAATTTGCCTTTGTTGTGTGTGGCAACCAGCAGCTTGTCGCCCGAGAATTTGCGAATCATCCGACAGCTTCCAATTGCATGGCGGCCAGTTCGTCGACGCCTTTATCCGCGAGATCCATCAGTTGGTTCATCTGGTCACGCGAAAAAACAGAACCTTCGGCGCTCATTTGCACTTCGATCAGGTTCTTGTTGCCTAGCATGATGAAGTTACCATCCACGCCGGCTTCGGAATCTTCTGGGTAATCCAGGTCAAGCACAGGCTGGCCCGCATAGATGCCGCAGGAAATTGCCGCCACCGGAGAGATCAGCGGGTCGGTGATGATGTCGCCAGTTTTCATCAATTTGTTCACAGCCAAGCGCAGTGCAACCCAACCACCAGTGATCGACGCGCAACGTGTACCGCCGTCGGCTTGGATGACATCGCAATCCACAGTGATTTGGCGTTCGCCCAGGGCAACACGGTCAACGCCTGCACGCAGGGACCGGCCAATCAGTCGCTGGATTTCAACGGTACGGCCGCCTTGTTTGCCCATGGCAGCCTCGCGCCGCATGCGAGACGAGGTGGAGCGGGGCAACATGCCATATTCAGCGGTGACCCAACCCAGGCCGGAGCCTTTGATAAAGGGAGGAACGCGTGATTCAAGGGAGGCGGTGCACAGTACATGGGTGTCGCCCATTTTGATCAGGCAAGACCCTTCGGCGTGTTTGGTGACATTTGTTTCGATCGAAACCGACCGCATTTCGTTTAGCTGACGTCCTGATGGGCGCATGGGGGTATCCTCTGATTTCAGGCAATAAAGGTTGGCTCTGGGATACAGGTCTGGGTGGCCAAAGTGCAACCCCGATTGACCTTTATGCTTGCGCGTCCTTCACGGCTGCCTAGATTGGGTAGCATATGACAGACCGCAACGACATTTTGAATGAAATGAATGACCGCTCGCGCGAGGTGTTTCGCCGCGTGGTCGAAGGCTATTTGGATACTGGGGACCCGGTGGGGTCGCGCACATTGACGCGCGAACTGTCAGAGAAAGTCAGCGCCGCCACCGTGCGCAATGTGATGCAAGACCTGGAATATTTGGGCCTGCTTGATTCACCGCATGTCAGCGCCGGGCGCATTCCAACCCAGCAGGGGCTGCGGATGTTTGTTGATGGGTTGCTTGAGGTGCGTGACTTGGACCGCACCGATCAAGAAAAGATCGATGCCACAATGGGCGGCGGCAATGGTGACGTCGGCAGCATGCTGGATCGGGTGGGGTCGGCGCTGTCGGGCGTGACCCATGGTGCGTCTTTGGTCTTGGCTCCCAAACATGAGGCACCGATCAAACATATCGAATTTGTCAGCCTGGCGCATGATCGGGCTTTGGTGGTTTTGGTGATGGCGGACGGGCATGTTGAAAATCGACTGTTTACGCCGCCACCTGGGCAAACCCCTAGCAACATGCGCGAGGCAGCTAATTTTCTGAACTCGTTGATCGAGGGCCGGACGCTGAGCGAATTGCAGACCGTGATCGCGGACGAAATTTCGCGCCGCCGCCAAGAGATCGACAAGCTGTCGCGGGCGTTGATCGATAGCGGATTGGCGGCCTGGGCAGATAAGGATGGCGCCGAAGAGCGACTCATTGTGCGGGGACGGTCCAATCTGTTAGGCGACAGTCAGGGCGAAGAAGACTTTGAGCGCATCCGAAACCTGTTTGATGACTTGGAACGCAAGCGTGATATCGCGGATTTCCTTGAATTGGCCGATCAAGGCGACGGTGTGCGGATTTTTATTGGCTCTGAGAACAAACTTTTTTCACTTTCGGGTTCCTCTTTGGTGGTGTCTCCATATATGAACTCTGATCGAAAGATAGTGGGTGCTGTTGGGGTCATCGGTCCAAAGCGCCTGAATTACGGACGGATTGTGCCGATTGTGGATTACACGGCGCAACTGGTTGGAAAGCTGATTTCTGACCGGGCATAGAGGTGAGTTATGGCAGAGCCGAAAGAAAACGAATTTCTAGACGATATCGCAGATGCAGAAGCGGATGCTTATGCACATCTGGATGAGTTGGAAAATGAAGCGATCGCGCTGGACGAAGTGACGGCGGAGCGCGATGAATACAAAGAACGCTGGATGCGGGCTTTGGCAGAGGCAGAAAACGCGCGCAAACGTGGCGACAAGGCCCGTCGTGACGCTGAAATGTACGGCGGATCCCGATTGGCTCGCGACATGTTGCCGGTCTATGACAATATGAAGCGCGCGATGGAATCCATTACCGAAGAGCAAAAGAGCGCAGCTCCGGCTGTGATCGAGGGCATTGAACTGACGATGCGTGAATTGCTGAATGTGTTTAAGAAACATGGCTTGGAAATCATTGTGCCAGAGGTTGGTGATAAGTTTGATCCAAACCATCACGAAGCGATGTTTGAGGCACCGGTTCCTGGCACCAAAGCCGGCGAAATCATTCAGATCTCTGCCGAGGGCTTTATGCTGCATGACCGATTGTTGCGCCCGGCCAAGGTGGGTGTCAGCTCTATGCCGGCATAAGCCTAAACAGCTCTTAGAAATTGTGTTAGAAAGCTCCTGTTTATCAGGAGCTTTTTGCGTTGAAACAGTTTGCCATCTATTGGATTTTTCTTGTCTGGGCCACGGCGGCAACCGCACAGACCTATCCGGATTACACCGAAGTTTGGGTCAATGATTATGCTGATTTGATGACGGCCCAAGAAGAAGACCTTGTGCGTGAGAAGTTGCAAGAATTGCGTGACAAACGCGGCATTGAATTCACCGTTCTGACCATCCCTAACATGTCAGATTATGGGTATTCAGGTGAAATAGAGCCGTTTGCAACTGGATTGTTTAATCAATGGGGCATTGGCGATGCCACACGCAACGATGGGGTTTTGATGCTGATTGCGCGTTATGATCGGGTGATGCGGATCGAATTGGGCTCTGGATATAGCACCAGCAAAAACGACGCTATGGCCGCGATTATTGACGACGTGATGTTCCCGCATTTCCGCAGTGACGACTATGCAAAAGGCATCGACCGTGGTGTGGTGGCAGTGGTGAAAAACCTTACTGGGGTCTATCCCGGAGAATTTGACATTTCATCACCCCATCGCCTCTGGAATGGGCTTAATCGATGGCTGGATCGCATCGGGGATTGGATTTTTATCGCCTATGCATTTGCGGCGGGTTTGGCCTATCGCTTTTATCGCCGGTGGAAGCGCAACAGGCCACGGAATTGCCCGATAGATGGGCAGGAAATGCAGCGATATTCTGAGGAAAACGAAGACAAATATCTGAAGGGTGGTCAGCGCACCGAAGAACGCCTGAAAAGTGTGGATTATGATGTTTGGCACTGCGCGAATTGTGATCACATCACAATCGAAGCTTACAAAGCCCTATTTTCAAAATATGGGGCCTGTCGCAGTTGTAATTATAAAACGCTTGAAGCCGATAGCTCCGTTGTGACACCAGCAACCACATCATCAACAGGTCTGCGACGTGTGGACTATCACTGCAAAAATTGTGACGACCGCTATCACGCCCATGAAACCATTCCCAAAGTGTCAAAAAGCAGCTCTTCTTCCTCGGGTGGAAGCAGTTTTGGCGGTGGCTCATCCTCGGGAGGCGGCGCAAGCGGCAGCTGGTAGACCTAATTCGCTAAACTCTTGAGTTCATAGAGCAATTCAAGTGCTTCGCGCGGACTAAGGTCATCGGGCGTGATGGTTTCCAAACGGGATTGAAGGGGTGATGGGCCTGCCAGTTGTTTGGGGGCGGCTGCAGGGGCCGCTGCAAACAGTGGCAGATCATCGATCAAAGCCTTTTGGCCTGCACCTTCGCGTTCGCTTTTTTCCAGCATTTCTAAAACGTCGCGGGCGCGGGCCACAACGGCTGGGGGCAGACCGGCCAGTTGCGCCACTTGCACACCATAGCTGCGATCAGCGGCACCGCGCTTGACCTCGTGCAGAAAAATAACTTCGCCATCCCATTCCTTGACGGTCACCGTGGCGTTGTCGACGCCTTTGAGCTTACCAGCAAGGGCCGTCATTTCGTGATAATGCGTGGCAAATAGCGCGCGTGAACAATTCACTTCGTGCAAGTGTTCAAGGGTGGCCCAGGCGATCGACAGGCCGTCATAGGTGGCGGTGCCCCGGCCGATTTCGTCCAATATTACAAGTGCGCGGTCGTCTGCTTGATTCAAAATGGCGGCGGTTTCCACCATCTCGACCATAAAGGTCGAGCGGCCACGGGCCAGATCATCAGAGGCCCCAACACGAGAAAACAATTGGCTGACAAGTCCGATCCGAGCGGCGCTGGCGGGCACGTAGCTGCCCATCTGCGCAAGCAGGGCGATCAATGCATTTTGTCGCAAAAAGGTCGACTTACCGGCCATGTTCGGCCCGGTGAGCAGCCAAATACTTGGATCATCGCCGCCGGACAAATTACAGGTGTTGGCCACAAAAGGCGCACCACCTTGTTGGCGCAGGGCCGCCTCTACAACCGGGTGGCGCCCACCTTGAATGGCAAAATCCTGCGTGTCATTGACCTCAGGACGGCACCAGTTTTCGCTTGTCGATAAATCCGCGATTGCGGCTTGAAGATCAAATTCCGATAGGGCCTTGGCTGCGGTTGAGATAGGGCCAGAATTGTCCAAAATGGCTTGTCTTAGGGTGGAATAGAGACGTTTTTCAATTTCCAGCGCAGTGTTGCCTGCATTGAGGATTTTGGTTTCCATCTCTGACAGTTCGACGGTGGTGAACCGGACCTGATTTGCGGTTGTCTGACGATGAATGAAGGTTTCAGACAGCGGTGCTGACATCATGACATCTGCGTGTTTTGAGGTTGTCTCGATAAAATAGCCTAAGACATTATTGTGTTTGATCTTGAGCGCAGAAATACCGGTCAATGTGCTGTATTGCGCCTGCATTTGAGCGATGACGCTGCGGCCTTCATCGCGCAATTGGCGGGCTTCGTCCAAGGCGATGTCATAGCCTGGCGCGATGAACCCGCCGTCGCGCGCAAGCAAAGGCGGTTCTGCCACCAGCGCGTCATCCAATAGTGTCAGCAAGCTGTCGTGGCCCTGTAGAGCCGCTTTGGCGCTGGCAAGGATAGTCGGCAGATCAGTGTTTTCGCACAGGTTTGAAATATCGTCTGCTTGGGTCAATCCATTGCGGATGGCTGACAGATCCCGCGGCCCGCCGCGGTCAAGCGACAGGCGGGATAGGGCGCGATCTAGATCTGGCACGCGTTTAAGGTGGTCGCGCAATGTGCTGCCGAGCGGGCTGTTTTGCGCCATGAAAGACACGGCGTCCAGCCGTTGATGAACCGTCGCCAGATCTAGAGAAGGAGAGGCGAGGCGGCGTTCCAAAAGGCGGGCACCTCCAGAGGTCACCGTGCGGTCGATTGTGGCCAAAAGCGACCCTGCACGACCACCAGACAGCGCATGGGTTAATTCCAAATTGCGACGGGTGGCAGCGTCGATCTGCATCGTGCCACCGGTGGCTTCGCGCACGGGTGGACGCAGCAAGGGCAACTTGCCTTTTTGCGTGACTTCGAGATAGTCGACAATGGCGCCAAGCGCGCCAATTTCTGCACGTGAAAAGCTGCCATAAGCATCCAGTCCCTGCGCGCCAAACAGCCCTGCGACGCGTTTCTCTGCAGCGGTACTGTCGAATGATCCACGTGACGTTGAGGTGAGCGAGACGCCCATATCAGAGACTAATTCGCCTAAATCTGCTTCACTTCCTTCGGCCACCAGCAATTCAGATGGGGCGAGGCGTGCAAGTTCTGCAGCCAATCGGATGCGCGCCAAAGGCATGACATGCAGCGCACCGGTTGAAATATCTGCCCAAGCCAGCGCGGCAACATCGCGGACCTGTGCAAAGGCAGCCAGAAAGTTATGACGCCGGGCATCCAAAAGTGAATCTTCGGTCAATGTGCCGGGGGTTACCAGACGCACAACTTCGCGGCGCACCACCGCTTTGTAACCGCGTTTCTTGGCCTCTGCCGGGCTTTCCATTTGCTCGCATACGGCCACGCGAAACCCCTTGCGGATCAAAGTCAGAAAATAGCCTTCGGCTGCGTGATGCGGCACGCCACACATCGGAATTTCGCTGCCTTCGTGTTTGCCGCGCTTTGTCAGTGCAATGTCCAGTGCCTCGGCTGCGGCCACAGCGTCGTCAAAGAACATCTCATAGAAATCGCCCATCCGGTAAAACAGAATCGCATCTGGGTGCGCTGCTTTGATTTCCAGATATTGTGCCATCATTGGTGTGACGGCTGATTTCGTTGCGCTCACAATCGTTCCCCCGGGTGGTGTTTTTGTGGTGTAGCAATATCTGAATGGAGCTTGAAAGGCGAAATGATAAATAGTTGCGGCGCTAACATATTGTGACAGCGGTTTGGCTCAGATAAGACCCAAAAGACTTAAAAGGATCGGCTGCAATGACAAAGACCAAAGTGACGCGCGAGGAAGCACTGGCTTTCCATCTGGAACCCACGCCAGGCAAGTTTGAAATCAGGGCCACTGTCCCGATGACAACCCAGCGCGATTTGTCCTTGGCCTATTCGCCTGGCGTTGCGGTGCCTTGCGAAGCCATCGCGGCTGATCCAGCCGCCGCCTATGACTATACCAACAAAGGTAATCTGGTTGCGGTGATTTCAAACGGCACGGCAGTATTGGGCCTTGGCAATCTTGGCGCCTTGGGCAGTAAGCCTGTCATGGAAGGCAAAGCGGTATTGTTCAAACGCTTTGCGGACGTGAATTCGATTGATCTGGAACTGGACACAGAAGATCCCGAAGAATTCATCAATGCGGTGAAGCTGATGGGGCCAACGTTTGGCGGCATCAATTTAGAAGACATCAAGGCACCTGAATGTTTCATCATCGAGCAACGGCTCAAAGAAGAAATGGACATTCCAGTTTTTCATGATGACCAGCACGGTACGGCTGTGATCTGCGCGGCAGGTCTTTTAAATGCGCTGCGGATTTCTGGTAAGAAAATCGAAGATGTTAAGATTGTGCTCAATGGTGCGGGCGCGGCGGGGATTGCCTGTATTGAGTTGGTCAAATCCATGGGTGCAAAACATGACAAT
Organism: Cognatishimia sp. WU-CL00825; assembly: GCF_040364665.1. Classification (NCBI taxonomy): domain Bacteria; kingdom Pseudomonadati; phylum Pseudomonadota; class Alphaproteobacteria; order Rhodobacterales; family Paracoccaceae; genus Cognatishimia; species Cognatishimia sp. WU-CL00825. The sequence continues at coordinate 85,714 of NZ_BAABWX010000005.1, forward strand.
TGCATCGTTTGCGACACCAAGGGTGTGATCTACCAAGGCCGAACCGAAGGGATGAACCAATGGAAATCCGCGCATGCGGCCAACACCAAATTGCGCAGCCTCGAAGAGGCAATGGTGGGCGCGGATGTGTTTTTGGGCGTGTCGGCAAAAGGGGCCGTGACACCAGAAATGGTTGAAACAATGGGCCCTGATCCGCTGATCTTTGCGATGGCGAATCCCGATCCCGAGATCACCCCAGAAGAGGCGCAGGCTGTTCGCCCGGATGCGATTGTTGGCACGGGTCGCTCTGATTACCCAAATCAGGTGAATAATGTTCTGGCCTTCCCATACTTGTTCCGTGGCGCATTGGATATTCACGCTCGCGCAATCAATGATGAGATGAAAATTGCCTGTGCCGAGGCTTTGGCGGATATGGCACGCGAGGATGTGCCAGATGAAGTGGCCATGGCTTATGGGCGCAAACTGGCATTTGGTCGTGATTACATCATTCCGACACCCTTTGATCCACGGCTGATCTACCGCATTCCGTCTGCAGTTGCCAAAGCGGGCATGGATACCGGTGTTGCGCGTCGTCCGATCATCGACATGGATGGCTATGAAGCCAGCCTGAAATCGCGGATGGACCCAACCGCCAGCATGCTGCGCAACCTGAACGCGCGGGCGCGCAATGCGCAGGCACGGATGATCTTTGCCGAAGGTGATGACCCTCGTGTGCTGCGCGCAGCGGTGTTGTATCAACGTTCGGGGCTAGGCAAGGCGCTGGTTGTTGGGCGCGAAGCTGATGTGGCTGAAAAGCTCGAAGCTGCTGGGCTTGGCGATGCCATTGCAGAGATCGAAGTTGTGAATGCAGCCAATTCGATGCACCTGCGCACCTACAAAGACTTTTTGTATAAGCGCTTGCAACGTAAAGGCTTTGACAAGCAGGATGTGCACCGTTTGGCAGCGCGCGATCGGCATGTTTTTGCATCTTTGATGCTGGCGCATGGCCATGGCGATGGCTTGGTGACCGGGGCGACCCGTAAGTCTGCGCATGTCATGGAATTGATCAACCACGTGTTTGAAGCAGATGCTCAGGCGGGCGCGGTTGGTGTGACAGCTATTTTGCACAATGGCCGTATTGTGCTGATTTCCGATACGCTGGTGCACGAGTGGCCTGATGAAACAGATCTTGCCAATATCGCCGAAGCCTGCGCTGGCGTTGCACGTCATATGGGGCTAGAGCCGCGTGTGGCATTTGTCAGCTTCTCGACCTTTGGCTATCCGGTGTCAGAGCGTGCCGAAAAAATGCATATGGCGCCGGCGGTTCTTGATAAGCGCGGTGTGGATTTTGAATACGAAGGCGAAATGACAGTTGACGTTGCCCTGAACACCAGCGCGCAAGAGGCTTATCCGTTCCAACGCCTCAGTGGGCCAGCCAATATTCTGGTGGTGCCAGCGCGGCATTCGGCGAGTATTTCAACCAAATTGATGCAGGAGATGGCCGGGGCGACCTTGATTGGTCCGATTCTGACAGGGGTGGATCATTCGATCCAGATTTGCTCGACGACCTCGACCTCCAATGACATCATGAACATGGCGATTTTGGCCGCCTGCAAAGTGGGCTAGCTAACCTTTTTCGTGCTTGCACTCAGCTTGAGACCATCCGACAGTGATGGTCTCATTTTAGGTATGCGAGAATTTTATGGCAATTTATAACCTTGGGTCGATCAATGCCGATCTGTTCTATCAGGTGCCGCATTTGCCGGGGCCTGGCGAAACGCTTGCCGCCAAGGGAATGCATAAAGGCCTAGGGGGAAAAGGGGCCAATATGTCTGTGGCAGCCGCGCGTGCGGCCGCCTTGGTGTCTCATATCGGTGCCGTTGGATCAGACGGAACTTGGGCGCGGCAGCGGTTGCTGGAATATGGGGTCGATACCCGTCATATAGCGGTTCTGGCCCACAGCCCAACGGGCCATGCGATCATTAATGTGGACCAAGAAGGCGAAAACGCCATTGTGCTTTTGCCAGGGGCCAACCATGAGATCACCAATAATGCCATCGGCAAAGCGCTGAGCGAAAGCGCGCGTGGCGACACGCTTTTGATCCAAAATGAAACCAACAACCAAGCCTATGCGGCGCAAATGGGCCGGGATCTGGCGATGTTTGTTGCCTATGCGGCTGCGCCCTTTGACAGCGATGCGGTGCAAGCGGTTCTGCCGATGCTTGATTTCCTGATCTTAAACGAGGTGGAAGCCGAGCAATTGACCGCCGCCACCGGGCTTTCGCCGCAGGACCTGCCGGTTGCAGATATTGTGATCACGTTGGGCGCCAAAGGGTGCCGCTGGATCAACACGCAAAAACGCACGCAACAGGATTTTCCGGCCTTTTTGGTTGACGTGGTCGATACAACGGGTGCGGGGGATACGTTCACCGGCTATCTGCTGGCGGGGCTGGATCGCGGTATGCCGATGGAACAGGCGATTTTGCTGGCGATGCGGGCGGGTGCTTTGATGGTGATGCGTCAGGGCACTGCAGACGTCATTCCCGATCTTAAAGAAGTGCAAAGCGCCCAGTTCTAGCGGATCACCCCCTGGCTTCACCTTTGGAAAAAACTCTGGGGTGAGCGGTGAAATCATCGATTTCACCGCGAGGGGCAAAGCCCCTAAAACCTTTACCAGTCTTTAGTGTTTATCAGCGAAAGGCGCTGCGGACCCCCAAAGCGATTTTACCTTGGCATCGCGACCACAGGCCTTGCGGTAGCGCGCATAGGCATCAGACTGACGCTTTGGTCCAAAACGGGTCAAAACCAGTTTTTCACCTTTGTAATAATCCTGGTGATAGGCTTCTGCCTTATAGAATTTTTGCGCGGGCAACAGTGGGGTGACAATCTTGCGGCCGAGATCTGATTGGGCCTTGGCTTTGGATGCTTCGGCAGCGGATTTCTGAGCGTCATTGGCGTAAAAGATCGCCGTGCGATAGCTTTCGCCTCGGTCACAAAACTGGCCGCCCGCGTCGGTGGGATCAACCGAGCGGAAGAACAAGTGCAACAGCTCGTCGCGTGTCACGGTGTTATTGTCAAAGGTGATCTCTACGGCTTCGTAATGGCCGGTGCCACCTTTGCCGATTTTTTTGTAGGTTGGGTTTTTTGTTGTGCCACCCGTGTAGCCAGAGACGGCTTTTTTAACGCCTTTGACGCTTTCAAAGTCGCTTTCAACGCACCAGAAACAACCGCCAGCAACCACCAGTTTTTCGGTGCCAGCTTGCGCAGAGCCACAGCTTATTGTTGCGCCAATGGCAATAAGGCCGCTTAGCAAAGCCATTTTCAAATTGATCATGCGGTCCATGCGGGTCTCTCCTAATGTGTGAGAGCAGTTTGCAATGTCCATTATCTGCGCTCAAGTCACACAGGCGTCATGTCACGCCATGGTGATTGGGAGTGAAAAAAGCGTTTGCATAAGTTGGAAGTTGATGACTAGGGGCTTTGCCCCTCACGGTGAAATCGGTGATTTCACCGCTCACCCCAGGGTATTTGGATCAAGCACAAGCACGAGGGGGCAGGCAGAAAAAGGCCCGCGCGTGGCGGGCCGATTTGACTATTTCTTTGCGACGCGTTTGTTGCGCATGGCGATCAGTTTCAGGCGCAGCGCGTTGAGCTGGATAAAGCCTGCCGCGTCTGTTTGATCATAGGCCCCCATGTCTTCTTCGAAGGTCACGTGTTCTTCGGAGTAGAGGGAATGATCAGACCAGCGGCCCACGGTGCGCACGTGGCCTTTGTAAAGTTTCACACGTACCGTACCGGTGACGTGATCTTGGCTTGCGTCGATAGCGGCTTGCAGCATTTCACGCTCTGGCGAGTACCAGTAGCCGTTATAGATCAGCTCGGCGTATTTTGGCATCAACTCGTCTTTAAGGTGCATCGCGCCACGGTCCATTGTGATGGATTCGATGCCGCGGTGTGCCTCGAGCATGATGGTGCCGCCCGGCGTTTCATAGATGCCGCGGGATTTCATCCCAACATAGCGGCCTTCGACCAGATCAAGACGGCCGATGCCGTGCTTGCGACCGTATTCGTTTAGCTCTGTCAGAACTGTGGCCGGGGACATGTCCACGCCATTGATGCTGACCGGATCGCCTTTTTCAAAGCCGATCTCAATGAATTCCGGTGTGTCAGGCGCCTCTTCGGGGCTGACGGTGCGCTGAAAGACATATTCTGGTGCGTCTACTGCCGGATCTTCGAGGCTTTTGCCTTCGGAAGAGGTGTGCAGCAGGTTGGCATCCACAGAGAATGGCGCTTCGCCGCGTTTGTCTTTGGCGATCGGGATTTGGTGCTTTTCAGCGAATTCGATCAGTTTGGTGCGGCTGCCCAGATCCCATTCGCGCCAAGGGGCGATCACGGAGATGTCTGGGTTCAGCGCATAGGCGGCCAGTTCAAAACGCACCTGGTCGTTGCCTTTGCCTGTCGCGCCATGAGAGACCGCATCTGCATTGTTGGCCTCGGCGATTTCGATCAGGCGTTTGGAAATCAGCGGGCGGGCAATAGAAGTGCCCAAAAGATACAGGCCTTCGTAGACGGCGTTGGCGCGGAACATTGGAAAAACAAAATCGCGCACAAATTCTTCGCGCAGGTCTTCGATGTGGATGTTTTCAGGCTTGATGCCCAAAAGCTCGGCTTTTTTGCGGGCCGGTTCCAGCTCTTCACCTTGACCGAGGTCGGCTGTGAACGTGATCACTTCGCAACCATATTCGGTCTGCAACCATTTCAAGATGATCGAGGTATCAAGGCCACCGGAGTAGGCGAGAACAACTTTCTTGGGCGCGGACATGTCAGATTTCCTTTGGGCGGCAACATAGGGGCAATATCTGCGCCGATACCGCCTTTTTTTGCTTAGGGCAAGTCATGTGACCTATGCGGCTTGTCAAAGGGTCGAAAAAAGGGAATGTGGGGGGATTATTAAGACGAATTTGGAGGTCGAAATGGTTGGCTGGAAATTGTTTAAGCACGCGGTGCTAATGATCGTTCGAAACTTTACCGATATTTTACGCATCGGCTTCTTGCCAATGTTGACCGCTATTGCGTCAATTGGGCTGCTTGCGTTTGCTTTAGTTGGCTCCGGCAGCATTTCGAATGCGGCATCGCAATTTACGTGGTTGGTTTTGCCGTTTTTTGCCATCGGCTTTTTTTGTATGTTCTGGTTTATCGTTGGCTGGCATCGGTTTGTGCTGTTGCAGGAAATGCCGAATGGCTGGTTGAACAAACCCAATGGTAAAATCGCAAACTATTTCGGGACGATTGTTAAGCTTTTTCTGGTTTCGCTGCTCTGCATGATGCCAGCACTCTTAATTTTGTTGGCGTTTAAGTCGCTTCCTATTCTTTTGTTCCCAATCATGCTTAGCTACATGTTTGTGGTTTTTTACTTACTTTTTCGGCTATCAATTTCACTGCCGGCTGCTGCAATCGGAGAACCCCTAACTCTTGGAGAGACTCTTGCTGCCACCGAAGGCAATTTAGGAGCGTTCATCGTTTTGTTTTTGTGCAGTTTAGTATTTCAACTTGCTGTGCAATTTCTAGCTAGCGTCCTAATTATTGTTCCGATCTTAGCAGCGGTGGTTTCGCTTGCCGGGACAATTTTCACCTCAATGTTAAACGTTAGCATCTTAACAACTCTGTATGGTTATTTTGTCGAAAAACGCGAACTCTGAACTGGTATACACCTGTATTCTTTGACGCGAACTCTTGCCTTGGGCGTGGGCTTGCGTCACTGAAAACAAATGACTCAATTCCAAGATCTTGCCCGCCGTGCCCAAACTGCAATGCGTGATGTATTTGATGCGACGCCTTTGCAGCGTAATGCGCATCTGTCGCTGCGCTATGGGGCTGAAATTTATCTGAAACGCGAAGATCTGACGCCGGTGCGCAGTTACAAATTGCGCGGGGCGTTTAACGCGATGCGCAAGGTGATGGCCAAAGACCCATCGCGTGATCTGTTTGTTTGTGCGAGTGCTGGCAATCACGCTCAGGGCGTGGCCTATATGTGTAAGCATTTTGGCGTTAAAGGTGTGATCTTTATGCCGGTGACCACGCCGCAGCAAAAGATCTTTAAGACCAAGGTTTTTGGCGGTGATGCAATCGAAATACGCCTGATTGGTGACTATTTTGATGACACTTTGGCGGCATCACAGGCCTATTGCGCAGAGGCGGGCGCGGTGTTTTTGTCACCGTTTGATGATGAGGATGTGATAGAGGGGCAGGCTTCGGTTGCAGCAGAGATTGAGCGGCAATTGGGGCGGGTGCCAGATCAGGTAATTTTGCCGGTTGGTGGTGGTGGATTGGCCGCGGGTGTGCGCAGTTATTTCGGTCAAAGAACAAAGCTGACGCTTGTAGAGCCATTGGGCGGCGCAAGTTTGAAAGCGGCTTTGCAGGCCGGGGCCCCAACACGGCTGGATACATTGGATGGGTTCGTGGATGGTGCAGCAGTGGCGCGAATCGGTGAAAAGACCTTTGCGCGGCTTGCCGATATCAATATTGCCGATGTTTTGGCTGCGCCGGAGGACAGGATTTGCACCACGATTTTGGAAATGCTGAACGTCGAAGGTATCGTGCTAGAGCCCGCGGGGGCATTGGCCGTGGATGCGCTAGAGGATGTTGCAGACCAGATCAAAGGTAAAACCGTGGTCTGCGTGACCTCTGGTGGGAACTTTGATTTTGAACGTTTGCCAGAGGTGAAGGAGCGCGCGCAGCGCTATTCTGGCATCAAGAAATACTTTATCCTAAGGTTGCCGCAGCGGCCGGGTGCTTTGAAAGAGTTCTTAGGCATTCTTGGGCCGGACGATGATATCGCGCGTTTTGAGTATCTGAAGAAATCTGCGCGTAATTTTGGGTCTGTGTTGATCGGCATCGAGACCAAAAGCCCGCAGAACTTTGAGACTTTGTTCGCGCGGTTAGAAGCGGCTGGCATGACCTATACCGACATCACCAACGACGAGGCTTTGGCGCAGTTTTTGATTTAGCGCTTATGCGGTGTGTTGCGCCAAACCGGCAAGGAATGCACCGCGGGATTTTTGGTAACATTCAAGAATTTCGGGCAGGTCGATGCCATCTGCCTGGCCGCGTGAGGCAGTGAGTTCACCGATTTGGCAAAGCTTCGCGAACTCTTTGAACCCTAGATTCAAGGCGCTGCCCTTTAGAAAGTGCAAGGCAGATTCCAGGTGTTCACGTTGTGGGTTTTTACCAAGGACTGCGATGGCCTCATCCACTTCTTCCAGAAAGATTTCGACCACTGCGGCAAAATCATCCGCGCCGATTTCGGCCTGTAGGTCTGCGAGCCGTGCCCAATCGATCATGCTGTCCTCCGGCGCTTAATGTGGCAGTGAATTCTTAAAGAAGCATGAGCGGCGATGAACAGGTTGCTTCATGCCCTCTTAAGGAATTGTGGTCTAAAACCAAGCTGATGAAGTGTTTTCACGGGGGCACCTTGTGAGTGCAGAGCCGCAGCACATGCAGGAAAAACAAGCCAAAGGGGCCATTCAGCTTGTTTTGCTGGTGGATGACAGTCGTTTGCAGCGACGCATTCTAAGTGCGCAATTGGCCCGTGATGGCTATGAGGTTGTAGAGGCTTGTTCTGGGCAAGAGGCGCTGGATTTCTGCAGTGATCGGTCGCCGGACTTGGTGCTGTCTGACTGGATGATGCCAGAAATGGATGGTCTGGAGTTTTGCAAAGCCTTTCGTGAGCTGCCCAGCGAAAAATACGGCTATTTCATTCTTTTAACCTCTAAAAGTGAAAAAGATGAGGTGGTGAAGGGTTTGGAAATTGGGGCTGACGACTTTTTGATCAAGCCGATAAACGCGCATGAATTGCGGGCCAGAATTTCGGCTGGCGAACGCATATTGCGCATGCAACGTGAGTTGACCGAGAAAAATCGCGTGATCTCGGATACTTTGTCGGAGCTGCAACGGGTGCACGATTTATTGGACCACGACTTAATAGAGGCCAAAAAATTGCAGCAATCTTTGGTGCGCAACCGCCACGTGACGGTGGGCGCAAGCCAAGTGTCTTTGATGTTGCATTCCAGTGGCCATGTTGGCGGCGATTTGGTTGGCCACTATCGGATCGATGCCCATCAGGTTGGGTTGTTTTCCTTTGATGTGTCAGGTCATGGCGTCAGTTCGGCCCTGATGACGGCGCGTTTGGCGGGGCTGTTGTCGTCTTCTGCACCCGAGCAGAACGTTGCCCTAAAGGCAAAATCAGGCGGAGGATATGCGCCAGTGCCGCCGGCCGAAGTGATTGCCAATTTGAACGCGCAATTCTTGGATGAAATCGAAACAGAACTCTATTTCACGATGATACTTGCGGTTGTGGATCTTAGATCTGGCAGGGTGGTTCTGTCTCAGGCTGGGCACCCGCATCCGCTGGTGCAGCGCGCAGATGGTTCCATGGAGCAAAGTGGCACGGGGGGCTTGCCCGTTGGGTTGATAGAGCAGGCAAAATTTGAAGATTTTGAAATTCATCTGCGTACTGGTGATCGATTGCTGATCTTGTCAGACGGCATTACCGAGTGTCCGAACGCAGCAGGCGAAATGCTGGATGAGCACGGATTAGAGCGGCTTGTTGGCAAGCTGAAAAGCCAAACGGGTGAAACGTTTCTGGAATCGTTTATTTGGTATTTGCAGGAGTATGCTGGGGCGAAAGGGTTTCCAGACGATATTTCGGGGGTGTTGTTTGAGTTTGAGGCGGATGTGGCCTAGCCAAGCGCAAGATGCGCAAAATACTGATCGCCGCTGTTGGCCAGTAACGCGATGGCATTGGGGGCGGGCATCCAGATTGCGCTGTGTCCTGGTTCGGTTGGCGGCCCTAAGGCACGCGCTGGGCGTGCCACATAGATGCTGCATAGCTTTTCAGCCCAAAGGTCATAATCTGGCATATAGCAAAACCGGCGAAAGGCCCCCAGACGTCGGGGGGCAGCCAAGGTCCAGCCGGTCTCCTCCAGAACCTCGCGGTGCAGCGCCATTACGGGCGACTCACCCGGGTCAATGCCACCGCCAGGCAATTGATATTCGGCATCTTGGGTCTGATCGAAGGGGGCTTCGCGGGTGATCAGCATGTCAGAGCCTTGCAAAAGCACAACATAGGCCCCTGGACGCAGTTTATAGCGTCGATCCGCAGCGGGCGGGGTTCCAAACCGTCTAATCATGCGATACCAGCCCTTTTCGTTCGTCTTGCCGCACCTATATAGTCGCGGTATGCCAAGATCAGGCTTGTAAGGAAACCCCATGACCCTCGGAACTAAAATCGCTTGGGACGACACAGTATTGCCGTTCCAGTTGGACAAATCAGATATTCGCGGCCGTGTTGCCCGGTTGGATGGCGTGCTGGACGGTATTTTAAAGCAGCATGATTACCCGGCGACGGTTGAAGCCTTGGTGGCGGAAATGGCCTTGCTGACCGCACTGATTGGTCAAACCATCAGCGTGCGCTGGAAGCTGTCGTTGCAGGTGCAAACCAATGGTCCAGTGCGGATGATCGCAACAGATTATTATGCCCCCAAGACCGAGGGCGAGACGGCCCAAATTCGTGCCTATGCCACATTTGATGCGGACCGGCTGACTGACGCAGCCCCCTTTGAGCAATTGGGCAGCGGTTATATCGCTGTTTTGATTGATCAGGGTGAAGGCACAAAACCGTATCAGGGTATTGCGCCTTTGGCAGGCGGCTCGTTGAGTGCTAGTGCCGAGGGTTATTTTGCCCAATCAGAGCAATTGCCAACCAGTTTTTCGTTGCGCTTTGGTAAGTCGACAGAACCTGGTGTTGGCGAACATTGGCGCGCCGGTGGCGTGATGTTGCAGCATATGCCTAAAGCGTCTCCTTTCGCTAAGGGCGAGGGTGGCAGTGGCGAAAGTGGACTTTTGACAGCCAGTGATTTGCTGGGCGACGACGATGAAGAAAACTGGAGCCGTGCCAATATTCTGATGAATTCTGTCGAAGATCTGGAATTGATCGGCCCTTCGGTGACCCCTGCAGATCTGCTTGTGCGGTTGTTTCACGAAGAAGCCCCACGGGTTTATGATGCGCAATCGGTGCGTTTTGGCTGCTCTTGTTCTGAAGATCGTGTTCGCCAGAGCCTGTCGATCTATTCTGCCAAAGACATCGAAACCATGACAAATGAACTCGGGCGGGTGACCGCTGATTGCCAATTCTGCGGCTCACATTATGATCTTGATCCGCTGACGGTTGGGTTTCAGGCCGAGAAGTCTGTCCAGTGACGGACCCGGTGGCTCCTCTGCTGGCTGCGCTTGGCCGTGACGGCGGGGCGTCATCGGATTTTGACCTGAACACCGAAGTGCATTTGCCAGAAGGTCGCAAATTGCGATCTGCAGCTGTGTTAGTGCCTGTTCAGGTGATCAATGGTGTTGCGCAGGTATTGTTGACCAAACGCAGCTCGCACCTAAAACACCATCCGGGACAGATCGCGTTTCCGGGTGGAAAGCAGGACGAGGGCGATGCAGATGTAACCGCAGCTGCCCTGCGTGAAGCGCAGGAAGAAATTGGCCTGCCAACTGAAAATGTCCAGGTTCTTGGCACCTTGCCAACCCACGAAACGGTGACCAGTTTTACGGTCACGCCGGTTGTAGGGCTGGTGCAGGCCCCGTTTCTCATAAGGCCGGAACCCGGCGAGGTCGAAGAGGTGTTTCATGTGCCGTTGTCACATGTGACTGATCCGGCGCGGTTTGCCATCGAAGGACGTATGTGGCTGGGCGAGCGCCGTCACTATTATATTGTGCCTTTTGGCCCCTATTATATCTGGGGTGCAACAGCTCGCATTCTACGCGGGCTGGCGGAACGGATGGCAGCGTGAGCAGTATCGTGACAGTTTCGGGTGACTGGCTGACCAGGCCTAGCACGCAAGCTGTTTGCCGAATGCTTGAAGCGGCTGGCTATCAAGCGTTGTTGGTCGGGGGATGCGTGCGCAATGCGTTGTTGGACGCCCCGGTGTCAGACATTGATATTTCGACCGATGCGCGCCCGGATCAGGTGATCAAACTGGCAAAAGCGTCTGGCCTTAAGGCCATTCCAACCGGGATTGACCACGGCACTATCACGGTTGTGGCTGATGGCATTGCCCATGAAATCACGACGTTTCGCAAGGATGTGGAAACCGATGGGCGTCGCGCGGTGGTGGCCTTTTCGGAGCATCTGGAAGATGATGCGCACCGACGGGATTTCACCATGAATGCGCTTTATGCCCATGCTGATGGCCGTGTGATTGACCCCTTGGGCGGCTTGGCAGATCTGCAGCAGCGCCGGTTTCGGTTTATTGATGATGCAGAGCAACGCATACGCGAGGACTATTTGCGCATCCTGCGGTATTTTCGATTTCATGCCTGGTATGGTGACGCCAGCGCTGGCATGGACCCAGATGCCTTGGCGGCCATTGCGGCACATTCAGGTGGATTAGACTCTTTATCTAAAGAGCGCATTGGTGTTGAAATGCTTAAACTATTGGGCGCGCCCGACCCATCGCCAGTGATAGCGACGATGCGGCAATGTGGCGTTCTTGGCCACATCCTAGAAGGTGCGGATGACCGTGGTTTGGCGCCATTGGTACATCTTGAAAACACCTTGGAGGTTTCCGCAGATCCATTGCGCCGATTGGCGGTTCTGGGGGGGCAAAATGTGAGTGTTAGCCTGCGCCTTTCCAATAAATATACCCAACGGTTGCGCGAAATGCGGGATGCGGCGAGCGGTGTTATGGGCGCGGCCGAATTGGGATATCGTCATGATGCGGATCTTGCTGTCTGTGCCTTACTGTTGCGCTCTGCTTGGTTGGAAATGCCATTGCCAAAGTCAGTAATGTCCGAGGCCAAACGCGGCGATCAGGCGGAATTTCCGGTGCGGGCAGCAGATTTGATAGCGCGGTTTCAGGGCGCGGCGCTGGGGGCTGAACTACGACGGATAGAATCTCGTTGGATCGCGTCAGATTTTCAATTGTCACGTGATCAATTGCTGTCTTAGGCACAAGAGTTGACTCGAATCCAAACCTGCGCCACGCTGAGGGTCGCACATGAAGGATTGTAAGATGGATAGACGTACCTGGTTTTCTTGAGTTGTTTCTGACCTGAGTCAGAGCACCGCGTGTTGTCCAATTTTTGGAACGACACCGCCAGCCTATGTCTGTTTTCCAACACTCTTACGAAAAGCGTTGTTTCATGTTGTTTAAATTCTTTGAAAACTTGGTCGATCCCTATTGTGACTATCCGGAAACGGATGTGCCGCCCCGTCGTTTGCTGCCGTTTCTGTTGGCTTATTCCAAACCCTTTAAGCGTGTCTTTGTGGTGGCTGGGATAATGTCGGTCGTGGTGGCTGCCGTCGAAATCGGTTTGATTTATTATATGGGGCGCTTGGTGGATCTGTTGTCGGGCGACCCGGCAGTGGTTTGGCAGACCTATAAATTTGAATTGCTGCTGGTAGCGGGGCTTGTGCTGTTTGTACGACCGATTTTGCAGGCATTGGATGTATTGGTCCTGAACAACGCTATATTGCCAAATTTCGGTACGTTGATCCGGTGGCGCGCGCATAAACATGTTTTACGTCAGTCGGTTGGTTGGTTTGAAAATGATTTTGCGGGCCGAATTGCCAATCGCATCATGCAGACACCGCCTGCGGCGGGAGAGGCGGTCTATGAGGTCTTTGACGCGCTTTCCTTTTCGATGGCCTATGTGATTGGCGCGGCTGTTTTGTTGTCACAAGCAGATGTGCGCTTGTTGTTGCCGCTGGTGATCTGGTTGGTGTTATACGGATGTTTGGTGGCCTGGACAGTGCGCCGGGTGGGGCCAGCGTCAAAGGCGGCATCAGATGCCAGATCTGCGGTCACGGGCCGCGTGGTTGACGCCTATACCAACATTCATTCGGTTAAATTATTTGCCCATAATCAACACGAACTAGATCACGCCAAAGAAGCCATCGAGCACACACGGCGCACCTTTCAAAAGGAAATGCGCATCTTCACGGTGATGGATTTTGTACTGGTCGTGTTGAATGGCTTGCTGATCTTGGGCGTGGTCGGTTGGGCGATCTGGCTTTGGGTGCAAGGCGCGGCCACTGTTGGCATTGTGGCCGCAGCCACGGCTTTGGCTTTGCGGCTGAATGCGATGACCCAGTGGATTATGTGGGCGCTGACCTCTTTCTTTCAGCAATTGGGAGTGGTTTCTGAGGGGATGGAGACCATCGCACAGCCGATTGATTTGGTGGATGCCCAAGGGGCAAAGCCGCTGGTGTTGTCACATGGAAAAATCGAAGTTAAGTCTCTAACTCACCATTATGGGCGCAATATGGGCGGGTTGGATGCCATTAACCTAACGGTCGATCCCGGTGAAAAAATTGGTCTGATTGGGCGGTCGGGAGCCGGTAAGTCAACTTTGGTTAAGCTGATGCTTCGGTTTTATGATGCCGAAGGTGGGCAGATTTTGATGGATGGACAGGATATTTCCAAGGTGCGCCAGGACAGTCTGCGCGATCACATTGGGATGGTTCAGCAAGACAGTTCGTTACTGCATCGATCTGTACGCGCAAATATTCTCTACGGTCGCCCTAATGCGACCGAAGCTGACATGATCGAGGCGGCGCGCAAAGCTGAGGCACATGAGTTTATTTTGTCGCTACAAGATCCCGAAGGGCGCACGGGTTATGACGCCCATGTTGGAGAGCGCGGTGTAAAGCTGTCGGGAGGTCAACGGCAGCGTATTACTTTGGCAAGGGTTATCCTGAAAGACGCGCCGATCTTGCTGTTGGATGAAGCAACTTCTGCCCTGGACAGCGAGGTCGAAGCCGCCATTCAGCAAACACTATATGGAATGATGCAAGGCAAGACCGTGATTGCAATTGCCCATCGGCTGTCCACTATCGCGCAGATGGACCGCATACTGGTGATGGATAAGGGGCAGATTGTCGAAGAGGGCAGCCATCGTGGGCTTTTGGCAAAAGGTGGTCTTTATGCGGAGTTTTGGCAGCGGCAATCCGGTGGGTTTCTGGATGTCGACGCGGCGGAATAGTCTTTGCGTCAAGGTTTTTGGGCCTGTTGTAAGGGCAGGGGTTTTCCCGGACCCGGTGGCGGGGTATGGCCAATGACATGACAGAGATAAAAATCACCCGCTTGGGATTGCACGGCGACGGCATTGCAGATGGCCCAATATTTGTGCCGTTGGCACTGCCCGGCGAAATTGTAGAGGGGGATGTTGACGGCAATACGCTTGGAAATATGCGTGTGCTCTCGCCTTCTGAGGAACGTGTGAAAGCCCCGTGTCGGCATTTTAAGTCATGTGGCGGGTGCAGTTTGCAGCATGCAAAGGATGATTTTGTCGCCGATTTCAAAGTGGATGTGGTGCACACGGCGCTGGCCGCGCAGGGTATTTCAGCACTCTTTCGCCCTATCGTCACGTCGCCAACGCAAAGTCGGCGCCGGGCGGTGATTTCTGCACGACGCACAAAAAAGGGTGCGATGGCCGGGTTTCACATGCGGGCGTCTGATGTGATTTGCGAAATTCCGGATTGCCAATTGTTGCATCCCGACCTGAAGCCCGCGCTGGGCATTGCTGAACGCTTGGCAACCGTAGGTGCGTCGCGCAAAGGCGAATTGTCGGTCACAGCCACAATGTCAGCTGAGGGTTTGGACATTGCCGTGACCGGCGGCAAAGAACTTGATGCGGAATTTATTGCCCAGCTTGGTCAATTGGCGCATGAATTGCGCATCGCGCGGCTCACTTGGGATGGCGAGGGCGTTGCGACCCGCGTAGCCCCTTGGCAAAGTTTTGGGTCTGCACGAGTCACACCACCACCAGGGGCGTTTTTGCAGGCCACCAAGCAGGGTGAAACTGCGCTGTTGCAGGCGGTGCAAGATATCGTTGGTGGCGCGGCCAAAGTACTTGATCTCTTTGCGGGATGTGGCACGTTTTCTTTGCCATTGGCTGCAAATGCCAGCGTGCATGCTGTCGAAGGCGAGCGACCAATGATGGAAGCGCTTGATCAGGGTTGGCGCATGGCCCTGGGCCTAAAGCACGTGTCTACAGAAACGCGTGATCTGTTTCGCAACCCGATTATTGCCGACGATTTGCGGTTTGATGCGGTGGTTATTGATCCGCCCAGAGCAGGCGCAGAAGCCCAATGTCGTGAATTGGCCAAGTCAAACGTCGCTACGATTGCCTTTGTGTCGTGTAACCCGGTGACCTTTGCGCGGGATGCGGCGATTTTATTGGCTGGGGGCTATCACTTGCATTGGGTGCAGGTTGTGGATCAGTTTCGCTGGAGCAGTCATATCGAGGTTGTCGGCCATTTCTCGCGCGCAGAGCCGTAACATTGGCGTGAGGCGGTGCTGAGCGCTGGGCGAAAGACGGCAGCCGTGCTATTTCGGTTGTGAGCAGTCAAAGAGAAAAAAATGCGGATTTTTGCCCTATTCCTTGCGGCCCTTTTGGTCCTGTCGGCCTGTTCGTCGAAATTTCAGACGTATAACGGCCCCGAAGTCACGCGGGTTGTGGTTTTTAAAGAACAACGAAAAATGTATCTGATGCACCATAAAAAGGTGCTGAAATCCTATGATGTTGGACTTGGATTTGCCCCGGCCGGTCATAAGCAACGCGAAGGCGATGGCCGCACGCCAGAGGGCGAATACAAGATCAATCGTCGCAATCCCAACAGCGAGTTTCATCTTTCAATTGGGATATCATACCCGAATGCCAACGACCGCGCCTATGCGGCGCGCAATGGGTTTAGCCCGGGAGGCGATATCTTTATTCACGGCAAGCCGCCCAAATTTGCCAAGGCACCGAACGACTGGACGGCGGGATGCATCGCCGTCACCAATCGCGAAATTCAAGAAGTCTATGCGATGGTGACCAACGGCACGCCGATATCGATCTACAAATAACCTATTCGACCTCTGCAAACAGATCAGAGGTTGCACTGGTGGCCGTCGGGGAGGGTGAAATCTCTGGGGCCACACCTTCGGCACCCAACACCAAAGTCCACCAGATTTTACCGTTGCTTTCCTGATGCCAGCTAAAACCCAGATCTTGGGCGCTGTGGTCTAGAATAACCGCGCGTGATCCCGGATCTTCCATCCAGGCACCCAGCGTTTCCAATTCTGTTTCATAGGTTTCTGAAATCGCTTCGCCCACCAAAACCCCAGGGTATCCGGCGCGCGCAATGCGTTGGATGGGGGAAGAACCGTCAGAGCCAAAATGCCAAGGGCGGTTCTGGATCGACATGTCCCGCGCATGTGTGGCGGCCGCCGCAACCAGTTGTGGGTTCAATTCGACAGCCGACGCGCCTGATGCTGACCGCAGGGCATTCACAGAATCAAGCATGCGGAATTGGATTTTGGACGTGTCGTTGGCTCGAATCCGATAAAGTCGGGGCAATGGTTTGCCATCAGCCCCAAGCGGAGGGTCGGTCACAGTGGTTGTGCAGGCCGAAATAGCCAAGAGTGAAGCCGTAAGAGCCGCTACAAGACGCATGGGTCGTCCTTCCGCAATCATTTTCAGTTCGTTTCATCGGTCTATCGGTACATGCGTTGCGTTGAAAGCCCACATTCGTGTGACATGGGCACAATAACGCTTGTTTGATTTGCGACTGCGTCTTTCAGGCCATAAAATCACGCAAAACGCAGAGGCAATGATAGCTATGACTGATTCACGCACACCCGGCTTTGGCCGTCGCGCCTTTTTGGCGAGCGGGGCAGCCTTTATTGGTGCGCCTGCATTGGCGCAGAATGTGAACGACACTTCGACCACCGAAGTTGAAAACGAAATCACCGAGGTGGTGCGCCGCAATACATCGAGCTTTCGGTCGATGCGCTGGGAGCCACATTTTGACAATCTGAAGAATGGCGCGATCCTTGTGGATCTGACCAGCCGTGCGCTGCACTATTGGGCTGAAGATGGCGTGACTTATAAGCTGTACCCATCGTCGGTTCCGCTGACCGAAGACCTGACCCGTCGTGGACGTACCAAAGTTGTGCGCAAGGTTGAAGGTCCCAGCTGGCGGCCAACCCCAGCGATGCGAAAGCGCAATCCCGAGTGGCCAGAGTATGTTGGTCCGGGCCCAGATAACCCCTTGGGCACACACGCGCTTTATCTAAGTTGGACCTATTATCGCATTCATGGTACCCATGATACACGCAAAATTGGCCGCCGTTCGTCGAACGGTTGTGTTGGTTTATACAACGAACACATCGCCGAACTGTTTGAGATGGCGAAAGTCGGCACACAAGTGTTGCTTATTTGACGACAAAACGTCGCTGACGCCGTTGTGATCTTGTGATTGGGTTTGCAAACACCTGTGATTGCTGTTTACACCTAAATTACGAGGTAAGTCTTGGGCGCTTGGCGTCGCAATATCCTGCGGCGCAAGCTAATTTCTTGGAGGTTACTATGAAAAAACTCGTTCTCGCAGCAGCACTGACTGCAGCAGCATCCACAGCATTTGCTGGCGGCATGTCTGAGCCAATGGTTGAAGCACCTGTCATCATGGAAGACGCAGCGTCTTCTTCTGCTGGCAACCTGATCGTTCCTCTGCTGCTGATCGCAGTGGTTGCAGCGGCTCTGGCTGACTAAACCATACTTGGTGCGGCATCGCCGCTCTAGGATATAAAGGGTGTCGCTTAGGCGGCACCCTTTTTTGTGGTAAATGGGTCTTTAGTCCAGCCAACCGGCCAGGTTTTCTTGGGCAACTTGGACCAAGGCAGCGATATGGGCGTCGTCGTTATTGAGACAAGGAATATAGGTGAACTTTTCACCACCTGCTTCTTCAAAGCTTTCTTTGATCTCTTCGTTGATTTCTTCCAGAGTTTCGATGCAGTCCGCTGAAAAGGCTGGGGCGATCACCGCAATGTTCTTTTTGCCTGTCTGGGCAAGGCGTGCAACTTCTTCGACCGTATAGGGCTGTAACCATTCTTCGGTGCCAAAACGCGACTGGAAGGTGGTGATCAGCTGGGTTTTGTCCCAGCCCAGTTTTTCCTGCAGCAAGCGTGTCGTTTTCTGACATTGGCAATGATAAGGATCGCCTTGCATCAAATACCGCTTGGGCATGCCGTGATAGCTGACCACGAGAATATCGGGTTTGTCTGTCATTGCGTCATATCCGGCCTGAACCGATGCGGCGAGCGCGTCGATATAGGCGGGCTGATCAAAATATGGTTCAATTGTGCGGGCTGCGGGTTGCCAGGTTTCTTGCATCAAGGCCCGAAAGAAGTGATCGTTAGCGGTGCCAGACGTTGCGCCAGCATATTGTGGGTAAAGTGGGAAAAATAAGATGCGTTCGCATCCAGCCGCCACCATCTCGCGCACTTTTGACTGGGTTGATGGGTTGCCATACCGCATACAGAAATCCACCATCACCTGATCGCCATAGCGTGTGTGCATTGCCGTTTTGAATTTGGCAGTTTGGTCTTTGGTGATGGTCATCAAGGGGCTTTCGCCCTTGTCGTGATTCCAGATCGATTTATAGGCGGCCCCAGAGCTAAAGGGACGTTTTGTCAGAATGATCAATTGCAACAAAGGTTGCCATTTCCAACGTGGCAAATCGATGACGCGTTCATCGGACAGGAATTCGTTCAGATAGCGGCGCATCGGCCAGTACGAATAGTCATCTGGCGTGCCAAGATTGGCCAAAAGGATACCCGTTTTGCCACGCGCCACCTTGGGGTGATTGTCGGCGGCAAAATCAGGGCGGGTGGCTTGGGTATTGGCGTCCAGCATGAGAGATCCTGTTTCTATGTCTGCTCTGAGATAGCGCCTAACACGCGTGGGTCAATTCAGATATTGAAGTTTGTTTAGACTTTGGCGTGTTTACAGAGGCAACGCAGGCTTAATGCCGTCACGCGTTAGTCCGCCAGTTTGGTTTCCTTTGTGCCCAAGGCATCTGCCAATCTGGCAGCCGCAGAACCGGGGCGCAGGGGTTTGGGTTGATTTTCGTCAGGGCACCACGCTGTCATGAATATTAGTTCGAATGTGGCGCTGACCCGTTCATCACTTTGATAGGTTTGGGCATAAAGCTGCGCGGCACGCTGGAACACTTGGCGGCCACTAAAGCGCCGCAGACGGGCAGTCAGGGCGTTTGCCTCGCCCATCGCCCGCAGATCGCGCATCAGGTGCCAAGGTGTTTCATAAGAAACCGTCAATGGCAGACTGTCAGCCACTGGCAAAGCCATGCCTGCGCGCTGCAAGAGCGCCCCCATGTCGCGTATTTCACCCATAGGCAAGACGCGCGGGGCCATGCCACCGCGGGTTTCACTTTCAGCCTGGCCAAGAGAGGCGCGCAATTCATGCAATGTCTGGCCTCCAAAACTGGCCGTCATCAAAAGCCCATCGCTTACCAAAGCATGCCGACATTGTATTAGCTGCCCAACCGGGTCGTTTGCCCAGTGCAAACACATGCTGTGGATCACCAAGTCATGACTGTTTGCCGAGAGCTCCAGCGTGTCAGAATCGGGCACGATAGTCGCATTCGGAATCCGGTTTTGCCAGATTTCGGGAAAGGCCGTGACAATGGCAGGTTTTGTAAACGGCCTGTTAACCATTTCTAGTCGATCCTGAATATCATCAGCCGCGGCTTCTTGCAGAAACAAGCCTTTAGAACGATCCGCACGGGCTCGGTTGGTCAAGAGGGCTTTGCGATCAGTTAGTAGAGGTGTGTTTTGCATAGGCCGGAACATAAGCGCTTCGTCAGGCAAGTTCAAACCGCGTTACACCTGCTTTACCCTCCACGTTGTGTGGGTTGCGGCGAACTTGTTGAAGCTGATTTTGGTCTGTGCGGTGCGTGCTGGAAAGACACGCCGTTGATCGGCGGCCTTGTCTGCAATTTTTGTGGCGTGCCCTTGCCTGGGGATGGGCAAGTGAGCGAGACCAGCTGCGACGATTGCATGGCGGTGACCCGTCCCTGGCAACAGGGGCGGGCGGCGCTATTGTACCAGGGAACCGCCCGGAAACTGGTGTTGCGGCTTAAGCATGCTGACCGCCATGATATCGCGCGACCGGCGATAAGCTGGATGCAAAGGGCGGCGCAGGGGTTGAACCTGCAGGACGTGATTGTTGTGCCAATCCCTCTGCATTGGCGTCGGTTCTTACGTCGAAGATACAATCAATCTGCGCTTTTGGCGCAGAGCTTGGCGCAGGCTATGGGGCTGGAATATTGCCCGGACTTTCTGGTGCGATCCAAGCCAACTCCGGCCCTTGAGGCGGCGACGCGCGAAGAGCGTTTTGCACTATTGCGTGGCGCAATTGTGCCCAACCCACGCCACCACAAGCTTGCGCAGGGTCGATCTGTCTTGTTGGTGGATGATGTGATTACCTCGGGGGCAACGTTTTCTGCGGCCACCCATGCTTGTTTGCAATCACAGGCGAGTGAAGTGCGTGTCATAGCCCTAGCACGCGTTGCAATGCACACCTAAATCGCGCATGACACTTTCAGGCTTTAGGAAAACGCAATGAAAAACGTAGAAATTTACACCCGTCCCCTTTGTGGATTTTGCGCGGCGGCAAAATCTTTGTTTGCAAAAAAAGGTGTGACCTTTGTAGAGGTGGATTGCTGGGCGAATCCGGATCGTAAACCGGAAATGATTCAGCGCAGCAATGGTGGCCGGACTTTCCCGCAGATTTTCATCGACGGGGATCATGTTGGCGGATGTGACGATCTGATGGCTCTGGAGCGTGCGGGCAAGCTCGACGGTCTACTGGCGGCCTGATGAAAACAGCCCTGCTGCAAATATGCTCTTCGGACGATCCAACCGAAAACCTCAAAATGGTTCGGGCGGCGATCAAAGAGGCTGCAGCAAATGGGGCTGGCTATGTTCTTACGCCGGAAGTGACCAATTGCGTCTCTGGAAGTCGGACTCATCAAAAGGCGGTTTTGCAACTCGAGACTGAGGATCGCACCCTTTTGGGCATTCAAGAGTTGGCCGCACAGCTTGAAGTCTGGGTGACTATTGGCTCTTTGGCGGTAAAGACCAATGATCCGGATGGTCGCTTTGCAAACCGGCAGTTTTTGATCGATGCCAACGGGTCGATTGCTGCGCGCTATGATAAGATTCACATGTTTGATGTACAGGTTTCAAAAGAAGAAACCTATCGTGAATCTGATGGCTATAGGCCCGGCACACAGGCTGTGGTGGCGGAAACGCCTTTTGCAAAAATTGGCATGACCATTTGTTATGATGTGCGTTTTGGGCATTTGTTTCGGCGGTTGGCGCGGGGCGGGGCCGAGGTTATAACGGTGCCTTCGGCGTTTTCTTATGTCACGGGCGCGGCGCATTGGCAGGCGTTGTTGCAGGCGCGGGCCATTGAAACGGGGTGCTGGGTGCTTGCTCCGGCTCAGGTTGGGCGACATCTTGCTAGCCGTGGCCCCCAGCGCCTGACTTATGGGCATTCGCTTGTTGTTTCGCCATGGGGTGAGGTTTTGGCAGATGCTGGTTCAGAAACCGGTATCGTTTACATTGATCTTGACCGTGAAAAAGTGGCACAAGCACGCAGACGCGTGCCGTCACTGACATATGATCAAAGGTTCAATGGCCCAGACTGATAATGAATCCAGCGCCTTAGCGATTTCTCTGTTTAGTGAAATTCTGATGGCTGACCAATTGGCGCGCAGCCGTCTGAGCAAAGCTTTGCCTAAGGGCATGGAGTTGTCGCATTTTTCGGTTTTGAACCATTTATCCCATTCCAGCAGTGAGCGCAGCCCGGCGCAGCTTGCCAAGGCTTTTCATGTGACCCGTGGGGCAATGACCAATACATTGGGCAAGCTGGAAACCGCAGGCTATGTGCATATTCGCCCGGATTGGGATGATGCGCGCCGCAAGATGGTGGCAATAAGCCCGGCGGGACGTGCTGCAAAAGAGGCGGCCTTGGCGGGCATCGCGCCAATTATTTCCGAAGTTGTTGCAGATATTGGGGAACACCGCGTACGCGCGGCCCTACCGATTTTACGCGAGCTGCGGGTCAAGCTTGAGGACGAGCATTGAAAAGCAAAAGGGGCATGAACCTTTTTGCAGTTGTTGCTGCGATTCTGTTTATGTTGATCTATGCCGTTCCCTCTATTCGGGGCGCAGCCGAAGTGGAAAAATGTGTTGAAATCGGTGGCAGGTATGATCATGCCACCGGTGTTTGCAAGACGGGTGGTTAGGCGGGTTTCGTACTGGTGGTCACATAATTTACGCTTAGATCTTTGTCGGACAGCGACCAGCTCCAACCCAGAGGATTAAATACAAAACCGGTGCGATCCACTGGTGTCAGCCCACCCTTTGCCAGCATGTCAAACAACTCATCAGGTGTGATAAACTTGTGCCATTCATGGGTGCCCTTTGGCAGCCAGCGCATGATCCATTCTGCGCCAATGATAGCTGCGCCAAAGCTTTTGGTGGTGCGATTGAGCGTAGAACAGATCATCAATCCGCCCGGTCTGACCAATTGCTGACAAACGGTCAGAAATTCTTGCGGGTCAGCGACGTGTTCAACCACCTCCATGTTCAGAACAATATCAAATTTCTCGCCTGATTCAGCGATGGCTTCGGCAGTGGTGTGGCGATAATCGATGGTCAGGCCGGATTGTTCGGCGTGCACCTGAGCGACGGGAATATTGCGTTCGGCTGCATCAGCGCCAACAACGGTTGCCCCCAAACGCGCCATGGGTTCTGCCAGCAACCCGCCGCCACAGCCAATATCAAGCAGTCTTAAGCCTGAGAACGGAAGATCTGTGCTAAGGTCACGGCCAAATTCCGCCGCGATTTGGCGGGTGATGTAATCAAGCCGGCAGGGGTTCAGCATATGCAGAGGTTTGAATTTCCCTTTGGGATCCCACCATTCTGCGGCCATCGCCTCAAATTTTGCGACTTCGGCGGGGTCGACAGTGTTCAACGTGGGTTGCATTCTGATCTCCATATGCTCATCTGGGCGCGCAATACTATATAGATCGCTTATGGACAAACACTCGGGTCAAAAACGCGCAGTTCAATATCTTTATCCGCCGATCGATCCGTTTGATCAGCGGATGCTGGATGTGGGTGACGGCCATTCGATCTATGTCGAACAGTCAGGCAATCCAAATGGCATGCCGGTTGTTGTCCTGCACGGGGGCCCCGGCGGGGGATGTAGCCCTGCGATGCGCCGCTATTTTGATCCAAACATTTATCGTGTCATTCTATTTGATCAACGTGGCTGTGGTCGGTCGCGACCGCATGCTGAGATTGCGCATAATACCACCTGGCATCTGGTCGCCGATATCGAACATATCCGTACCAGCTTGGGCATCGACCAGTGGATTGTGTTTGGCGGAAGCTGGGGCGCAACGTTGGCGTTGATTTATGCGCAAACCCATCCAGAACGTCCCGCGGCTTTGGTTCTGCGCGGTGTTTTCTTGATGACACAACGCGAACTTGACTGGTTTTATGGCGGTGGCGCTGGGCAGTTTTGGCCCGAAACATGGGCGCGCTTTGCGGATCTGATCCCGGAAAACGAACAATCGGACATGATTGCGGCCTATCACCAGCGCTTGTTTTGTGGTGATCGCGCGGTCGAAGTGAAATATGCCCGGTCTTGGGCTGCATGGGAAAACGCTTTGGCATCGGTTCAGTCTGATGGCACATCTGGTTCACCCCCGGCTGAATATGCGCGGGCTTTTTCGCGTTTGGAAAACCATTATTTTCGCAATGCGGGTTTTTTGGATTTTGATGGCCAGATATTGGCACATATGGATCGCATCGCGCATATCCCTGCAGCGATTGTGCAGGGGCGATTTGATATGATTTGCCCGCCGCGCTCGGCCTTTGATCTTGCGGCACGTTGGCCAAATGCGAAATTGCGTATGATACAAAATGCAGGCCACGCATTAAGCGAGCCAGGAATTAGTGCGGAATTGGTGCGAATCATGGATCAGCTCGCGCGCGAAGGCTAGTTTGATCTGGGCGCTACTGCCTGGTTGAAATTTATGATAAGACAGGCTTTGTTGTGACTCCCATTTGCGGGCTTGGATTGGATCTGGAACACTTATGAGACGAATTGGCAGACGTAGCTTGCTTACAACCGGTGCCGCCGCAGGTGTGCTGGCTGCAACGGGTTTGCCACTTCGGGCTGCACCAACGCGTTCTGGAACTTTGCGGCTAGGACTATCGGGCGCATCGCCTTTTGATAGTTGGGACAGCCGCACACATCGCGATAATTTCATGATTATGGCGGCGCATGGGGCAGTGTTTGATACCCTGACCCAAGTTGCCGCGTCCGGGGAATTGATCGGCGAACTGGCAGAGAGTTGGCGGGCCACATCGGATGCCTTGGTTTGGACCTTTAAGCTGCGCAAAGGTGTGCAGTTTCACAGTGGCAAAGCCTTTGTGGCAGAGGATGTGATTGGGTCGCTGCAATTGCATATGGATGTGACCGACCAGAGCCCAGCCTTGCCGATTGTTTCAAGCATCGCTGAAATGCGGAAAATTAACGCGCATGAGGTTGAAATTACGCTGACCGCGCCAAATGCAGATTTTCCTTTTTTGTTGGCGGATTACCACCTGTGTATCTATCCCGCTGAACAAGCTGAGCTTGCGATGATAACGGGCAATGGCACGGGCCTTTATCAAGTCGAGTCGTTTGAGCCTGGCGTGAATTTGCGGCTGAAACGGGTGGAAAGCCATTACAAGGATGGCAAAGAAGGCTGGTTCAATGAAGTTGAGCTGATTGCGTTTGACGATGAAACTGAACGTGTGACTGCGTTGCTGGAGGGGCAGGTTCACGCGATTGATCGACTGCCACCACATCGCGTGCCTTTGGTGCAATCAGAACGACGGTTACAATTGTCTGAGGTCACCGGAAACCAACATCTGTCTTTTCCGATGCTGACCAATATTGCGCCCTTTGATGATATGAACCTGCGCAAAGCCCTGAAACATGCGGTTGATCGGCCTGGATTGGTCCAGCATGTCCTGCAGGGTCATGGGGCTGTTGCCAATGACACGCCAATTGGGCCGGCCAATCAGTTCTTTGCCAAAGATATTCCTGTTGCCAGCTACGATCCAGATCGGGCGCGGCACTATCTGGCCAAAGCGGGCCTTGCGGGTCTGCGTTTGGATTTGTCGGTAGCAAATCACCAATACCCCGGTGCGTTAAAAGCGGCGCTTTTGTATCAAGAAACCGCAAAGGCCGCAGGCATCGACATCAATGTTAAGCGCGAATCCGATAGCACCTATTTGACGGATGTTTGGCGGCAAAAACCTTGGTGCACCTGTATTTGGTCTGGCAGATTGACCGAAGATTGGATGCTGTCGACGATGTCGCAAACCGGCGCACCTTGGAATGACACGCTTTGGGACAATGCGCAGTATCAGGATTTGTTGCTGTCCGCCCGATCCGAGCTAGACACTGCAAAACGCCGCTCGATGTACCATGATCTACAACATTTGATGGCACTAGAGGGTGGTGCGGTTGTGCCGGTCTATGCAAATTATCTTGATGCGCACAGCAGCAAGTTGCGCAATAGCGGCGCGGTTGGAAATGTCTTTAATATGGACAATGCGCGCCTGATCGAACGCTGGTGGTTCGGTTAAACATTCTGTGGATTATTGCAGGGTTGCCTGTGCGCCAACGCAATTGGTTTTGCTTTGGCTATGGTGGGTCTGCGGATAAGCTGTTGCTATTGCCATCCACAGGAGAGCCCGAATGTCTGACGCCCCGATCATCCAAGAACGCGAGAATGGACCGCTGATTGTCAAAGGCGTCACGCAGATGCGCGATGCTCAGGGCAATGAAATCGCCTGTAAACCGGTCATGGCCCTGTGTCGATGCGGGCAGTCAAAAAACAAGCCTTTTTGTGATGGCAGCCACAAAGATGCAGGTTTTGAAAGTCGGGGTGGCACGCCGGCGGGTCGGGATCGGCTGATCACATATGCGGGACAGGATGTTTCTGTCAGCTATAACCCTCTGCTATGTTCGCATGCTGCACAATGCGGCAAGCTGGCCAAGCACATCTTTAACCCGGCTGAAAAGCCTTGGGTGCAGCCTGACAAAGGCACGGTTGACGAAGTAAAAGAGGTGGTTGCCGCTTGCCCGTCAGGGGCCTTGGCCCTGGCAGATGTTGATCCGCCACATTTGATGCCGGATCGGGTGCAGATTCAAATTGAAGAGAATGGACCTTATTGGGTTTTGGACGTCACGGCCCCGGTGCCACCGCAGGCCGAAAACATGTCAGAACAAAAATTTGTTCTGTGTCGCTGTGGTCAGTCTGGCAACAAGCCCTATTGTGACGGGACCCATCGGGATGCCAAATGGCGCGACGCCTGAAGCGACGGGGTTCGGGCGTCCTGGCGCTCGACCTCTCCTTTGAGAAGCCAAGAGACGCAGAAAGCCCAGATGCCACACGCTTCTAGCCAAAAGATAAGGTTCCATTGTTCGACCCAAACTCTGGCGTCAAACCAATCAAAGGCCCGCACAAACGACGCATATGTTGCCAGCACACCAGCCGAGATAATGAGCCAGCCACAGATGCGGTAAACCCGGCGAACCGGGCCGTTGGCGGTGCGCGCAAAGCGACTTAGGCAAAAAATGGTGAGAGTTGTGAGGAAGACAAAAGAAGACAGAAAATGCAGGCCGACACTGATACGATCATCCATGATGGCGTGAAAAAAAGTCTCTATCCCATTAGCGTGCGGTTTGTTTGGGAATAAGGCAAGCCCAATGGCCGAGGCACCGCTGAGCAATCCAGTGATGTTTTCCCGTCGACTGGCGTGGGACGGGCGATCCCCCTGGTAAGCCATTAGAAAAATGCCAATCGCCACCAGAGCCCCAACCACAAAGTCACGCATCGAGGAAAAATAATAGTCGCTGATTGATGGCAGCACTTGGCCATGGGTGATGTAGCCCCCTGTAAGCAGAACCAAGGGAAAGGCCATTGCGATGACCCCGAGCGCTTGGCGCACGTTAAAATAGGTCATAATAAATGTGTCGCGGTTATGAGTTGCCATGGGTCCAGAGTGTAGAAAAAGAATTACCAAAGTCTTTCTTTCTATCGGGATCATCAGAGCGAAAGGCGCTGTCTTTGTCATTGGGGGATAACAGCACTTGCACCGGTGTAACAAAGGTCGTATATGGCTTTTTAACAGCGGCGCGCTGAGCTTAGGCTGAACGCTCCACCGGGAAAGATCGACGGGCCGCGTGCCCGTTTTTTTGTGCTTGGAACACTTGTATGAGCAATATGATTGCCAAAACCGCGATAGACAGTCGTCTCGCCGAAATCGTGAACCCTATCATTGAAGATATGGGTTTCGAATTGGTGCGTCTGCGTCTTATGGGTGGCAAAACCAATACATTGCAGATCATGGCCGAACGCCCCGAAGGCGGCATTGAGGTTGATGATTGTGCGCAGATCAGCAACGCCGTCAGTGCGGCGCTGGATGTCGAAGATCCTTTAAACGATTCTTATGTTCTTGAAGTCGGTAGCCCGGGCATTGATCGCCCGCTGACCCGTCTGAAAGACTTTGAAAACTTCGAAGGCTATGACGTGAAGATCGAAACCAGTGAATTGATTGATGGCCAAAAGCGCTTTCGGGGAATTTTGGCTGGGGTCGAAGGCGAAGAAGTATTACTGAACCTGGAAGCGGGTACAGTTGGGCTGCAGTTTGAATGGCTGGCGGATGCCAAGCTGATTTTGACTGATGAGTTGATCAAGGAAATGCTGAAGCAGCGTAAAGATGCTGGCACCTTGAGCGAAGGAAATTTTGACGAGATCGAGACCGAGTCCGGTTCTGAGGAGACTGATTAAATGGCGATTACCTCTGCAAACCAGCTGGAGCTTTTGCAAACAGCCGAGGCCGTAGCCCGCGAAAAGATGATCGACCCAGGTCTGGTTGTCGAAGCGATGGAAGAATCGCTCGCGCGCGCAGCGAAATCCCGCTACGGCGCGGAAATGGATATTCGTGTCGCGATCGACCGCAAGACCGGCAAAGCGACATTCACCCGTGTGCGTACGGTTGTTGAAGACGAAGAACTGGAAAACTATCAGGCCGAGTTCTCTGTAGAGCAAGCCAAACAATACATGGAAAACCCAGCTGTGGGGGACACCTATGTAGAGGAAATTCCGCCAGTAGAGCTGGGCCGTATCGCGGCACAATCTGCCAAGCAGGTCATCTTGCAGAAGGTGCGCGAAGCCGAACGTGATCGTCAATTCGAAGAGTTTAAAGATCGCGCCGGCACTATTATCAATGGTCAGGTTAAGCGCGAAGAATATGGCAATGTGATTGTCGATGTGGGCCGTGGCGAAGCGATTTTGCGCCGCAATGAAAAAATTGGCCGCGAATCCTATCGCCCCAACGACCGCATCCGGGTTTTCATCAAAGACGTGCGTCGCGAAGCTCGTGGGCCGCAAATCTTTTTGTCTCGCACAGCGCCAGAATTCATGGCTGAGCTGTTCAAAATGGAAGTGCCAGAAATCTATGATGGCGTGATCGAAATCAAAGCTGTGGCGCGCGACCCTGGGTCTCGTGCAAAGATCGCTGTGATTTCCTTTGACGGTTCGATTGACCCAGTTGGTGCCTGTGTTGGTATGCGCGGTTCGCGTGTTCAGGCGGTGGTTAACGAGCTGCAGGGCGAAAAAATCGACATCATTCCTTGGAATGAAGATCAGCCAACATTTCTGGTGAACGCACTGCAACCTGCAGAAGTCACCAAAGTTGTTTTGGATGAAGAAGCTGGCAAAATCGAAGTTGTTGTTCCAGAAGAACAGCTGAGCCTGGCGATTGGTCGCCGAGGTCAAAACGTGCGTCTGGCGTCGCAACTGACCGGTCTTGATATTGATATCATGACCGAAGCCGAAGAATCAGCTCGCCGTCAGAAAGAATTCGAAGCCCGCACCAAATTGTTTGTGGACGCTTTGGACATCGATGAATTCTTTGCGCAATTGCTGGTTTCCGAAGGGTTCACCAACCTAGAAGAAGTTGCCTATGTCGAGATGGATGAGCTTTTGGTCATCGATGGCGTTGACGAAGGCACCGCAAACGAAGTGCAAACACGTGCGCGCGAATATCTGGAAGCCGCTGCTAAAGCCGCTTTGGATGCCGCCCGTGCTCTGGGTGCAGAAGACAGCCTTATTGCATTCGAAGGTCTGACGCCCCAGATGGTAGAAGCTTTAGCAAAGGACGACGTCAAAACGTTGGAAGACTTTGCAACCTGTGCTGATTGGGAATTGGCTGGTGGCTGGACAACCGTTGATGGCCAGCGTGTCAAGGATGACGGAATTCTAGAGCCTTTCGGAATGGCCTTGGAAGAAGCGCAAGACATGGTTATGACCGCGCGTGTTGTGCTGGGTTGGGTTGACCCTGACGAGTTGATTGCTGACGCCGCTGCCGACGAAGATGGCAAAGACGTTGCAACAGATGAGGCAGAAGCCTGATTTAGGCACTGAAAGGGCTGATATGACGCGTGGCGGACATAGCAAAGACCGGGCAGATGACCCGGAGCGCAAGTGTATTGCCACCGGCGATACACACCCCAAATACGGGCTGGTGCGTTTCGTTGTCGGCCCTGATGCGCAGATTGTGCCCGACATCCTAGGCAAGTTGCCGGGGCGTGGAATATGGGTCTCTGCGGATAGAAAAGCCATTGAAAAGGCTGCAAAGAAAGGTGCCTTTTCAAGGTCTGCCAAAACCCAGGTCACAGTGCCTGATGGCTTGGTGGATGAAGTCGAAAAACAACTCGCGCGGCGGGTGGTTGATTTGATCAGCCTCGCGCGAAAATCCGGAAGCGCTGTCACTGGCTATGAAAAAGTGAAGGACTGGCTCTCGAAAGAGGTGGCAGAAGTTCTCATTCAAGCAGTGGACGGTTCCGGCCGGGGCAAGACTAAACTGAGTACGCCTCACTATGGCAGCTACATCGGATGGCTCACTGCAGAAGAGCTTGGATTGGCATTTGGGCGACAAAACGTGATACATGGGGCGCTTGCGTCTGGTGGACTCACGAAAAGAGTTGTAGAGGAAGCCCAAAGACTAAAGGGCGTACGCGAAAATACGGCGGCAGGGGTCGTCGGAAAGGGTAAGACAGCTAGATGAGCGATAACGACGGTAAAAAGACATTGGGTCTGCGTGGCGCGGGTGCTCGTCCGGGCAACGTAAAGCAAAGCTTCAGCCATGGCCGGACCAAAAACGTCGTGGTGGAGACCAAACGCAAACGCGTTGTGGTGCCGAAACCCGGTGCAGCTAAACCAGGTGTTGGTGGTGGTCGCCCAGGTGGTGATCCTTCCAAACGCCCCGCTGGCATTTCTGATGTGGAAATGGCGCGTCGCCTAAAGGCGTTGCAGGCTGCAAAAGCCCGCGAGGCCGAAGACAACGCACGTCGCGCAGCCGAAGAAAAGGCGCGTGAAGAAGAACGTGCACGACGCCGTGCAGAAGCCGAGGCCAAGGAACGTGAACAGCGCGAAGCTGAGCAACGTGCCAAGGAAAAAGCCGAAGCCGAAGAAGTCAAAAAGCGTGCCGCGGAAGCGGCGTCAAAGCGCGCTGCGGCAGATGCAGCGGCAGCCAAGGTTGCGCCTGCACCTAAAGCAGACACACCGCGCCGCGATCTTTCAAACAAGCCTGCGCCGGCCCCAACACCACGTAAGTCTGATCGTGAACGCGATCAGCGCAATACACGTGGTCGCGGCCAAAACGACGGGCGTCGCTCTGGTAAACTGACATTGAGCCAAGCAACCGGCGGTGCCGGTGGTCGTCAGAAGTCCATGGCTGCGATGAAGCGCAAGCAAGAGCGTGCGCGTCAAAAAGCGATGGGTGGCCCGGTTGAGCGTGAAAAGGTGATCCGTGACGTTCAGTTGCCTGAAACCATTGTGGTTTCTGAGCTGGCCAACCGTATGGCCGAGCGTGTTGCTGACGTTGTTAAGTCGCTGATGAACATGGGCATGATGGTGACGCAGAACCAAGCGCTGGACGCGGACACTGCAGAATTGATCATCGAAGAATTCGGCCACAAAGTGGTGCGTGTTTCTGACGCTGATGTTGAAGATGTGATTTCGGATGCGGCAGAGGACGAAACAAATCTTCAGGGTCGTCCACCGGTCATCACCATTATGGGCCACGTTGACCACGGTAAAACATCGCTATTGGATGCAATCCGGGATGCGAAAGTTGTGTCTGGCGAAGCTGGCGGTATTACGCAGCATATTGGTGCGTATCAGGTTACAACTGACAGTGGCACCACCCTGAGCTTCTTGGATACACCAGGCCACGCGGCCTTTACCTCGATGCGCTCTCGCGGTGCTCAGGTGACCGATATTGTTGTGCTTGTTGTTGCGGCAGACGATTCCGTCATGCCACAGACAATCGAGGCGATTAACCACGCAAAAGCGGCCCAAGTGCCAATGATCGTGGCGATCAACAAAATCGATAAGCCTGCGGCCGATGCCAATAAAGTACGGGCAGAGCTTTTGCAGCACGAAGTGATTGTGGAAGCGATGTCAGGCGAAGTGCAAGACGTCGAAGTTTCTGCGGTGACGGGCCAAGGCCTAGACGAATTGCTGGAAGCGATTGCATTGCAGTCTGAAATTTTGGAACTGAAGGCCAACCCAGATCGCGCCGCCCAGGGCGCTGTGATCGAGGCGCAGCTTGATGTTGGACGTGGCCCAGTTGCGACGGTCCTTATCCAGAAAGGCACTTTGCGTCTTGGTGACATTTTTGTTGTCGGCGAGCAGTTTGGTAAAGTACGGGCTCTGATTAACGACAAAGGTGAGCGTGTTGCTGAAGCGGGTCCATCGGTGCCTGTCGAAGTCCTGGGTCTGAACGGCACGCCCGAAGCGGGCGATGTTCTGAACGTAACAGAAACAGATGCGCAGGCGCGTGAAATTGCAGAATACCGTGCACAAGTCGCCAAAGATAAGCGCGCAGCAGCTGGTGCAGCGACGACGCTGGAACAGTTGATGCAAAAAGCCAAAGACGATGAAGACGTCTCTGAGTTGCCTATTCTGGTCAAAGCTGACGTTCAGGGTTCTGCTGAAGCGATCGTTCAGGCGATGGAAAAAATCGGCAACGATGAAGTGCGCGTACGCGTTCTGCATTCGGGTGTTGGTGCGATCACTGAATCTGACATCGGACTTGCCGAAGCATCCGGCGCACCAGTTATGGGCTTTAACGTCCGTGCAAATGCGTCCGCCCGGAACACAGCCAACCAAAAAGGTGTGGAAATTCGGTATTACTCGGTCATTTATGACCTTGTTGATGACGTAAAAGCCGCGGCCTCTGGTTTGCTATCTGCAGAGATCAAAGAAAACTTCATCGGTTATGCGAACATCAAAGACGTGTTCAAAGTATCCAATGTTGGCAAGGTTGCTGGTTGTTTGGTGACCGAAGGTGTTGCACGTCGTTCTGCGGGCGTTCGCTTGCTGCGCGACAACGTGGTAATCCACGAAGGCACACTGAAGACATTGAAGCGCTTCAAAGACGAAGTGCCTGAGGTTCAGTCTGGTCAAGAATGCGGTATGGCATTTGAGAACTATGAAGACGTCCGTGCGGGTGATGTGATCGAAATCTTCGAGCGCGAAGAAGTCACAAGAACTTTGGACTAAGTGTTACTAAATAGACAAAAAAAGACGCCGCTCAGAAATGGGCGGCGTCTTTTTTTGTTGATAGTTAGGTCTTCCTGAAACCGATCATAGCGAAAGTCACGGTTATACGGGTGTGCCCGAATATACTGTCTTGCCTACACGCACCGAAATGCGTCCATCTGGCAGAGAACGTACAAAGAAACCTTGCACCGAAATGCAGCTTCCAAGTGTTATCGTTCTAAGCATGTCAAATTCCCCCAGTGTCTTTGACGTGTTGAACTTACATAGTCTTGATTCTGTTTCGCCCAAATGTGCGTCACATTAACTTTACATTATGTGAAAATTTGAGCGATCCAAGAAAAAAACGGATGGATATACGAAATAGTCGTATTTCCGTCATAATTTGACCTAGATCCAGTCCCGGATGATTGGAATCAGCGGCAAATCTGCTGGTGGCATTGGGTAATTTCGAAGGTCTTTTGGATAGACCCATTTCAATGCTTGGCCCTCATTGGACATAGGCGCGCCTTGCCACTTGCGGCAGGCAAATAGCGGCATCAACAGATGAAAATCATCATAGCTGTGGGATGCAAAGGTCAGAGGTGCCAAGCAACTCTCCCAGGTATCGATACCCAATTCTTCTTGCAGCTCGCGAATCAAAGCCACTTCTGGGGTTTCGCCGCTTTCTATTTTGCCGCCTGGAAACTCCCATAAACCTGCCAGAGATTTGCCCTCTGGACGTTGGGCAAGCAGAACCCTGCCATCGCGATCAATAAGGGCGACAGCGGCCACCAACACAGTTTTCATTTCCACATTCCCGTTGATCTTAAGACCGATAGTCGGCGTTGATAGAGATGTAACCATGGGTCAAATCACAGGTCCAAACTGTTGACGTTCCTGCCCCAAGACCAAGGTTCACGCTGATCTTTAGATTGTCCTGCCGCATATAGGCCGCGGCTGCTTCTTCGGAATACTCCGGAGAAACCCAGCCCTTTTCGGCGACCAAAATGTCCCCGAAACGAATGGCCAACAGGTCGCGATCAGCGGCAGCACCGGACTTGCCAATCGCCATGACTATGCGGCCCCAATTTGGATCTTCGCCGGCAATCGCTGTTTTGACCAAAGGTGAATTGGCGATCGAAAGCGCGTGGGCACGGGCATCTGAATGAGTCGCTGCGCCCGTGACTTCAACCTCAACAAATTTGGTGGCCCCTTCTCCGTCTTTCACAACAAGGTGCGACAGCTCTTGCATCACGTTATGCAGTGCGTCTTTGAACGGTGCGCAGTTTGTTTCTACGTTGACACCAGACGCTCCAGTGGCCCCAAGCAGCAATGTGTCAGACGTCGAGGTGTCGCTGTCTACTGTGATGCAGTTGAAAGTCACATCGGTCAGTTCCGACAACATTTCCTGCAACGCAGGACGCGCGATTTTGGCGTCGGTGAAGATATAGACAAGCATGGTGGCCATATCTGGCGCGATCATGCCGGAGCCTTTGGCGATGCCAGCGATTTTGATGGTTTGGCCATCAATCAGAACCTCTGCACTTGCGCCTTTGCTGAATGTGTCCGTTGTCATAATCGCTTGCGCTGCGTCTTGTATCCCGTCAACAGACAGGGCCTGCACAAGATCGCCAACTTTGGCGGTGATTTTGTCATGCGGCAGCCGTTCGCCGATCACACCGGTTGACGAAGTGAAAACGCGCCCAGCAGGAAGGCCGGTTGCATTGGACACTGCTTCACAGATAGCCGTCACAGAACCTTCGCCAGCGCGTCCAGTAAAGGCATTGGAGTTCCCAGAATTGATGATGAAAGCGGCTCCATAATCGCTGTCATTCAAAATCTTGGCTTGGCAATCCAGTACATTTGCAGACCGAGTCGCGGATTTGGTAAAAACGCCTGCCACAGTGCTGCCCGGTGCAAGTCGCATCAGGGTAACATCATTGCGATCAGGGTATTTCACACCAGCAGCAACAGCAGAGAACTCTACGCCGTTAATTACCGGTAAATCTGGAAAACTTGCGGGCGCAAGCGGTGAAACAGTGTCTATGTCAGCCAAAATCAGTTCTCCAACAAATCTGCTTGCTTCAGAATGGCGGGATCTATCGCCTCTGCTGCAGAACGATCCACATCAGCGGCCTCAGTCAGGCGCGCAAGCTCTGCGTCAATCGTTGCGCGTTGCACGTCGGCCAGGATCTCTGCGCGTACTGCGTCAAGAGCTGGGGCCTCTTGTAGACGGCTGTCGTTCAATTTGATCACATGCCAGCCAAATTGGGTTTCGACTGGATCTGATACAGCGCCAACTTCCAGAGCCTTCACCGCCTCTTCAAAGGGCGCAACCATCTGACCTGCACCAAACCAGCCAAGATCACCGCCACCTGGGCCAGAAGGACCAGTGGATTTTTCTTGTGCAGTTGTCGCAAAGTCAGCGCCGTTGCGGATGTCTGCGGTGATGGCAGTGGCTTCGTCCTGGGTCGGCACAAGAATATGCGACGCATGGAATTCACGGCTGCCTTCAAAATTGGCGTATTTTGCATCATATGCGGCCTGGACAGCGGCATCATCTACCTTGCTTGCGATCACTTCCTGCAGCACTTCTGCGGCAAGCATCGAAATCTTGGTATTTTCGACCGCCAAGGCAATGCGCTTTGGTGTTTCGCCGCCAAAGCTTTGCGCCAAAAGGTTTTGTTGTACAAGCTGATCCAAAATGCCGTTGAACAAAACGTCATCAGGAAGTGACTGATACTGCGCATCGAGCGTCGCCCGGATGGCCAGCATATGCCCCAGGGTGACGTCTTGGCCATTTACTGTCGCGACAACCGTGTCTGCATTGGGCGAATCATCTGAAAACGCAGGAGTGGCCAGCAAAAGGGCAACCGCTGTGCCTCGCAGAAAATTGAGTGATTTCGACATCGAATGGTCCTTGGTTGTTGCCGCTTTGGTTGGCGACGTTGACACTGTATTACAGGCCCCTTACATCGCTTTGAGGCCGACGCAAAAGTCCGTTGCCCTGTTTGTATGAGCAGGCGACAGAACGGGCAAGCATTAGCGGCGCAAGATTTTGTCAACGAAGGACAAGTAGACATGTTGGGTTTTGGAAAATTGACCAAAATGGTCCTCGGGACACCGAATGACCGCAAGATCAAAGCGACCCGACCCATTGTCGCGCAGATTAACGATTTGGAGCCGGAATTCGAAAAGCTGAGTGACGCTCAGATTATCGAAAAAACCGCTGAATTCAAAACCCGTGTAGCGGATGGTGAAGCGCTGGACAAAATTTTACCAGAAGCATTTGCCAACTGCCGTGAGGCGGCAAAACGCGCGCTTGGCCTGCGGGCGTTTGATACGCAGCTGCTTGGCGGTATTTTTCTGCACCAGGGCAATATCTCGGAAATGAAGACAGGCGAAGGTAAAACGCTGGTTGCGACTTTCCCGGCGTATTTGAACGCGCTGACTGGCAAGGGCGTGCACATCGTTACCGTCAACGACTATTTGGCCAAACGTGACGCTGAGTGGATGAGCAAAGTCTATACGGCGTTGGGCATGACCACAGGCGTGGTGTTTCCACAGCAAGCCGAAAATCAAAAGCGCATGGCTTACGACAGCGACATCACTTATGCGACCAACAACGAATTGGGCTTTGATTATCTGCGCGATAACATGAAGTCCGAGTTGAAAGACATTTCGCAGAAATTCCACCACTTTGCGATTGTGGATGAGGTCGATTCGATCTTGATTGATGAGGCCCGTACGCCGCTGATCATTTCAGGACCTGCAGAAGACCGTTCAGAGCTTTATATCTCGATTGATAAAGTTATCCCTGAAATTGAAGACACGCATTTTGATCTTGATGAAAAAACCCGGGCGGTGAACTTCACCGACGAGGGTAACGATTGGTTGGAAGAACAGCTTCTGGCGCGCGGCCTTTTGCCCGAGGGGCAGTCTTTGTATGACCCGGAAAGCACAACTTTGGTGCATCACGTCAATCAGGGATTACGCGCGCATAAGCTTTTCACCAAAGACAAAGATTATATTGTGCGCAACGATGAAATCGTGCTGATTGACGAATTCACGGGCCGTATGATGGCGGGTCGACGGTTGTCCGACGGTCTGCACCAGGCCATCGAAGCCAAAGAGAATTGCTCTATCAAACCCGAAAACGTGACTTTGGCTCAGGTGACATTCCAAAACTATTTCCGGCTGTACGACAAACTGGGTGGCATGACGGGCACCGCGCTGACCGAAGCCGATGAATTCGCAGAAATCTATGGTTTGGGTGTGGTCGAAGTACCAACCAACCGGCCGATTGCGCGCCAGGATGACGACGATGCGGTCTATCGTACGGCTAATGAAAAATATCAGGCGATTGTGGATACCATCAAAGAAGCGAGCGCCAAAGGGCAGCCGACTTTGGTGGGCACCACATCGATTGATAAGTCTGAATTCCTGTCCCAAATGCTGACTGACGCAGACATCGAACATAACGTTTTGAACGCACGTCAGCACGAAAAAGAAGCGCAGATTGTGGCGGATGCCGGCAAGCTGGGCGCAGTCACCATTGCCACCAACATGGCGGGTCGTGGGACCGATATTAAACTCGGCGGCAACGTTGAATTCAAGGTCATGGAAGCCATAGCCGCCGATCCCGAAGGCGATCATGCAGCGATTCGTGAAAAAGCAGAGGCCGCACATAAGGCTGATGAAGATGCTGTGAAGGCCGCGGGCGGCCTGTTTGTTTTGGCCACCGAGCGCCACGAAAGCCGCCGCATTGACAACCAGCTGCGAGGGCGGTCAGGCCGTCAGGGGGACCCGGGTCGCTCTGCGTTCTTCCTGTCATTGGAAGATGACCTGATGCGTATCTTTGGTTCTGATCGCTTGGACAAAGTGCTTTCGAGCCTTGGTATGAAAGAAGGCGAAGCGATTATTCACCCGTGGGTGAACAAATCGCTGGAGCGTGCGCAGGCCAAAGTCGAAGGTCGCAACTTTGATATTCGTAAGCAGTTGTTGAAATTTGATGACGTCATGAACGATCAGCGTAAGGTTATCTTTGGCCAGCGTCGTGAAATCATGGAAGCAGATGATCTGTCTGAGATCATCAAGGATATGCGCCACGAGGTGATCGGGGATCTGATCGACCAGTATATGCCTCCAAAAACCTATGCAGATCAGTGGGATACCGAAGGTTTGTATGCGGCA
The DNA here is from genome assembly GCF_040364665.1 of Cognatishimia sp. WU-CL00825. Taxonomy (NCBI): domain Bacteria; kingdom Pseudomonadati; phylum Pseudomonadota; class Alphaproteobacteria; order Rhodobacterales; family Paracoccaceae; genus Cognatishimia; species Cognatishimia sp. WU-CL00825. The sequence goes on from NZ_BAABWX010000005.1 coordinate 123,422, forward strand.
TGTATCGAGCAGCTGGGCATTGATGTCAAAGTGATCGATTGGGCCAAAGAAGAAGGTGTGGATGATGAAGATATCCAAGACCGTCTGGAAAAGGCCGCTGATGAGCATATGGCGCAAAAGGCCACTACCTTTGGGCCGGAATCTTTGCGCAACATCGAAAAACAGATTCTGCTGCAAATCATCGACACCAAATGGCGCGAGCACCTGCTCACGCTTGAACATTTACGTTCTGTTGTTGGGTTCCGGGGTTATGCGCAGCGCGATCCGTTGAATGAATACAAAACAGAAGCCTTCCAGCTGTTTGAAAACATGCTGGATACCCTGCGCGTTGACGTGACACGGAACCTGGGTCAAATCCGTCCAATTACCGAAGAAGAGCAACGTGCAATGTTGGCGCAAATGCAGGCTCAGCAAGCGCAGGCCCAACAGGCGATGGCACCCGCTGATCAAGCTGCCGCCGCAGGGGGCGCTGCTCCAGAACCGCTTATTGCAGGTTTTGATGAGGATGATCGCGCAACTTGGGGCAACCCGGGCCGCAACGACGCCTGCCCCTGTGGATCAGGTAAAAAGTTCAAGCATTGTCACGGCAGTTTGTCTTAGGCACAGCGTCTAAAACGCTTAAAATCTTCTGATTATGACCAAAAGGGCGCCACACCGGCGCCCTTTTTTCCGTTCAGTTTGGTGCAAAGGTTAACGCGTGATTGAAAGGGGACACCCCCATGAAGTTGAATGCCGTAAGTCGAAGAGTCGCCCTAACCATCTTTACCCTCAGCAGCGCAGCGGCTGTTGGGTTTGTGATGCAATCTGGCACACCGATACAGGCCTCAGTGGCTGCTGGCCCAAAGGTCACAAAAATTGTCGATTCTGTTGAAGCTAGAGCAGCAAGTGCAGTTGGGCAGCTCGCCACGCCCTCTGACGCTGATATGCGCGCAGAAGCTGTGTTGCCAGCCTCGCCCATCGTATTGGCGGTTGCGCAAGACCTTCCAACCCTAGAGATGCCGACCGAGACCCCGTCGCCGCGGCTTGGATGCGCCACAGCACTGTCTTCAGAGATTGCAGCTGTAGCTATGGCCAATTTGACGGTGACAGCGCCGTGCCTTCCAGAGGCGCGCATTGTCATCAGCCATTCGGGGCTGCGTTTCACCGAAGTTTTGAACGCAGAAGGCACGCTGGAGATTTCAGTGCCTGTTCTGGCAGAAGCCGCTGAATTTTCGGTGACATTCCCGGACGGATCCAGCGAACAATCCACTCTCTCGGTGCCTTCACTGCGGTTTTATGATCGCGTGGCATTGCAGTGGACCGGTGAAAGCGGTCTGCAAATCCATGCCCGCGAATTTGGTGCCGATTATGGCGCGTCTGGTCATGTCTGGTTTAACAGTGAAAATGATTTGATGGACGTGATCAGCGGCAAACAAGGGTTTATGCTGCGACTTGGTGATGGGCGAAACGAAATATCTCAGATGGCAGAAATCTATACGTTCCCACGCGCCAATGCAACACGCAGTGGCGAGGTGATATTGTCCGTCGAAGCAGAGGTGAATGGCAGCAATTGTGGACGGTCTATTCGTGCCCAGTCTTTTCAGGTGATTGCGGCGCAACCTTCCGTCACCCGGTCGCTGGAAATGTCAATTCCAGAATGTTCTGCAACTGGTGACTTTCTGGTGTTGAAAAACCTGCTACAAGACCTGACAATCGCGCAGAAATAGACGCAGGTCAGGGCAACACAATGGTTCATTTTCGTGCGGTGGTTCTCGCCGCACTTTCCCTTTTGTTTGGCGGATTTTCTGTTTTAGCACAGGATGTTACGCTTACTTCGGCTGACGGTGCTGTCGAGATAAATGGCACTTTGATGGGGTTTGATGGCGAATTCTATCGGGTTCAAACCGTTTATGGTCAGTTGACCGTTGACGGCACGGGCGTGTCTTGTGACGGACCGGGCTGTCCAAATCTGACGGATTTCGTTGCCAATGTGGCTATATCCGGCGCGGCGGGGATGGCCGAAGTGCTGATGCCCGCCCTGATTGATGCCTTTGCGCTGCGCAATGGCTATGCGGTTTCGCGCAGAACGCTCGATAAAACTCATTTTGTCTATGCGCTGTCAGATCAGGTCACGCGCGCGCCAATAGCAGTGTTTAATTTTCGTGCGACGTCGACCAGCGAAGGTTTTGCGGACCTTTTGGCGGACGAAGCTGACATTGCAATGTCGTTGCGTGAAATCCGCGATTCCGAGATCAAACGCGCCTATGACGCCGGTTTGGGAAACATGCGCGAAAAAAACCGTAGTCGGGTTTTGGCTCTTAATGCCCTTGTGCCAATTGTGTCACATGACAACCCAATTGACCGTGTTTCACCGGCGCAATTGGCGCAGATATTCTCTGGCCAGATTGATAATTGGCAAGACTTGGGAGGGCCGGATGCGCCAATCGCGCTGCACGCGCCCGGCCAGGGGTCAGGTATGCTGCAATCGCTCGAAGATCGTTTGATGCGACCGGCTGCGCGCCAGTTCAGCCCTGATGTTGAATTCCATGCGCAAATGGAGGTTCTCGTGAACGCCGTGCAGCGCGACCCGTTTGCGATTGGTATTGCGACCTATGCCAGCGCGGGGGCCGCGACGCGCTTGCCGTTGTCGGGGGGCTGTGGGTTTTCGGTGCACGCGACGCGCCGTGGTATCAAAACCGAAGATTATCCGCTGACCGCCCCGATGTTTTTGTATTTGCCTGCGCGCCGCTTGCCCAAAGTCGCGCGAGATTTCCTGGCCTATACGCGCGGTCCTGCTGCGCAGATTGTGATTCGGCGTGCCGGGTTTGTGGATCAGGCGCCAGAGGAAGTTCCAGTTGCTTTACAGGGTGAAAGGTTTGTGAATGCCATTTCACAGGCTGGCTCTGAAGTTGCTTTGGCGGATCTGCAAACCATGGTTGCGCGGCTAAGCGGACTAAAACGCCTGTCCAAGACGTTTCGGTTTGAACCTGGAATGTCGACGCTGGACGCGCAGTCAAAATCCAATGCCACGCAACTTGCCCGTGCCATCGAACAAGGGATTTATGACGGTCGCGAGTTGGTTTTTGTGGGCTTTAGCGACGGCGAAGGGTCAGCGCAGGCGAATCGCAACATTGCAATACGGCGTGCCGAAGCTGTGAAAAAGGCCGTGTTGAATTCGGCAGAGGCGTTAAATGCTGACCGGTTGGATATTCAGGTCGAGGGTTTTGGAGAAGCGCTGCCCATGGCCTGCGATGAGAGCGCCTGGGGGCGTCAGGTGAACCGCCGGGTCGAGGTTTGGTTGCGTTGACCCTGCCTAGGCGAGCAGCCCTTTAGAACGAAAGCTAAGCGCTTGTGATTTGCCGATGACAAGATGGTCGTGCAGCGTGATCGATAACACGCCGCAGGCCCGCTGGATTTGGGCAGTCATGTCCAGGTCTGCCTGCGACGGCGTTGGGTCACCTGATGGATGATTGTGCACCAAGATTAAAGCACTTGCGTTTAATTCCAGGGCGCGCTTGACTACTTCTCTGGGATAAACAGGTACATGGTTCACGGTGCCTTGTGCCTGTTCTTCATCGGCAATAAGCGTGTTTTTAGTGTCTAAAAACAGCACTCTGAACTGTTCCGTCTCACGATGTGCCATTGCGGTCTGGCAATAGTCCAACAAGGTTTCCCAGGAACTTAGCACGGGTCGCTGCATGATTCTGGATCGTGCAAGGCGATGTGCTGCAGCTTCGACAATTTTGAGTTCGCAGATAACCGCGTCACCTACGCCTGCGACTTGGCTTAGCCGGGTTGTGGACGCCGACAGTGTGGCGTTGAAACTGCCAAAGGTCTTCATCAAGCGATGGGCAAGTGGTTTCACATCTTGGCGTGGAATGGCCCTGAACAGAACCAATTCCAAAAGCTCATAGTCAGGCATGGCATTGGCCCCACCTTGAACAAACCGTTCGCGCAATCGTTTGCGATGATCTTTGAGGTAAGAGGGGGTTTTTGTTTGCGGCCTTGGGCACGAATGCCCAGTAGTCTCGCCCTCAAATAGGGGAAGCGCCAGTTCGGAAAATGTATTTTCGTCCGCCATAGTTTTAGGCTGGGACCAAGGTGTAAGGAAATCGTTAACAAAAAAGGCGCACCCGATGGTGCGCCTTTGTCGCAAATTCTTGCGTTATTTTGCTTTCATAGAGTCCCAAAACCCTTTGACCGACTTAAAGAAGCTGCTGCTTTCAGGGCTATTTTCCTCTGAGAGTTTTTCAAACTCTTTCAGCAATTCTTTTTGCCGGCTGGTCAGATTCACAGGGGTTTCCACGGCCAATTCAATGAACATATCACCCTGTCCGCCACCGCGTAGTGCAGGCATGCCTTTAGAGCGCAGGCGCATTTGGCGACCAGATTGGCTGCCAGAAGGGATCTTAACGCGGCTGCGACCACCATCCAGCGTCGGCACCTCGATATCACCACCCAACGAGGCTGCGGTCATTGACACAGGCACGCGGCAGAACAGGTTAGTGCCCTCTCGCTCAAAGATGCTGTGTTTGGAGACTTCGATAAAGATATACAGATCGCCAGTTGGCCCGCCCCGTAAACCCGCCTCACCTTCGCCAGCCAGACGAATGCGCGTACCAGTTTCAACTCCCGCAGGGATGTTGACCGACAGGGAACGATCTTTTTCGGTTCGTCCAATGCCGCCACAGGTGCCGCAAGGGTTTTTGATGATCTGCCCTAGGCCAGAACAGGTTGGACAGGCGCGTTCGACCGTAAAGAAGCCTTGTTGCGCGCGTACTTTGCCCATGCCAGAGCAGGTTGGGCAGGTCGTGGGTTCGGCTCCGCCTTCGGCCCCAGATCCGTTACAGGAGCCGCAGGACACCGAAGTTGGCACCTGAATGGTCTTTTGCAAACCGGCATAAGCATCTTCTAAAGACACCCGCAGATTATAGCGCAAGTCAGAGCCGCGCGCTGCGCGTTGACGTCCACCGCCGCCACGCTGGCCGCCCATAAAGTCGCCAAAAAGGTCGTCAAACACGTCTGAAAACGCGCTCGCAAAGTCGCCCTGTCCGGGATGACCACCGCGTTGACCGCCCATGCCACCTTCGAACGCGGCATGACCATATTGATCGTAAGCGGCCTTTTTATTCTCGTCCTTTAAGACGTCATAAGCCGCGGCTGCTTCTTTGAATTTCGCTTCGGCGTCAGGATTATCTGCATTTCGGTCTGGATGAAATTCTTTGGCCTTCTTGCGATAGGCTTTTTTAATTTCGTCCGCAGAGGCACCTTTGCCCACACCCAGCACGTCATAAAAGTCGCTTTTTGCCATGGGTTACTCCTCTGAGCCGGAAAGATGAAGGGCCGGTCCGGCGAGCGGACCGGCCCCTATCGTCATCCGACCGCGCAATTAGCGCTTGTCGTTGTCCAGATCTTCAAAGTCAGCGTCGACGATATCGTCTTCGACTGGCCCACCTTCGTCAGCTGCTGCAGGCTCGTCGCCTGCTTCTTCTGCAGAGGCCTTATAGATCGCTTCACCCAGCTTCATTGCTGCTTCGGTGACGTTCTGTACGCCAGACTTAAGCTTGTCAGCTGTCGCCTTTTCGTCTTCCAGATCGTCTTTCAGCGCTGCGATTGCCAATTCGATGGCTTCCACAGTTGTTGGGTCAACCTTGTCAGAATGCTCTTCCACAGACTTTTCAGTCGAGTGGATCAGGCTTTCCGCTTGGTTGCGGGCTTCGACCAGTTCTTTGCGATCTTTATCCGCTTCAGCATTTGCTTCCGCGTCTTGAACCATCGCTTCGATGTCTTCGTCAGACAAACCGCCAGAGGCTTGGATTGTGATCGACTGCTCTTTGCCGGTGCCTTTGTCTTTGGCACCAACAGACACGATGCCGTTGGCATCGATGTCAAAGGTCACTTCGATCTGCGGCATGCCGCGTGGAGCCGGTGGGATTTCTTCGAGGTTGAATTGACCCAAGATTTTGTTGTCAGCAGCCATCTCACGCTCACCCTGGAACACGCGCAGTGTCACAGCGTTTTGGTTGTCTTCTGCTGTCGAGAAAGTCTGAGACTTTTTCGTTGGGATCGTTGTGTTGCGGTCGATCAAGCGTGTGAATACGCCGCCCAAAGTTTCGATACCCAAGGACAGTGGAGTCACGTCCAACAGAACAACGTCTTTGACGTCGCCTTGCAGAACACCGGCTTGAATAGCTGCGCCCATGGCCACAACTTCGTCTGGGTTCACACCCTTATGAGGCTCTTTGCCAAAGAACTTGGTCACTTCCGCGATGACTTTTGGCATACGTGTCATGCCGCCAACCAAAACGACTTCGTCGATGTCAGACGCAGACAAACCCGCATCTTTCAACGCCGCGGCGCAAGGTTTCATCGACGCTTTGATCAGGTCGTTGACCAGAGATTCCAACTTGGCACGTGTCAGTTTCATGACCATGTGCAACGGCGCGCCGTCTTTACCCATAGAGATAAACGGTTGGTTGATTTCTGTTTGTGACGCAGAAGACAGCTCGATCTTGGCTTTTTCGGCAGCTTCTTTCAGGCGCTGCAGGGCCATCTTGTCTTTTGACAGATCAACGCCGTGCTCTTTTTTGAACGTATCCGCAAGATAGTTCACAATGCGCATGTCAAAGTCTTCACCGCCAAGGAAGGTATCGCCGTTGGTGGATTTAACTTCGAACAGGCCGTCGTCGATTTCCAGGATAGTTACATCGAATGTACCGCCACCAAGGTCATAGACCGCGATGGTTTGGGTTTCTTCTTTGTCCAGGCCGTAAGCCAGCGCGGCGGCTGTTGGTTCGTTGATGATCCGCAGAACTTCCAGGCCAGCGATTTTACCGGCGTCTTTGGTCGCCTGACGCTGCGCATCGTTAAAGTACGCAGGCACGGTGATAACCGCCTGTGTCACTTCTTCGCCTAGGTAGGATTCGGCGGTTTCCTTCATTTTGCCCAATGTGAAAGCAGAGATTTGCGACGGGGAGTATTTCTCACCCTTAGCTTCAACCCATGCATCCCCATTGCCACCATTTACGATGGCGAATGGCACCATTTTCTTGTCTTTTTCGACAGCTGCATCATCAACCCGACGACCGATCAGGCGCTTGACGCCATATACGGTGTTTTCTGGGTTTGTGACGGCCTGGCGTTTTGCCGGCTGGCCTACTAGGCGCTCGTCGTCTGTGAATGCTACGATCGAAGGTGTTGTGCGTGCACCTTCTGCGTTTTCGATTACGCGTGCTTGAGAGCCATCCATGATGGCCACGCAAGAGTTTGTTGTACCGAGGTCGATACCAATGACTTTACCCATTTCTGATCCCTTCTAACTTAAGGCGATTATCCGAACGCGGACCCATATAGGCATCCGGCCCGATCCTGAATTGCAGCAACCCGCAGATTACTACGCTTCGCAGGGTATATAGGGAGGCGAAAAAGCTGCTGCAAGCATCAGTTTGATTTGGGTATGGCAAATTTTGCTCTATTTTTGTCTGTATGTGGCATGGAGGCCGAAATGAAGGCAATTAAACCGCTGATGATCAACGGATTTGAGATCCACAAAGGGTTTCTGAGTCGCGCAGACCAAGCCAAGGTGGTGCAAAGCTTGCGCCACGTTGTGTCACAGGCTCCGTTGGTATCGCCAGTAACGCCCAGCGGAAAGCCGATGACCGTGCGCCAGACTTCGGCTGGAAAGCTGGGCTGGGTCACAGATACATCTGGATACCGATATCAAGCCACCCATCCAAACGGTACGCCATGGCCCGCTGTGCCATCGCAGATCACCGCGATATGGCAAGAGGTGACCCAATGTATGCGTGCGCCAGATAGTTGTCTTGTCAATTTTTACACCGAGCATGCCAAAATGGGGCTGCACCAAGACAAGGACGAGGGCAATTTCGACTTTCCCGTGGTGTCCATTTCATTGGGGGATGACGCGCTGTTTCGCATGGGCCACGTAGAGCGTGGTGGCAAAACAGAATCGATTTGGCTCAGCTCTGGGGACGTTGTGGTGATGGGCGGCGCGGCGCGTCTCGCCTATCACGGCATCGACAAGTTGCGGTTTGGAAGCTCTGGGCTGCTGACGCAAGGAGGGCGGGTCAATGTGACGTTGCGGGTGGTTGATCAGGGGGCCAGCGAGCAGCAGCCCTCATAGCCGGCAGTGTGACCGTTGTTGTGAATGAACAAATGCAATTGCAGGGCATATTCGCGATCTGACATGCCGTCATTGCACATCTCATTGTTGATCACCGCCGAGAAACCCGCCGCTGTGTCGCCGGCTCCCAAGCCCATCGTGCCACCCAATCTGGCGTGGATGTCAGACGTCCAAGTGATGCCATATGGTCTGGCTGGGTCATGGAAATCCTCAAAGACAGCCTTTGTGGCGGTCTGGTTGATTGTTAGCGACCAAAAGGGTTCGGTCCCGCCACAGCGCAGGGGCGTTTGAAAGGCATGCCATTTAGCTTGCTTTGCCGCATGTAGATAGGTCAGCCGTACCCAGCCGCTGACCTCATTGCTGTTAACCAACCCCCATCGGCCGCTGGGGTCATGATCGACAAGTTCAATATCCGAGGCGTCTGGTGGCAACACTCCTAAGATCTCAGAGCTTGGGTCAGGGTCAATGCGAATATTTAAAACATCGTTGTTTGCCACATTGATCACATTTGCCAAAATCGGAAAGCTGTCGCGCTCGTAGGGGTTGGCAAACAGAAGTGTGGGCGACAAGCACAGGACGGCCAGAAAAGGCTTCACCGTTTTGAGGCCCAGCTAAGTGATGCCTGACGGCGCGTGTAAAATTCGCCCATCAAGCCCAACATCAACAGGACAAGCCCGACATAAAGCGGGTATTCCGCGCTGCTGTTGCGCGGTGCATAGTTGATAAAGGCATAGCCGCGTGCCTGATCGATGGTGTGAAACAGCGGGTTCCAGTCAAACATTGCCAACATAAAGCTGGGCAACGTATTGGCGACAAACATCTTGCCCGAGGCAATCATATTGACCCGCGCATAGATCGTATTGGCGATAGAAACAAAGGTTGGATACCAGGGTTTGATGGCCAAAAACACCAGCCCGACGCCTGCGCCTGTAAACCAAGCCAGCATTAACATTCCAAGCGCGCCAATTGGATCGTCGATCACAACCGGCTGCACGGCAACGTGATAGACAAACAGGATGCCAAGCAGGGACAGCATTTGGATATACAAGGTGCCCAACGCGGCTGCCATAATTGCAATGGCGGTATTCATTGGGGCGTGTTTCATCATGGGCGATGACGGCCCTTCGGCCCCCACAACCGCGCCCATGGTCTTGGTATGGGTCATGAACAAAAAGATGCCGGACATGATATACAGCAAAAAGTCGCCGCGAATGGCCGCGCCTTTTAGCCCAAGTATCGAGAACATCAAAAAGAAGGCCAAAACAAAAATGGCCGCCTGCATCATGTTTAAAAGAATCGACATAACGGCGTTGCCGTGGGTCTTTCGCACTTTGCGCACAATCGAATGATAGACCAATTCGGATATAGCAATTGCTGATTGAAGCGCCGTTTTGGGCCCAGTTTGTTGAAACATGACCGTTGCTGCCCTTTCTGCCACTGTTTGGTGCACGGAATTCTTGCCGTTCCGCGTCGCGCACAGCATAAGAGGACAAAGCTAAATTTTCAACAAATGCCTAGGCAGGAGTTTCCATTGGACTACGATACACTTATCCCTGTGATGCGCAGCCTTGCGATTGAAGCAGGCGCGAAAATCATGGAAATCTATAATTCCGACGATTTTGACGTGAAACTTAAATCAGATGACAGCCCGGTAACCGTTGCTGATGAAGCGGCAGATGCAATCATTTCTGCTGGTTTACGCGCCGCATTTCCCGGTGTGATGCTGGTCACCGAAGAGCAATCAGAAAGCCACAAAGCCAAGGGTGATACATTTTTGATTGTCGACCCGCTTGATGGCACTAAAGAGTTTATTCACCGTCGTGGCGATTTTACGGTCAACATTGCTTATGTTGAAAAAGGTGTGCCGCAACGCGGTGTTGTTTATGCGCCTGCCAAAGACCGGATGTTCTTTACATTGGCCAATGGCCAATCTGTCGAAGAAACCGGCGATTTTGCGGTAGATACTATTGGCGCGACCTCTGACATCAATGTGTCAGATGCCGATAATGCAGGCCTGATGATTGTTGCGTCCAAGTCGCATCGTGATCAGGCAACCGAAGATTACATCAACAAATACAACGTCAAAGACAGCAAAAGCGCGGGTTCGTCGCTAAAGTTCTGTTTGGTTGCAACCGGTGAGGCGGATATATATCCGCGCGTTGGTCGCACAATGGAATGGGACACAGCAGCAGGTCATGCGGTTTTGTTGGGAGCCGGTGGCGACGTGGTACGGTTTGATGACCACACACCGTTGACCTATGGCAAAGAGGATTTCGCGAACCCGTTCTTTATCGCTTACGCCCCAAGCGTCGAGCTGAAAAAAGCATAAGCGGAGTTTCTGAAAATTGTATAAAGCGGGCCATTAGGGCCTGCTTTTTTATTGGTTTACCAAGTTGGCGCTGTCTTGGTTTTCAAAGTTTGCTTCGACCCATTTGTGTATGACTTGCAGCGCCTGTTCCTCGTTGCGCAACTCAATAGCCTTGCGCAGTTCTTGCAAAATATTTGCAACTTCGATTTCCGACGGGTGAAATTCTTGCGCACGTAAAATTTTGGGGTGAGGCGTAGTCAGCATATCTTTGCCGATCAGCAGCTCTTCGTGCATTTTTTCACCAGGGCGCATGCCAATGAATTCAATTTCGATGTCGCCGTCTGGTGTTGCTTCGTCGCGTACTTTAAACCCTGCGCCTTCGATCATTTGCCGGGCCACATCATAGATCAGCACAGGTTTGCCCATGTCCAAAACAAAGACATCGCCACCACGCGAATAGGCACCGGCCAATAGTACCAACCGCACCGCTTCCGGTATCGTCATGAAATAGCGCGTGACATCAGAGTGGGTCACAGTCAAAGGACCGCCGCGGCGAATCTGTTTTTCAAACAGCGGGATGACCGAGCCAGAAGACCCGAGAACATTGCCAAATCGGACCATTGCAAACCGGGTTGTGGTGCTGCGCGTGGCAAGGTCTTGGATGACCATTTCTGCAAGCCGCTTTGAGGCCCCCATGAAAGATGTTGGGCGGACGGCTTTGTCAGAGGAAATCAGAATAAACCGTTCGACGCCAGCGACGCGTGCGGCCTCGGCAACGATCTTGGTCCCAAGCACATTGTTTTGCAGACCCTGAAGGCAGTTTTGCTCGACCAATGGCACGTGTTTATAGGCCGCAGCATGCAGCACCACATCGATATCATAGGTTTCCAGGGTTTCTTTCACTAATGGCACGTCGGTGACCGACCCTAGTATTGCGATCACAGGCACGCCGTTTGCCAAGTCTTCCAGTTCCGCTTGGATCTGATATAGCGCCAACTCGCTGTGATCGATCAGCACGAGGCAACTTGGCGGGCAGGTGAGGATTTGGCGGCACAGCTCAGAGCCAATCGACCCGCCTGCGCCCGTGACAAGGATACGTCGACCCTTATAGGCTTGGGCTTGCTGGGGCATGTCAGCTTCAAATTTGTCACGTCCAAGTAGCGAAGACAGTTTGACCGGGCGCAGGTCTGGCGCAATGTTTTTGCCTTTTACAACCATTTCAGCAAAGGAGGGCACAGCAAGTACTTCGCATTCCAGGTTTTTCAGCCTGCGACGTATCCGGTTGAGCTTGAATTGGGTTGCAGAAGGCATGGCAACCACCACACGATCGATCTTTTCACGGCGTACCAAAGTTTCAATGCTGTTGGGAGCATAAACACGAAGTCCGCTTATCGTGAGTTTGCGCAGGGCTGTATTGTCATCAATAAATGCAAATGCAATGAATTCATCATCGGTCATCAAAGCGGCTGCCAACTGTTGTCCAGTCTGGCCTGCGCCGTAGATCAATACCTTTTTACGTGTCCGAACAGAGCTGTACGCCTGCATCACCATTTCGCGCAGAACAATACGTGCGCCCACACAAAAAGCAAAAAATGTCAGCGCATAGACAACCAGTGTAGCGACGGGCAAATCGCGTGAAAACCCAGGAAGCATGTTGCAAATCAAACCACAGATGCCGACAACTGAAGCAACCGTGGCTGTTTCTGAAACACCTTGAAGTGCATAGGAATTCAATTTGACGCGGTGAAGGCCAAAAAACCTAATAATTGCTGCACCAAATGGCAGGATTAGCACAAGATAAACGCTGTTTTGCAGCAGAATTTGTGCAGAAAATGGCGGCGAAAGCGTCAACAACTGCGCGACCCAGAAGGCCAGAATCATCATTAATAGGTCGACAACAAACAGTAGCGCGCCCTTTTGAGAGCGGTTTAAAGTTGTGCACAGTCGGTAAATAAAATGATTACTTTCAGCGCCTTTGAGGATGGGAAGTGAATTTTTCATATGTAAATTTCGATGGTAAATTGAAGCCCGTTCGGCCAATGCAAGCTAGTATAATCACGCCTACAAAGCAACCAGTGCTAAACCTATGCGTGTGTCATTTCTATCTAAAATTTCATCTAATTGCTGAATAAACCGGCGAATGTCTGCCTGTAGTCAATGTTTTGGGCGCTTTGGTGCCGCACGCAAGCGTTTGTTCAAAGTTGCAAAAATTATATACAGATCTAGCATCACTGATTGATGTTGCCGATAAATCAAATCGATGTGGGCCTTGCGCGGAACGCAGCGGTTCAAATAGATCGCATCATTTTCGGCACCTGTTGAGCTGCCTTGCAGCAACCGTGTTTCTTCTTTGTTGTAAACAATTGTTGCTAACCCCGTCACTCCGGGGCGACATTTGAGGACTTCTTTGTACAGGTCAGGTCGCAATTCCACATAGCGACGCAGCGGCGGTCGTGGACCAACGTAAGTCATGTCCCCACGGAAAATGTTCCAAAGCTGGGGCAATTCATCAATGCGATATTTGCGGAGCTTTTGGCCCAACGGGGTGATGCGTGCCGCTTTGTGACCACCACTCGCGCCAGTATCAGATTGGTCAGCGGTCATGGTTCTGAATTTCCATAGGGCAAAACCTTGATCCGCAGTTTTCATCCGTTCTGAAACGTAAAAAATCGGCCTGCCCTGCAGGATCAAAACTGCGATGGCTGTAACGATCATCACCGGCAGCAAAAATGGCAACATCAGCAGCACAAGGGTCAGGTCGAAAATTCGTTTTGAAAGGGTCATGGATCTTCAAATTTGGCAATGGATCGAACTGCTATGCCACGTCAGCGCGCATGTCTCAATAGAGGCCGAGGGCGCTTGTCAGATTCCGCGTCAAAGCACCGTTGGCCAAAGCCGCGCTTACATGGCATGAAAGGTATGCTGCACCAAGGAGCTGTGTTCATGTCGCCGTCTTCATTGCTGACCGCTTATCGGATGCGCCTAAAGCGTCGTCGCCTTTTGTGGCGCTCGTTTCGGGCGCGTCGTCAGTTGCAGACGGTTTCGGACCGGACAGGAGTCGTCCAGGGCGACATGGTTCTGGCGGTTTGCGTATTGCGCAACGAGATTTCCCGTCTGCCATATTTTCTCGAACACTATCGGGCGCTGGGCGTGGGGCATTTTCTTTGTGTTGATAACAACAGCGATGATGGCACCACTGACTATCTTGCTGCGCAGGCAGATGTTTCACTTTGGTCGACTTCGGCGAGCTATCGCGCGGCCCGTTTTGGGCTTGATTGGCTTACCTATTTGCAGATGAAATATGCTGTGGGCCATTGGTGCCTGATGGCTGATGTAGACGAGCTTCTTGTCTACAAAGACTATGAGACGCGCGGACTTACAGAACTGACCGCTTGGCTAGACAAGCAAGGCATAGCTGCCTTTGGCGCGCTGATGCTTGATCTGTTTCCAAGGCAGTCCCTTAGTAAACAACCCTATGAACCGGGGCAAAACCCGATTGAAATTTTGAACTGGTTTGATCCAGGGCCCTATCGGGCAACGCGCCAAATGCCGCTGCAAAACTTGTGGGTTCAGGGGGGAACCCGTGAAAGGCTGTTTTTCCAAGATACGCCACAGCGATCACCCACATTGAACAAGCTGCCGTTGGTGAAGTGGCGGCGTGGCTATGCATATGTGAATTCCTGCCATTCTATGCTGCCACCGGTGATGAACCATTGCTATAATGGCCCAAGGGGGCAGCAGCCTTCAGGCGTATTGTTGCATACGAAATTTCTGCCGGAAATTGTTTCCAAATCAGAAACGGAAAAGCAACGAGCACAACACTTTCACACACCGAAAAACTTTGATGATTATTATGACCACCTCGTTGCTGATCCCGTTTTATGGCACGAAGGGGCCGTGCAATACCAAGGTCCAGCACAACTGGAAAAATTGGGTTTAATGCACGGCGGAGGTTGGTGACCTACACGCTGAAGTTGAAAGTCCGGCTAAAGTTTTAAGTAAAATTAAAGCGCAGCGTAACGCGATCTAAATTCATTGATTTCATGAAGAATTTTGTGACATATTGCCAAGAAACGAGCAAAACAAATGGGTCATCAGATCCGCAACATCGCAGCGCTTCGGCATCAACTTCGTGAGGAACAGTCGTGAGCCTTTTGGACTCATATCGGATGCGTCTGAGCCGCAAGCGTCGCATTGTTCGTTCGGTCCGCAAAGCAAGGCAGCTGCGGTGCAAGCAAGACAACACAGGACGCATTCAAAATGATGACGTCCTTTTGGTCTCGACCATTCGGAACGAAGCCATCCGCATGCCGTATTTCTTGCAGTATTACCGAGATATGGGCGTCAATCATTTCCTATTCGTGGACAATGACAGCACCGATGGCTTGATGGATCTTGTTGGCGATATGCCCGATGTATCAGTGTGGTTCACAAAAAGTAGCTATAAATCTGCGAATTATGGTGTGGACTGGATGAACTGGATCAAACGCAAATACGCGCATGGTCATTGGACTCTGGTGGTCGACCCGGATGAGTTTTTTGTTTACCCGTTTTGTGACAGCCGCCCCATTCGTGCATTGACCGATTGGCTGGATAATTCTTCGCTGCGCAGCTTTTCAGCCATGTTGCTGGATATGTATCCCAAAGGCAGGCTTGATGAATTCCCCTATGCCCCCGGGCAGAACCCGATGGAAATCGCGGCTTGGTTTGATGCCGGCAACTACACTATCTCTAAGAACCCGCAGTATGGAAACCTTTGGATCCAAGGGGGACCAAGGGCGCGTGCGTTCTTTGCAGACGCACCCAAAAAAGCACCGGCTTTGAATAAAATCCCGCTCGTGAAATGGGATCGCGACTATACCTATGTCAGCTCGACCCATAATTTGCTGCCGCGTGGTTTGAACCTGACATACGAAAAATGGGGGGGCGAAAAGGCCAGCGGCATTCTTTTGCACGCCAAGTTTCTGGATACTTTTGCCGCAAAAGCCGCAGAAGAGCTTTCGCGCAAACAGCATTATGCAAACAGTGTTGAATATACGACCTATGCAGCTCAGCTAAAAGACAACCCAGACCTTTGGTGCAAATGGTCGGAAAAATATATCAACTGGCGCCAGTTAGAGATTTTGGGCCTGATGTCCAAAGGAAACTGGGCATGACATTAGGCGTTCTCATGTTGGTGCACACGGATCTGCAACGGGCAGAGCAGGTGGCGCGCCATTGGATTGCCGCAGGTTGCCCAGTTGTGATCCATGTGGACGCGGCGGTTGATCGTCAGACGTTCAAAGCATTCAAAGCCAACCTGAGCGACGCGACATTGGTCCGGTTTTGCAAACGTCACAAGTGTGAGTGGGGTATGTGGGGCTTGGTGGCAGCGTCGCAGTCGGCTGCAGAGCTGATGCTGGCGTCGTTTGAACAGGTGCGGCACGTGTTTCTGGCCTCTGGTTCTTGTTTGCCTCTGCGGCCCGTTTCAGAACTGACCTCATATCTTGATGCAAGGCCCAGAACGGATTTCATCGAGTCGGCCACCACCGCTGATGTGCCCTGGACTGTCGGTGGGCTGGAAGCAGAACGGTTTACACTGCGATTTCCATTCTCTTGGAAAAAGCACCGCTATATCTTTGATAAATATGTTAATTTGCAACGACGTCTAGGGTTCAAACGCAGCGTACCCAAGGGATTGGTGCCGCATATGGGGTCGCAATGGTGGTGTTTGACGCGGCAAACCTTGTCGGCCATTCTGCAAGATCCAGACCGTTCAACCTATGATAAATACTTTAGAAAAGTATGGATCCCAGACGAAAGCTATTTTCAGTCTTTGGCGCGGCTATATTCGACCAGTATCGAAAGCCGCTCGCTGACGCTGTCGAAATTTGATCATCAGGGCAAGCCACATATTTTCTATGATGATCACCTGCAATTGTTACGGCGGTCTGATTGCTTTGTGGCACGCAAAATCTGGCCACGTGCGGATCGGCTGTATCAGGCCTTTTTAGATCAGGCACAGCGCGAACCGCGTCATGCAGAGCCCAATCCAGCCAAAATTGACCGAATTTTTGCAAAAGCTGTCGAGCGGCGCACAATTGGTCGGGCGGGGCTGTATATGCAATCGCGCTTTTTGGACCAATATTGGGAGAACGGCGTGTCGGCTGCCCCCTATTCGGTATTCCAGGGGTTTGCAGAATTATTTGAGGACTTTGACACCTGGCTGACCGCGGCATCAGGCTGTCAGGTGCATGGGCATCTATTTGCACCAGAGCGGGCCGAGTTTGCAGGTGGGCAAAAAATTATCAACGGCGCTTTGTCAGACAGCGCAAAATTACGCGATCATAACCCGCAAGGTTTTTTGACAAATTTGATCTGGAACACGCGCGGGGGACGCCAGTGCTTTCAGTACGGTCCAAGTGATTTGCAGGCCAACAATTGGTTTTTTGCCAAAGACCCGAATGCGCAGATTTCTATCATTTCGGGTGCCTGGGCGATCCCGTTGTTTAAATCCAATCGAAATTTTGCAGAGATCCGCAAGCAAGCGGCGAAACTGCAAAAGATAGAGACTGACTTTTTGGATGTAATGCGCTCGCCTTGGGCCAAGGCCCGTGTTCGTATTTGGACGATGGCCGAATTCATCGAGGCCCCTATGGAGCCTTTGCAAACCGTGATTGATGAAATTGGCAAGCAAACACCGCGCCGCTTGTCCGAGGCCCCGCGCATGACGGATTTGACAGGTTTTGGTCAATTTCTACAAAATCTCAAGAACCAGGGCATGCACCCGTATCTTATGGGGGATTTTTCGGTATCGTCTGGTGAAACAAGCGACGGTAAGCCGCCGCGCAAACCCTATTTGGTACAGTGAACTGAATGTCTGACACTTTTGACTATTTTGTTGTTTTCGCCGAAATGCGCACCGGTTCCAATTTTCTGGAGGCCAACATCAATGCGATCGATGGGTTGGCCTGCCATGGCGAGGCGTTTAACCCGCATTTCATCGGATACCCCAACCACACGACAATATTGGATGTGGACTTGGCTGAGCGCGAAGATGATCCGCAGGCTTTGGTTGATGCCATCAAGGCAGATTCGACCGCTTTGGGAGGCTTTCGGTTTTTTCATGACCACGACCCGCGTATCTTGGAAAGCTGTTTAAACGATCCTCGCTGCGGAAAGATCATCCTGACACGCAACCCAATGGACAGCTATGTCAGTTGGAAAATCGCTCAGGCGACAGGACAATGGAAATTGACCGACGTGCGCAAACGTAAAGACAGCCAGGTGGTATTTGACGCCGAAGAATTCACGGTTCATGTCGCCAAGCTGCAGGCTTTTCAGGTATTCTTGCTGAACACATTGCAGAAATCGGGGCAAACCGCGTTTTATGTCGCCTACGAAGACCTGCAGGACGTCGATGTGATGAATGGCTTGGCAAAATATCTTGGGGTTTCTGGGCGTATTGACGCGCTGGACAGCAAGCTAAAACGGCAAAACCCAAGCCATATCTCTGATAAAGTCGCCAATTTTGAAGCCATTCCGGCCGCTATTTCGGATCTTGATCAGTTTAATCTGTCGCGGACGCCAAATTTTGAACCGCGACGGGGCGCGGCGGTGCCTACTTATGTGGCGGCACCTGATACCGGTTTGATGTTCTTGCCGATAGCGGGTGGGCCGGATCAAGAAATAATATCCTGGCTGGCAAATTTGGATGGCAAAGATCCCGCGGATTTGGTGACAAAGATGAACCAGAAACAACTGCGGCAATGGAAACGTGGGCATCAACCACATCGCGCCTTTTGCGTTTTGCGTCACCCGGTTGTTCGAGCTCATCACACGTTCTGTACCAAGATCCTCTCGACCGACGCTGGCAGCTATAAAAAGATCCGTCGTACGCTGCGCAATCGTTATGGATTACCAATACCAGACACCCTGCCCGATGTGCTGTATGACGCCAACGCGCACCGCATGGCTTTTGCTGAATATCTGAAGTTTGTACGGGCCAATTTGGTTGGACAAACCGCGATTCGCCAAGACGCTTTTTGGGCTTCGCAGGCTAGCATTGTGACCGGGTTCTCTGGATTTGCCCTACCCGATGTCATTTTGCGCGAAGACGAAGCTGAGCAGGGGCTGAAAAATCTGGCCAATCAGGTGGGGCGCGAGGAGGTGCCGGAATTGACGAAAGGTCTCGACAGCGCTCCGTTTTCGTTAGACGAAATCTATGATGACGCCATCGAAGCGCTGACCCGTGAGGCCTATCAGCGGGACTATGTCACATTTGGTTTTGAAAATTGGCGCTGATGTTACGGGACTAGGCCGCTTGAACTGAATCAGCTTCTGTCAAAATTGCATAGAGTGTCGAGGCTTCTGGATTGGCCCGAAGCTTGGTGCAAATGCTTTGCTCGCGCAGGGTACGCGAAACATGCGCCAAGGCTTTCAGGTGCTCAACGCCCGCATCATGCGGGGCAAACAATGCAAAAGCCAAGTCAACAGGCTGCCGATCTACAGAGTTGAAATCCAAAGGTTTTTCCAAAAGGATAAAAGCACCGGATACCCCTTGCAGACCCGGAAGTCGGGCGTGGGGCAAAGCCAATCCCTTGCCAACACCTGTTGGGCCTAGGCCTTCACGTTCTTGCAGAGCCTCCACAACACGCGAACTGTCCAGCCCATAGGCTGTCGCAGCAAGATCACCAAAATCTTGCAGCAAACGCTTTTTGCTGGAGGCAGCCGAAATCACTTTGACTGCCTCTGGGCTTAGGATCGTTGAAAGGTCCATTGTGCCTGTGTCCTTGGACAGGGCTTTCGCCCTATTCCCGTTATTGCGGGTCAATCCAGCCTATGTTGCCGTCTTCGCGGCGATAGACAACATTTAGCCCGTCTTTTCCCTCATTGCGGAACACCAAGACCGGTGCTTCCGCTAGCTCCATCTGCATAACAGCCTCGCCAACTGACAAAGCCGGGATCTGTGTCTGCATTTCCGCCACAATAATGGGCTGCAGAGTTTCCGGTTCTGACTCGCTAGCTGCGCTTTCAGTGGCGAGGATATAAGATGCCGCACCTGAAAGTTCAACCGGTTCTGCCCGGTCTTTATGATGGTCTTTTAGGCGGCGTTTGTAGCGGCGCAGCTGCTTTTCCATTTTGTCGCTGCAATTTTCAAAAGCGGCATAAATTTCTGTTGCACGGCCTTTGGCCTGTGCGGTCAACCCAGTGGAAAGGTGGACTGTTGTTTCACAAACGTATTCATGAGCGCTTTTGGAAAAGACGACTCCGGCGTCAGTTGGCCTTTCGGCATATTTGCCCACAACGCCGTTCAATTCGTCCTGAACGTGCTTTTGCAGGGATTCGCCAATGTCGATTTGTTTTCCGGTAATTTGGTAGCGCATCCTGTCTCCTTTAGTTGGAACATAGCTGATCACACCTAATAAACGCCTAGGCGCTTAGGTTTTTTAGATCAGAATGTAGGTATTAGACGTATGTTCCGGTTTGCAGGTACTGGCCCCTTCAACAAGAGGCGACATGTTTAGCAAAGCGAAGGTCACATGCGTCATGCCACTATTGGGGCAGGCCAAGCAAAGATTGTCAATGATCTGAGACAAACTTAAGCCAAAAACGGCTGATTCAGGTTTTTGGCTTATGAAATGCGGAAACTGTCGCCAAGATAGACGCGGCGCACATTTTCGTTTTCGACGACCTCGTCGGGGCTGCCTGACATGAGAACTTTACCATCGTGTAAAATATAGGCTCGATCCACAATTTCGAGTGTCTCGCGCACATTGTGATCGGTGATAAGAACGCCGATGCCACGTTTTTTGAGGTCTGAAACCAAATGACGAATGTCGCCGACCGAGATCGGATCAACCCCGGCAAAGGGTTCGTCCAACAGCAAGTATTTTGGATCAGCGGCTAGGCAGCGGGCGATCTCGACGCGTCGTCGTTCGCCACCAGAAAGCGCCAGGGCTGGCGCGCGCCGCAGGTGCTCGATTGAAAACTCAGACAACAGTTCTTCCAGCCGCTCGCGGCGTTTGTGCCGGTCTTTTTGCGCAATATCCAAAATCGCCATGATGTTGTCTTCGACATTCAGACCACGGAAAATGGACATTTCCTGTGGCAAATAGCCAATGCCCAATTTGGCGCGCCGATACATCGGCATAGTGGTCACATCAACGCCATCGATCAAAACGCGGCCACCTTCGGGGACGACTAAACCGGCGATCGAGTAAAACGATGTGGTTTTGCCACTGCCATTTGGCCCCAGTAAGGCGACCACTTCACCGCGCTTCAACTCGAGCCCGACATCGCGGATGACCACGCGTTTGCGATAGCTTTTGCGAAGTTTTTCAACGCGCAACCCCGAAGAACCCTCGGTGACCTCAAATTTTGGCTGGGTCATCAGTTCGCCTTTGGCCTTAAAACGGTTTTTACACGGCCGTGTAATTCTGCCGTTGAATTGTTTAAATTCACAGTCATGCGTTCAGAGGTGATGGAATTGATGCCCTGCACCAGTTGCACGCTGCCTGACATGTGGATCAAGCCGCTGTCGACGTCATATTCTGCGTCATCTGCTTTGGCGGTATCTTTGCCGCTGACAATAAACACCCCGCCAGAGCCGACAAGCCGTGCGATGCCATCTGCATTTGCGGTATAAAACACATTTACCAATGGCGCTTGCATACGCATTTCGCCTTGGATGATTTCCACATTGCCCTGAAAGGCGGCGCTGCCGGTTTCCTGATCAACGGACAAGCTGTCAGCCGAGACCTCGACAGGTGCGTTGGGGTCCTGAGTTGAAATGCCAAAGTCGACTTTGAATTCCTGCGCTGACGAGCTGGCTGGAAGCGTCATTAACACTGCAAAACAAATCGTTTTTAACCCAAACAAAGCAGACCTCGTGTATTTACTGTGGCGTGTATAGCAGGTTCACGCCATTAGTGAAAAGGAAACGCGTGCGGGCCCCATCGTCAGACTGTGACATTTGCATCGCTCCGGCACGAAACTGTCCCGCTGGGCCGGATCCTGCGATTTCGTGGGTGGCGCTGGCAGTGCCTGTGTCCATATCCACCAGCAACTCTTGAGTGGTGATTGTATAGCCCGTTGTCGACTCGATCATCACATGCCCTTTCAGGGTTGCCCCCAAAGTCAGGCTGTTGATGGTTGCCGCATCCGAGGCAAATGCCACCGTTGATCCATCTGTGAAATCCAGTTGCGCAGATATGTCTGAGGCATGGGTGACCCGCGGGTTGTCTAGATCGGGTTTGGCCGATTCTGCGGTGACAGAAATTGAATCGCCGGCCAAGGTTTGGCCCGCAAAAAACGGCGCGCTAATACGTTGATCGCGCGCACGTTCTTCAAGCTCGCTTTTGGCAAAGGGTATTGAACTGGTTGGCGCAACTGATCGTGCAAACAGGAACATCGTGGACAACAGCATAAGTGCAATCAGTGGCAACAGTACTTTGAGCCAGGCAATCACTGTTGAATATGTCAGTCCACGTCGTGCCATTGTATCAATGCGCAAAGATGTCGGTTTCGGGCCAGCCAGCTAGGTCTAGTTTTGCCCGGGTCGGAAGAAAGTCAAAGCAGGCCTGGGCCAATTCTGAGCGCCCTTCACGCGCAAGCCGCTGATTCAGCTTTTCGCGCAGCTCGTGCAGGTACAAAACATCGCTTGCAGCATAAGACAGTTGCGCATCGCTTAGGGTTTCAGTGCCCCAATCGCTCATTTGTTGTTGCTTGGAAATATCGATGTTCAATAGTTCTTGCAGCAGGTTCTTAAGCCCGTGCCGGTCCGTATAAGTGCGGATCAGTTTGGAGGCAATTTTTGTGCAATAGACTGGGGCAGTTAGGGCCCCAAAAGCATTGTACATTGCGGCGATGTCAAACCGTCCAAAGTGAAACAATTTCAACACCTTGGGATCTTCAAGCATTTTGCAGAGGTTGGGGGCTTCGGTTTGGCCTTTTTCTATTTGAACCAAATAGGCTTCGCCGTCTCCGCTGGACAGTTGCACCACGCACAGGCGGTCGCGGTGCGGGTTCAGGCCCATGGTTTCACAATCGATCGCAACGATTGGTCCCAGGTTAAGCCCGTCGGGCAGGTCGCCCTTAAAAAGATGGTTTGCCATGTTTGCCTCAATGTTCGGATACCCTCCGATCTACGGCTTCACTCGTTTGGTTTCAATCTTAAGCTCGGGGGGAAATGCGCAAAAATAGTCGCAAAGCCACAAATAACGGCGATTAAGTGCGCTGGGAGAAGTCAAATACGCGTGTTACGTTGGAAAAAAAGCGCCCAGAATTCAGAAGGAACGCCATATGACAGACCGACTTCAACAGGTTTTATCCGACATTGATCAAGCAAATGCCAAGGACCCGCGTGAGGATGAGGGAAAACCCGAAGCCCTGTTGTATGGGCAACGCATGAGCGAAGAATGTGCCAGATTGTTCCCTAATGCATTGGAAACGTTACAGATTGCAGCTCGAGGGCAGCATGTTGAGCGTTGGGTTTTGTTGCGTGCAGATTATCCTGAAGGACGGGCTGGATATTTAACCTGGCGGAAAGATCTTGCAGCACATCACGCCAAAACCGTCGCGGGGTTTATGACAAGCGCCGGATATGAGGCGGAAGACATTGAAGAGGCGGAAAAGATGCTGCGCAAAGAAGGCATCAAACGCAACGAATTGGTGCAATCGCTCGAAGACGTGATCTGTTTTGTGTTTCTCAAGTGGTATTTTGCGCCATTTGCGGCAAAGCACCCGCAAGATAAAGTCCAGCGCATCGTTGAGAAAACCGCTCGAAAAATGTCGGCAGAGGGACGCGCGCGGGTCCTGAGCGAGTTTGAGTTGCCGCCGCAATTGGCCGCCGCCTTTGGATAACCACGTTAAGAATTAATGCGAACAGGGTAGAGATATGACCGACAAGACAGATGGCGAACAGTCTGAAATTCAAGGGGAATTGGTGATCCGAACCATTGCAATGCCTTCAGATACTAACCCGGCGGGGGATATTTTTGGGGGCTGGCTGATGGGTCAGATGGACCTGGCGGCAGGCAACTTGGCCGCTAAGATTGCCGGGGGGCGATGCTCGACTGTGGCCGTTGATGGCATGCAGTTTGTGCGTCCGGTGCGGGTTGGCGACGAAGTGTCGATCTATGCGGATCTGATCAAGACTGGCCGATCATCAATGAGCATTCAAATCCAGGCATTGCGACGGCGGCGGGATCAGAGTCATTCAGAAACAGTGACACAAGCGCGGTTTGTTTTTGTGGCATTGGACGAACAGGGTAATGCACGCGCGCTTTGATACGACTGCAAACCCTCCTTTTTGCATCCCAGCAGCGCGCCGCGTTAAGAAAGCGTTATTTGTACAATTTGTACGTTTCAAGCGCTGAAACGTACGATTCGAAAGGCTTGGTATTGAATAAGCTGCTGCCTGCGAACTGCCGGTTGAAATGGTAAACACATGCCGCAAGGCAAACAAAAACGCCCGTGCTGTTGCACGGGCGTTTTTTAGAAAGTTAACGCAGATTAACGGATGCGCAGCTCTGTTTTTGCGTCAAAGAACATGACTTTTTCCGTCTGATAGCTCACCTTGACCGAAGAGCCCTTTGGCAGAACGTCTTCTTCCTTGGATTCCACCACAACCCGTTCGCCGGTTGCGGCGCGAAGGTACTCGTAAGACACGCCGCCCAGCTGCTCTGCCAGATCCACTTTGACAGTGGATGTGTCAGACGCTGAAACAGTAAGGTGCTGCGGGCGCATGCCCACCAGTACTTCGCTGCCATTGGCTGGCAGGCTGACGGGGGCGTCGATCAATTCGTCATCCAGCGCTGGAACGCGCACTTTGCCGTCTTGAACCACACCATTTAGGAAGTTCATGGATGGGGAGCCAATGAAGCCCGCAACAAATTTGTTGTCTGGATTGCGGAACAGATCCATCGGAGCGCCGACTTGTTCGATGTGACCTGCGCGCAGAACCACGATTTTATCGGCCAAAGTCATCGCTTCGACCTGATCGTGGGTCACATAGATCATGGTTGCACCAATTTCGCTGTGCAGACGCGCGATTTCAACACGCATGTCGACACGCAATTCGGCGTCAAGGTTGGACAGCGGTTCGTCAAACAAAAAGACCTCTGGGCCACGCACAATGGCACGACCAATTGCCACACGTTGACGCTGACCACCCGAGAGCGCTTTGGGTTTGCGCTTGAGATAGTCGTCCAATTGCAAAATCTGGCTCGCCTCGCCGACCTTACGATCGATTTCCGCCTTTGGCACGCCGTTCATCCGTAGGCCAAAACCCATGTTTTCTTCGACGGTCATATGTGGGTAAAGCGCATAGGTTTGGAACACCATGGCGACACCGCGATCTGACGGGTCCGCGTGGGTCACATCGTTTGTTCCGATTGTGATCTTGCCGCCGGTTGTCTCCTCTAGACCGGCAACCATCCGCAACAGTGTGGATTTACCACAGCCTGACGGACCAACGAAGACGCAAAACTCGCCTTCTTGAATTTTCAGGTCCACTCCGTGGATAACCTGAGTTTCGCCATATTTCTTGATGACGTTCGTTAGCTCAACACCTGACATTAAAGCTGATCTCCCAATTTAACTCTGAACGGGGAACTGCCACGCTTTGGCTTCGTCCCCTATGTCTTGAACACATTTCAAGAGAATGGGCCGGAAATCGTCCAGCTCTTTCAATGTGTGTTTTTCTTTCGTGGTTGTGACTGATAGAGCGCCGATCACTCTATTTCCCCCGGAGCGGATCGGCGCTGCTATGCAGATAATCCCCGGTTCGTGTTCTTCTCGGTCATAGGCAAAGCCCTCGGCGCGAATTTTGTCGAGCTCGGCGCATAGGGCTTGGGGTGACGTGAGGGTGGTAGGCGTATATTTTAAATAGGCTTGTTGGGCCAAGGCCCGTTCTAGGGCTGGTTTTTCCATAAAAGCTAAAATGGCTTTGCCGACGCCCGTGCAATAGGCCGGGCCAACTTTGCCCGCAGCCGCAAACATTTCGACCGTCGAAAACTGATTGCGCTTGTCGACATACAGCACCTGACCATTGTCCATTTGCGCTAGGTGGATGGTTTCGCCGGTGCGTTCAGCCAAAAGATCAAGATGACGGCGGGCAACAGGCGCCAATGAGGATTGACCCCAAGCGGCATGGGCCAAGCGCACCAGACGCAAACCCAGGCTATAGGTCTGGCGATCCATGTCGTAGGACAACATCCCCTGATTCGTCAGGGTTTGTAGGAATCGGTAAAGGGTCGCTTTCGGATGCGGGCTGTTTGCCAGCAACTCGGAAAATCTGATTGGGCGCCCTACCTCTGCGACCAAATCCAATATTTCCAACGCCTTACCGACCGTGCCGTCCTTTTTTTCCGGCTTGGTCATTCAATTCTCCTCCTAAGTCCCGTTGCTTTGCAGCTTTCGAAACTTGTTGACAACCCTAGGGACTCGGCGCATTGTTTTCAATAGTTAAAACTCGGTCTCAATATTTGGAACCTAATGGGGAGGAAAACCATGGTCCTTAAATCGAAGTCCATCCTGGCGACGCTCGCTACCACTGTTGCGCTTACAACTGGCGCTTTTGCGGGTAGTCATGCCAAGCTTTCTGGCGATCTTGTCATTTTCTCAGACATGTCTAACCCTGCACCGCGCGCGGTCATGGAAGGCATGGTAGAGCGTTTTGGCGCGATGCATCCTGATCTGAACATCGAGCTGACGGTGATTGACCGCGAAGCTTATAAGACTCAGATCCGTAACTTTTTGACAGCAAACACACCTGACGTTGCAAACTGGTATGCGGCAAACCGCATGAAGCCATATGTTGATGCGGGTCTGTTCGAAGACATCTCTGATGTTTGGGAAGATCCAGCGATGGCTGATCTGGCATCCACCAAAGGTGCGATGACATTGGACGGCAAACAGTGGGGTGTTCCATACACTTACTACCAATGGGGTGTTTACTACCGCAAAGACATCTATGAAGAGCTGGGTCTGAACGAGCCTGCGAACTTTGATGAGATGAAGTCTAACTGCCAGACCATCATCGATTCTGGTCGTGCTTGCTATACAATCGGCACCAAGTTCTTGTGGACTGCCGGTGGTTGGTTTGACTATCTGAACATGCGGACCAATGGTTATGACTACCACGCAAAGCTGACTGGCGGCGAGATCGCTTGGACAGACGACGGTGTGAAGGCGACATTTGCGAATTGGCGTGAGCTGATCGACATGGGCGCGTTCATCGACAACCACACAGCCTATAGCTGGCAAGAATCTCTGCCATTCATCGTTTCCGGTGACGCAGCAGCGATCCTGAAAGGCAACTTTGCGGTTCCACCTCTGCGTGAAGCGGGTCTGGATGACAGCAAACTGGACTTCTATCAGTTCCCAGCGATCACTGAAGGTGTTGCACTGGCGGAAGACGCGCCAACAGATACATTCCACATCCCATCAGGTGCGAAGAACAAAGACGCGGCCAAAGCGTTCTTGAAGTTCGTTGTTTCTGCGGACAACCAGACACTGATCAACAACGGTGACAACCTGGGTCAGCTGCCTGTGAACGCTAAATCCTCTGTAGATAACGACAAGTTCCTGCAGGAAGGTTTCACAATGTTGTCTTCCAACAGCCCTGGCGGTGTTGCACAGTTCTTTGACCGTGACGCTCCTGCTGAAATGGCGAAAGTTGCCATGGAAGGTTTCCAAGAGTTCATGGTGAAGCCTGACAATCTGGACAAAATCCTGGATCGTCTGGATCGCTCTGCAAAGCGTATCTATAAATAATCCATCTCTGAAAGGTGCAGCACGCCCGTGCTGCGCCTTTTTCTCTGAAAATTCGCAGAGATTGCAGGTCCCAAAACTTTCGACGACCTTGGCATTTCTGGCTGCGAATCCCTCACATATCGGAGATTGACTATGTCTTCATCCACCGAAGCTGCGACGCAAACGTCGTGGTATAAGCGGAATGAGATAGCGGTCACCCCTTGGCTCTTTCTTGTGCCAGGTGTCGCCTTCTTTCTGCTTTACGTTATCTATCCTATCTTTTCATCGATCAACGTCTCTTTCTATGACTGGGACGGTCTGGGCGAAGCCTCTTGGGTCGGCCTTGGAAACTACGAAGAACTGTATTGGGACGATGCGTTTTATACATCGTTGCGCAACAACCTGATCTGGCTGGTCCTGTATCTATTGGCCATTCCGGCTGGTTTGTTTATCGCGTTATTCCTGAACCAGACAGTGACAGGCATCCGCCTTTATAAATCGCTGTTTTTCTTCCCCTTCGTGATTTCTCAGGTCGTGGTTGGTCTGGTGTTCACTTGGTTTTATGATCCAAGTTTTGGCCTGCTGAACCAGTTCCTTGGCGTGTTTGGCATTGATCCTGTCAACGTGCTGGGCGACGAAAGGTTTGTGACCTACGGCATTATCGCGGCCGGTCTGTGGCCACAAACGGCCTATTGCATGATCCTGTATCTTACAGGTTTGAATGCGGTTGATCCTGAACAAATCGAGGCCGCGCGTCTTGATGGGGCAAAGGGCTGGCGCATGTTGTGGCACATCATTGTTCCACAGTTGAAACCAGCGACATTTATTGCCTTTGTTGTGACCATCATTGGCGCGTTGCGGTCGTTTGACCTGATTTCGATCATGACAAATGGTGGCCCGTTTGGCGAAAGCCGCGTGTTGTCATTCTATATGTTTGAAGTTGCACTGTCCGAATATGGCTTCCGCATGGGCTATGGTGCGTCTATCGCCGTTGTTCTGTTCATGATCATGCTCTGCTTTATCGCGTACTTCCTGTACTCGATGTACCAAGACGACAAAGGGGGCCGCTGATATGTTTCCGACACCTATCGATAAAACATCGCGCAGCTGGCAGCTGTCTTATCAGGCGCTTTTGCCTGTTGCTTTGATCTTTTGGCTTTTGCCGCTGTTGGCGGTTGCGGTCTTTTCGATCAAACCGGGCGCGGATTTCACCACGGGTAACTACTGGGGATTTCCAACGTCTTTTGAGTTTGCCACCAACTATGGCAAGGTGTTCTTTGCCTCGGATATGCCGCGGTATATGCTGAACTCTGTGATGATCACGGTGCCCACCATGATCGGTTGCGTGGTTCTGTCTTCGATGACGGGCTTTGCCTTGGGCGTTTATAAGTTCAAATCGAACTTATGGATCTTTTTCATGTTTGTGGCGGGTAACTTTGTGCCGTTCCAAATTCTGATGGTTCCGGTCCGTGACCTGACATTGGATATGGGGCTGTATAATACCATTCCTGGACTTGTATTGTTCCATATCGCGTTCCAAACTGGGTTCTGTACTCTGTTCATGCGGAACTTTATTCGTGCGTTGCCTTTCGATCTGATCGAAGTTGCACGGGTTGAAGGCGTCGCAGAATGGCGGATCTTTTGGTATGTGGTCTTGCCGCTTATGAAGCCTGCTTTGGCAGCTATGGCGGTGCTGATCTTTACCTTTATCTGGAACGATTTCTTCTGGGCGATTGTCCTTACGCAGGGGGCTGAAAGTCAGCCGGTCACCGCTGGTATCACGAGCTTTAACGCTCAGTATCGTGCGGCGTATCACCTGATGAGTGCAGGGTCCATTGTCGCCGCTTTGCCTCCGGTTGCTATGTTCTTCCTGATGCAAAAGCACTTTATCGCTGGCCTCACTTTAGGAGCCGTTAAATGATCCAATGTTGGCGTCTTGATGACTCGCGTCAAACGCTCGTACTTGGGTCCCAAAATGACCACCTCGCTGAGGTGGTCTATTGGGGCCCAAGGCTTTCTGATACCGAAAACTTGACCACCCTTTATCAAGCACAGCTGATTGATGTGACGGGTGGCATGCTGGACCAAAACCCAGAACTTTCTATATGCCCCGAGGCGACGCGTACGTTTCCTGGGCAGCCGGGGATGTCTCTCCGTGGCGCAGGCGGCAAGCCGCTGTTGCCAAAATTCTGTTTTGAAAAAGCTGAACAAAAACCCGGCAAATTGACGCTGACGTTCAGTGATAAATCTGAGAAATTGACCTATACGGCCCGTTTTGCCATTGATGAACGCACCCATGTCATCGAAGCGCAGGCGTTTGTCGACAGCGACGCGCCGGTGCATTTGCATTGGCTGTCCGCGCCGGTGTTCCCGGCAACGCAATTCTCGGATGAGATGATTGATTTTGCCGGTCGGTGGTGTGGCGAGTTCCAGATGAACCGCACACCTTGGTCGGCTGGCATGCGCTATCGGGAAAACCGCACGGGGCGCACGGGCCACGAGCATTTCCCCGGTCTGATCGTGCCCTGTCGTGGGGCAACCAATACCTCTGGCCATGCCTATGCTTTCCATTACGGATGGTCCGGTGGGCACCGAATGGCGGCCGAAGAGCTGCCGGATGGGCGTCGCCAGATTCAGTTTGGCCATGCCACGCGAGTTGAAATGGAGGCCGGACGGCATTTCGAAACAGCCAAGCTTTATGCGATGTTTTCGGATGATGGCATCAATGGCTGCGCGATCGCGTTTCAACGGCATTTGCGCGACAATGTGGTGACATGGCCGGATGCGGATCGTCCGCGGCCGGTGCATTACAATTGCTGGGAAGCGGTCTATTTCAACCACAACCTGCCAGAGTTGAAAGACATTGCAAATCGCGCTGCTGATTTGGGTGCGGAACGTTTTGTGCTGGATGACGGTTGGTTTGGTGAGCGTGATGACGACACACAGGCGCTGTCAGATTGGGAAGTTGATCCGCGCAAATACCCAGATGGGTTAAAGCCGTTGATCGATCATATTCACAGTTTGGATATGACCTTTGGCATCTGGTTTGAGCCAGAGATGATTAACGAGAATTCCAACATTCACCGCGCGCATCCTGATTGGGCGCTGGGCGGCGAAGATCAGATTTTGGGGCGTCAGCAAAAAGCGTTGAACATGGCGCTGCCCGAGGTGCGGGACTTTTTGTTTGACCGTATCAGTGCGATTTTGCGCGACCACGATATCGAATATATCAAATGGGATCATAACCGGGTTCTGCCGTCGCCGGATGCGGCGCAGACGCGGGGCTCTTATGCGCTGATAGATCGTTTGCGTGAAGCGTTCCCGCATGTGGAAATAGAAAGCTGCGCCTCTGGTGGGGGACGGATCGACTTTGGTATTCTCAGCCGGACGCAACGTGTTTGGTTGTCAGATTCAAACGACGCGCTGGAACGGTTGCGGATGCAGCATAATGCAGCGATCTTTTTACCGATGGCCGTCACCGGCAGCCATGTTGGCCCACGGGAATGCCACACCTCTGGACGGGTCTTTGACATTCGCTATCGCGCTTGGGTGGCTGCCCAGCGTCATATGGGGTTTGAAATGGACCCGCGCGAGCTGACCGAGGAAGAGGTGACTGTTCTAAAAGAGGTCACGCAGTGGTGGAAAGACAACCGTCATTGGACCATCGGCGCAGATATTTTGCGGTTGGACAGTGCTGATCCTGCGGTGATTGCAGAACAGCAATTGGCTGATGGCGGCGGACGTTTTGTGGTGTTTGCGGGCAAGGCCGACACCTCGGCCCAAATTGCACCACGTCCTCTGTGTCTGACCCGTTTGACCGCTGATGCGACCTATCGGATTGAGTTGATCAACCGCGCAGACGCGCCAGAACTTTCGCGCGGCAACCCCTTGCTGAAAACAGAAACGCTGGAAGTGAGCGGCGCTTACTTAATGAACCACGGCCTAACCCTGCCTTGGAACTTTCCGGGGACGATGTGGGTGATTGAAGGAACCAAGGTATGACCAAGAAAAGACGCAACCGTGATTGGTACGGGATGCTGGACAAAGATGGATTTATTCGCCGTAGCTGGATGAAAAATCAGGGTTTTCCAGATCATGTTTTTGATGGTCGTCCGGTGATCGGGATCTGTAACACCTGGTCGGAACTCACACCGTGCAATTCTGGTCTGCGCGAGCTGGCCGAAGGCGTGAAACGCGGCGTCTGGGAGGCCGGTGGCTTTCCAGTGGAGTTTCCGGTGATGTCGTTGGGCGAAACCCAGATGAAGCCAACAGCGATGTTGTTTCGCAATTTGTTGGCGATGGATGTCGAGGAATCCTGCCGGGCCTATGGCATGGATGGTGTTGTGCTGTTGGGTGGCTGTGACAAGACAACTCCGGGTCAGCTGATGGGGGCCGCCTCGGTCGATTTGCCGGCAATTGTTGTGTCTTCTGGACCAATGTTGAACGGCAAATGGAAGGGCAAAGATCTTGGCTCTGGCACCGATGTGCGCAAGTTCGCGATGGACGTTAAAGCCGGCGACATGACGTTGAAAGACTTTATGGCCACGGAGTCGGGCATGAGCCGTTCCAAAGGCGTGTGCATGACCATGGGCACGGCGTCCACGATGTCTTCGATTTCCGAAGCGATGGGTCTGTCCTTGCCAATGAACGGCTCGTTGCCTGCGGTTGATGCGCGACGTATGGCGCTGGCGCATATGACTGGCAAGCGCATCGTTGAGATGGTTGAGGAAGATCTGAAAATCTCTGACGTGTTGACCAAGGAAAGCTTTGAAAACGCTATTCTGGCAAATGCGGCCCTGGGTGGATCGACAAATGCTGTGGTGCATCTGCTGGCGCTCGCAGGGCGTGTTGGCATTGACCTGACGATGGAAGATTTTGAAATCGGAGGTGAAATTCCTCTGCTGGTCAACTGCATGCCGTCGGGCAAATACCTGATGGAAGACTTTTGTTATGCGGGCGGGGTGCCTGTGGTTCTCAAAGAGATCCAGCACAAGCTGCGCAAGGCCAACACCGTGATGGGCAAAGATATCTCGCATTATTACGAAGAGGCCGAGTGCTATAATCGCGATGTGATTCACGCCTATGATGCGCCGCGTAAACCCGCAGCAGGATTGCGGGTATTACGGGGGAATGTCGCGCCAAATGGTGCCATTGTGAAGCCGTCCGCCGCCAGCGATCATTTGCTAGAGCATGAGGGCGAAGCCTATGTGTTTGAAAGCATCGAAGAATTGAAAGCCAATATCGACCGCGATGATTTACCCGTGACCAAAGACAGCATTCTGGTGCTGAAGCACTGCGGTCCCAAGGGCTATCCGGGCATGCCAGAGGTGGGCGATATGCCCGTACCAGGCAAGCTGGTGAAACAGGGTATTCGCGATATCGTGCGGATTTCTGATGCGCGCATGTCGGGCACGGCTTTTGGCACGGTGATCTTGCATGTGGCCCCAGAGGCGACAGCGGGTGGGCCGATTGCGCTGGTGAAAACCGGGGATCGTATCAAGGTGTCTGCGTCGACCGGTGTTTTGGAACTGCTGGTCTCTGCAGAGGAACTGGACGCGCGTCGCGCCGTTTGGGTGGCTCCAGAGCCGTATTATACCCGCGGGTATGCGAAAATGTATGTTGATCACGTCTTGCAAGCCGATAAGGGCGCTGATCTGGATTTCTTGGTCGGGAAAGATACCCGCCCAGTTACACGGGAGAGCCACTGATGTCAGTGAATGCCACCTTTCATGATCTGAAAGACAAATCTGTTTTTATCACTGGAGGCGGCGCTGGGATCGGTGCCTTCCTGACCGAGGGATTTTTGCAGCAAGGCGCGAAAGTGGCCTTTGTGCAGCGGTCGGATTCCACAGAATTCTGTGATGAGATGGAGCAAAAGCACGGTGTGCGGCCCTTGTTTATCAAGTGTGACATCACCGATATTGCGGCGCTTAAAGCGGCGATGCAGCAAGCCACAGCGGCGCACGGGCCGATCACCGCGCTGGTGAACAATGCCGCCAATGACAAGCGCCACGAAACGCTAGAGGTCGAAGAAGAGTTTTGGGACTGGATGCAGGACATCAACCTGAAAGCCTATTTCTTTGCGTGCCAAGAGGCGATCAAGGGCATGAAGGACGCCGGAGGTGGGTCGATCATCAACTTTACCTCGATTTCCTATATGATGGGCAATGCGGGATATCCGGCCTACACCACTGCCAATTCTGGCATCAATGGCATGACTCGCAGTTTGGCGCGCGAATTTGGCCCGGACCGGATTCGGGTGAATGCGCTGGCCCCTGGCTGGGTTTTGACCGATAAGCAAAAAGAAATGTGGGTCACACCCGAAGCCTTGGACGAGCATCTTGGCCGTCAGTGCCTGAAAGACACATTGGGTCCGGAAGACATTGTTGGCACAACGCTGTTCATGGCATCAGATGCCAGCAAAATGATGACAGGCCAGGCCATGGTCGTAGACGGAGGCGTTGTAGTCACAGGATGAATGACACAACACGGCAAAAACTGGCCCTTGTGGCAGTGGATTGGGGCACCAGCAATCTGCGTTTGACCCTGCTGGATAATTCCGGCGAGGCCATCGGAGAGCGGTCTTCGGATCGTGGCATGGGCTCTTTGGAACCGTCGGAATTTGAAGATGCGTTGCTTGAGCTGATCGACGAGGATTTGCCGCAGGACAAGGTGACCCCGGTGATCTGCTGCGGCATGGTAGGGTCGCGACAGGGTTGGCAAGAAGCGTCGTATTTGACCGTGCCTTGCGCCCCGCCGGATGGGACCCGCGCCACAAGGGTTGCCGTGAATGATCCGCGCCTGTCGCTTTGGATTTTGCCGGGCGTCAAACAAGCGCGCCCTGCGGATGTGATGCGCGGCGAAGAAACCCAAATCGCCGGCTATCTGGCACAAAATCCCGAGTTTGACGGCGTGTTGTGCCTGCCGGGCACCCACACCAAATGGGCGCGCATCAGTGCGGGCGAAATTGTCAGTTTTCAAACCTTTATGACGGGCGAATTGTTTGCGCTTTTGTCCAAGAATTCTGTGCTGCGCCATACGGTGAATGGCGCAAATTGGGATGCGCAGGCCTTTGAAGAGGCCTTGTCAGACGCCATGTCGCGCCCGCAAGGCATCGCCAGCAAATTGTTTGGGCTGCGGGCCGAAAATTTGGTGGGTGATATGAGCCCAACACAGGGCAAAGCGCGGCTGTCAGGCTATTTGATTGGTCTGGAACTGGCCGGTGCGCGGCCCTATTGGCTGGGCATGGAGATCGCGATGATCGGCGCGCCTGCGCTGTCGAAACTATATCAAGACGGACTGGCGGTGCAGGGTGTTTCTGCGTCGGTGCATTCCGTGAAAGACATGACATTGAGCGGCCTGAAAGCCGCCTATTCCGTAGTAAAGGATTCGAACTGATGGGCCGTGAAATAATTGCCATTCTGCGTGGCGTGAAACCGGACGAAGTTGTCGAAATTTGTGAGGGTATTCTTGAGGCGGGCATAGACCGCATCGAAGTGCCGCTGAACTCTCCACAGCCGTTTGACAGCATCGCCAAGATTGTCGACGCCTATGGCAAAGATGCATTGATCGGGGCGGGCACGGTCCTGACCCCTGAAAATGTACAAAAGGTCAAAGACGCGGGCGGCGATTTGATCGTTTCCCCAGATTGCTGCGTGCCGGTGATTGAAAAGACCAAAGAACTGGGCATGCAGTCTTGGCCAGGTGTGATCACACCAACCGAATGTTTTGCGGCGCTGCGTGCGGGTGCGGATGGGCTGAAGATTTTCCCAGGCGATTTGCTGGGCGTGAACGGTGTGAAAGCCGTGCGGGCTGTGTTGCCGCCAGAAACTGCGGTTTACGCGGTTGGCGGGGCTGGTCCTGACAATTTTGCCGATTGGGTGGCTGCGGGCATCACGGGGTTTGGCATTGGCTCTGGCATCTATAAGGTCGGCATGAGCGCCGCAGAGGTGCGCATGAAAGCAGACGCTATTGTGGCGGCTTATGATCGGGTGATGAGCTAATGACTTCGGCGGTTTTTGATGAACGTGTTTGTGAATTGGGCGAGGGGCCGTTGTGGCACCCAACGCGCCAGCAGTTGTTTTGGTTTGACATCTTGGGCCGCCGATTGCTGACCCGCAAGGGCGATGAGGCCCAGGAATGGGTATTTGACGAATATGTATCAGCCGCGGGTTGGGTTGATGACAATACGCTGATGATGGCCTCTGAATCGGGCCTATATCGCCTGAATTTGATCAATGGTGCGCGTAAAAAGCTGGCTGACATTGAGGCAGATAACCCGGTGACGCGGTCAAATGATGGCCGTGCCGATCCGCAGGGTGGATTTTGGATTGGCACCATGGGCATAGATGGTGAGCCACAGGCGGGTGCGATCTATCGCTATTATAAGGGTGAAGTGCGCAAGCTGTTTGGCGATATCACCGTGTCCAATTCGATCTGTTTTGCCCCCTCGGGGGATCTGGCTTATTTCTGCGACACACGCGCCAATAAAATAATGAAAGTGGCGTTGGATTCGCTTGGCTGGCCCGTTGGTACGCCAGACGTCTTTATTGACGTGAGCGCTGAGGGCCTGAACGCGGACGGCTCTGTTGTGGATGCCGAGGGCAACCTGTGGAACGCGCAATGGGGTGTCAACCGCGTGGCGTGTTATGCGCCAGATGGTACGTTTTTGCGCGCTGTATCCTTTGCAGGAGAGCAGACCAGCTGCCCGGCATTTGGCGGGGCTGACCTGAGGTCACTCTTTGTAACAACTGCCGCTGTTGGGTTAGATGGCCCGAACGAAGGCAAAACCTATGTCTGCGAAATGTCCGATGTCAAAGGGCAGGCAGAGCATCAGGTCATCCTGTGAGTTAAGACATGAAAAGAACACTTGGCACCTGCTATTACCCAGAACATTGGGAGAAATCCCTGTGGGCCGATGACGCGCGGCGGATTGTCGAGGCGGGCCTGACATGGGTGCGTATCGGCGAATTTGCCTGGTCACAATTAGAGCCTAAACCAGGCGAATTACGCTTTGAGTGGCTGGATGAAGCCATCGAGGTGCTGGGGGCTGCGGGGCTGAAAGTTGTGTTGGGCACGCCCACCGCAACGCCACCGCGCTGGATGATCGACAAACACCCTGATATGATTGCGGTGGATGTAGACGGCAGGCCGCGCAAGTTTGGTTCACGGCGGCATTATTGCTTTAGCCATACGGGCTATCGCAAGGAATGCGCGCGTATCGTGACGCTGTTTGCCGAGCGTTACGGCAAAAACCCTCATGTGGGGGCCTGGCAGACCGATAACGAATATGGCTGTCACGACACCACCATTTCCTACAGCGATGCAGCGCGTGATGCCTTTCGGGCTTGGTGTGCGGATCGCTATGGATCAATCGAGGCGCTGAACACGGCCTGGGGCAATATTTTCTGGTCGATGGAATATAATAGTTTTGACCAGATTGATTTGCCAAACCTGACCGTAACAGAGCCTAACCCAGCCCATGCGCTGGCCTTCCGTCGCTTTACCAGCGATCAAGTTGTATCCTTCAACCGCTTGCAGACCGATATCATCAAGGCACATTCCAAGGCACCAACCTCGCACAATTACATGGGGCGGATCACTGATTTTGACCACTATAAGGTGGGCGATGATCTGGAGATTGCCACTTGGGACAGCTACCCCATGGGGTTCCTTGAGGATCGGGTTGGGGCGGATGCGGCACATCAAAAGACCTTTGCCCGTCAGGGGGACCCGGATTTTCAGGCCTTTCACCATGATCTTTATCGTGCGGTCGGTAAGGGCCGTTGGTGGGTAATGGAGCAGCAACCCGGCCCAGTGAACTGGGCACCCTATAATCCGGCCCCCTTGCCCGGCATGGTGCGTTTGTGGAGCTGGGAAGCCTTTGCCCATGGGGCCGAGGCGGTGTGTTATTTCCGCTGGCGTCAGGCCCCGATGGCCCAAGAGCAAATGCACGCGGGCATGTTGCGCCCCGATGGCGTGGATGCGCCGGCGATTGTCGAGGCACGTCAGGTGCGCGACGAAATCGCGGCGGCGCCAGATGTGCAGAATGTGCAGGCACCGGTTGCTTTGATCTTTGACTATGACGCGGATGCGGCCTGGGCGGTGCAGCCACATGGGGCGGGGCTGAGCTATTTTGGTTTGGTGTTTGACACCTATAAGGCGTTACGCCGTATGGGTTTGTCGGTGGATATTCTGCGGCCCGAGCAGCGTGATTTTGACGGATACAAACTGGTGCTGGGCCCCGGGCTGATGCATATGGATGCGGGTCTAAAACAGGCTCTAACACAGGTAAAAGCCCAGGTTGTGATCGGTCCGCGCAGTGGTGCGCGCGATCAGAATATGAACATTCCGCTGCCGTTGCCGCCAGCCATTGACGGGTTGGATGTGGTGGTGGATCGTGTGGAATCCCTGCGACCGGATTCACCAGTGTCATTGGGCAATGCTGGGGCGTTTACCGGCTATCGCGAGTTGCTGGAAGGCACCGCGGATGTGGTGCTGCGCACTGCCCAGGGCGAGGCCGCCGTGATGAGCAATGGACACACCAGCTATGTTGCGGGGTGGGCTGACGTGGCTGGTTGGTGCGCGATCTTGACGCCGCTGCTGGAAAAGGCCGGGATAACCGTGATGGATCTGCCGGATGGGCTGCGCGTGCGTGACACCGCAACTGAACGGTTTTGGTTCAACTATGGGGCAGAGGTTGTTCAGTATGATGGGCGCGCATTTGATGCGGCTTCTGTCACGCGAGATGCTTGATAACAGGCTCTAATTGGGCTGAAATTGAAAAAGCGCGGCAGCCTATTGGTGTCGCGCTTTTCTGTCTTTATTGGCCGGGTTTAGCCAAATGTTGCGCCGTCTTTGCGCCATACAGCCACAACAGAAGAACGTGGGTTGCCTGTCCCGTCGGGCCAGGATCCGCCGGGGTGTTGCACCCCAACAAAGGCCACTGATTTATCCGCCGACCAGCACAGGCCCGTGACTTCGGCGCGGTTTGGGACGGTCATGAAACGTGCAATTTCGCCTGTTTCCGGGTCGCCAACCAGCATCTGGTTGTTGCCCATGCCTTCGAAGTCGCCCTTGTTCTTGTAATCGCCATCGGTTTGGATCCACAGCATGCCGTCTGAGGAAAATGCCATGCCGTCTGGTGAATTGAACATGTTGCCCGCGTTGACGTTGTCTGACCCTGAATAGGCGTTGTCATAGACGGTTGGGTTGCCTGCCATCACGTATAGATCCCAAGCAAAGGTATCAGCTGCATGGTTTTCACCGGCTGGGGTCCAGCGTACAATTTGACCGTATTTGTTGGTTTCACGTGGGTTCACGGCATTAACAGATGTGTCATCGCCCCCCGCGTTTGGTTTGACGCCGCGGTTTTTATTGTTGGTCAGGGCGCAGTATGCTTCGGCCTTGAGCGGGTTGGCGGCAACCCATTCTGGACGGTCCATTGTTGTGGCCCCAACGGCAGAGGCGGCCAAACGGGTGAAGCACAGGATATCAGCCGCAGTCATTCCGGTTGTTTCCGGGGTCAGGGCCAGCCATTCGCCGGTTTGATCTTCGTTGAATTTGGCCACGAATAAGACACCATCATCGAGCAAACCATCTGTTGCGCGACCGGGCGCATAGGTGCCGTTGGACACATAGCGGTAGAGGTATTCGCCACGTTCATCATCACCCAGATACACAACGATACGCCCATCAAGCGCGTGCACCATTTCGGCGTTTTCGTGTTTGAAGCGGCCCAAAGCGGTGCGCTTTACGGGCACTGAATTTGGATTGCTCGGGTCAATTTCAGTGATGAAACCATGGCGGTGGGGTTCGTTTGGTTCGTTTGAAATGTCAAAGCGTGGATCAAACTTTTCGTAGCCATAGCGGCCTTCGCCACCGATGCCGTAACGCTTATAGCCCTCGCCAACAGGCTCGGCACCTGTTGCGCCAAAATAGCCGTTAAAGTTCTCTTCGCAGGTCAGATATGTGCCCCAGAGCGTTTTGCCGGAACCGCAGTTGTTCATAGTGCCTTTGACAGTGGTGCCCTTAGGATCTGCCTTGGTTTGCACCAAAGCGTGGCCGGCCAGCGGACCCGCCAATGTCATTTTGGTTTCATGGGTGATGCGGCGGTTGTAAGGGCTGTCGACAACGACCTGGTATCCGTCGCCGCTGTTGGCCACTTCCATAACGGTCACGCCTTGCAGGTTTTTCAGCAGTTTTACCTCGTCCGCGGTGCGGGGGCTGCCGTCGGCTTCTTTGGGCAAGTTGATCTTTGGGTTCACATATTCCGAGTTTACCGCGATCAGCTGTTTACCGTCGACTTCAAACAGTTCCATACCGTCGGTGTTTTCGCCAAATACCTTGTCAGACATGTCGACCGATACGCCAGCTTCAGCGGAATAGGCATCCTTGGCCTCGGACCACAGGGCGTCGCCCCAACGCACCAGTACCTTGTGATCATATTCAGCTGGAACATGCACCGCGTGGTCGGTTGCAATGTCGATGGGGGTAAAAGAGAATTTGGCGTGAGCGGTGGCTTTGGTTGCTTTGGCAGCGGTGGTCGAGCTCAGCAGGCCGGTGCCAAAAACCGCAGCGCCAGAGCCAAAGGCCAATGCGCCGCCCAGGAAGCCGCGCCGGGAAATTGCTTTGTCGACAACCTCGTCAAATTGGTTGCCCTCTGGGCGCGGGTCGCGGTGTTCATCAAAATCGTCCCAAGACAGATCGCTAAGCGTTTTATCAACCATGGTGGTTATCCTTGCTAAGTGTTTTTTGCTAGGAATTGGCTGGGTAAGTCAGCCAAAATCACCGGGTTTATCTGCGCCTTTTGCTGCAGTTGCGTGACAGTTTGATGAATGGATTATGACGCTAGATTGCTGACAGATTGTGGCTAAGAAAGTGTTAATGCGCAGCTGGAAATAAAAAACGGCCCGCCGAATGATCAGCGGGCCGTACTTGATTTTTTAGTGCTGAAACGCCTTATTAGGCTCTAATTCACTATGATCTCCGGCCCCATCAAGGCATTCGGCAATGTGGTAGACAGCGCCGGTATATAGGTGACCATGATCAAGAAGATGAACAGCACACCCAGGAAAGGCAGCGCGGCGCGGACAACGCCCATCATTGGCATGCCTGCAACACCAGAGGTGACAAACAGGTTCAAGCCAACCGGTGGGGTGATCATGCCGATTTCCATGTTCACCACCATGATGATGCCCAGATGGATCGGGTCAATGCCCAGTTCAATCGCAATTGGGAACACCAGCGGAGCAACGATCACCAAGAGTCCTGATGGCTCCATGAATTGACCGCCGATCAGCAGGATGATGTTGACCACAACCAAGAACATGACGGGTCCGAAGCCAGCCGAAAGCATGGTGTTTGCCACAGCTTGCGGGATCTGTTCTTCGGTCAACACGTGTTTCAGGATCAGCGCGTTGGCGATGACAAACATCAAGGTGATGGTCAGTTTGCCTGCTTCAAACAGCGTCCGGCGTGTGTCTTCGTGAAAGAAGGCAGTGATCACAGCCAAGGGCTTTTGCATAAGCGAGGTGCGGTGACCGCCGTCCTTGGCAGCCAATGGACCCATGTCGCGGTAGATGAAACTTGCGACAAAGAAAGCATAGACCGAGGCAACGGCGGCGGCTTCGGTGGGCGTAAAGAACGCTCCGGTGACGCCGGGAATGCCATAGATGCCCACCATGATGATGACGATCAGCAACAGGCCCCAGGCCGCATCGCGGAAGCTGGTCCAGATTTCACCCCAGCCAAGCCATTCGCCCTTTGGCATATTCTTGATGCGCGCCATAACATAGATGGCCACCATCAGCATGACCCCAGCCAGAATGCCTGGAATGACGCCAGCAAGGAACATCCGGCCAACCGACACTTCGACAGCTGCCGCATAAACCACCATCACAATCGAGGGTGGGATCAAAATGCCCAAGGTGCCCGCGTTACAGATCACACCAGCCGCGAATTCCTTGGAATAGCCAGCTTGGCGCATCGCTGCGATTACGATGGACCCAATGGCAACAACCGTGGCTGGAGAAGAGCCAGACAGGGCTGCAAACATCATGCAGGCAAAGACCCCAGAGATGGCCAGACCACCGCGTAGGTGCCCCACGCAGGCAATGGAAAAGCGAATGATGCGCTGGGCGACACCGCCGGTGGACATAAAGGAGGAGGCCAGAATGAAGAACGGGATCGCCAGCAAGGTGTAGTGGCCTTCAAAGGCCTCAAACAGGGTTTGTGCCACTGCGGCCAGAGACGTGTCGCTGAACCACAAGAGAAACAATACAGACGACATGCCCAAAGACACCGCGATCGGAACACCGATCATCAGAAACCCAATGACCATGACAAATAGAATGATGACAGACATTAGATGTCCTCCCCGCGCTGTTCGCGGACTTCCGCAATTTCATCTTCGACTTCATGACTGGCCACAATGCGATCTGTTTGTCCGGTCCACACAGCCATACCGGCCTGCACAAAGCGAAGCAGCATCAGGGACATGGAAATAGGCAGAACAGCATAGGGCAGCAAACGTGGTAGTTTTTCGTAGGATTCACCTTCGTTGAACACGTCTTCCATCCATTTCAGAAAACCCGGATGAGGGATGTCGTCGACTTCGTACCAGCCTTTGGCCAGAAACTTGTCTTCAAAGCCCAAGGGGAACCAGCGGCCTTCGGTTTTTGGCAAGTTGGCAAAATTTGCCCAATAGTCCCATGCGCCCTTGAGCAGCAAAAAGGTGAACATTATGCAGATCACAATCGAGATCAGCCCAAAAGTGCGCCGCATAGGGGCTGATACCATGTTCAAGATGGCATCGACGCCCAGATGTGCGCCTTTTTTGACCGCATAGGATGCGCCCAACAGCACCAACCAGCCGAACATAAAGACGGTGAGTTCAAGGCCCCATAAAATGTTTGAATTAAATCCTTTGCGCGCAATCACGTTGGCAAAGGTCAGTAGTGTCATCGCGCCTAGTAGAAAGGCGATCAGGTTTTCTTCGATCTTGTCGATAAAGGATTCGCCTGGTTTCGGATGCATTTTCCCCTCCCTCAGGTTTCATTTGCGCATAAAAAAGGGCCCGCCGAATAGAGAGACGGACCCTTTGCAAGCGCCTGGATTTACATCGCGTTGTTGATGGCTTGCGCCGCGTCGATGTTGTCTTGTCCCACGTCGTCAGCAAATTGCGCCCAGACCGGCTTCATGGTTTCAACCCATGAGGCACGCTGTTCAGCGGTCAATTCACGGACAACGCCGCCGGCATCAATCACAGATTGGCGCGCGGCTTGGTTCACAGCAAAGGATTCGCTGTTCCGGGTTGCGGTGACCTCGTCCAGAATCGACAGGAATTGATCCCGCACATCTGCGTCCAGACCGTCCAGCCATTCGCCAGAGGTCACAACCAGATAGTCGATGATCCCGTGGTTGGTTTCTGTGATACCATCCTGAACTTCGAAGAATTTCTTGCCATAGATGTTGGACCAGGTGTTTTCCTGACCATCCACAACGCCCTGTTGCAAGGCACCGTATACTTCGGAGAAGGCCATTTTTTGTGGGCTGCCACCGATGGCTTCCATTTGGGCCACAAGCACGTCAGAAGACTGCACGCGGAAGCGCAAGCCATTGGCATCTGTTGGCTCAAGCAAAGGTGTGTTGGCAGACATTTGCTTCATGCCGTTGTGCCAGAAGGCCAAGCCCTGAAGGCCACGGCGTTTCATGCTGTCTTTCATCGCCTGCCCTGCGTCAGAGGCCTGGAACGCGTCAACTGCGTTGATGTCTTCGAACATGAAGGGCAGA
Source organism: Cognatishimia sp. WU-CL00825 (assembly GCF_040364665.1). Classification (NCBI taxonomy): domain Bacteria; kingdom Pseudomonadati; phylum Pseudomonadota; class Alphaproteobacteria; order Rhodobacterales; family Paracoccaceae; genus Cognatishimia; species Cognatishimia sp. WU-CL00825. The sequence continues at coordinate 166,381 of NZ_BAABWX010000005.1, forward strand.
TCAAACAGACGGAATTTCTTGGTGAAGGCTTCAAACTTGGAAAGTGATGGTGCGGCCAGTTGAACGTCACCTTGCAGCAAAGCTTCGAGTACTTTGTTGTCGTCATAAAGCGTCGAGTTGCCGAACACTTCCATGCAGGCTTTGCCGTTCATCTCGTCGTTGACGCGCTGTTGCAGCAAAGAGGCGGCGATGCCTTTTGGGTGCTTGTCGGTGTTTGTAACGTGGCTGAATTTGATAACAACTTCGCCGGCATCACAGGCATCGCTCGCTTGAGCAACGCCAGCGCCCAGCGCAACGGATGTGGCAAGTGCAGCAGTGATAAATTTCATGATCTTTCCTCCCTAGGTGATCCAAAATTTCGATTGAGGTCTCGTAGAACCCTCGCAACCCTAGAGGGACCCATGACGAAAATGTGATCAAGGGGAAGTGCGGAAAATATTCAAGATCTTTGAAAACGTATATTTAATAGGCACTTATGAAGCTTATTGCTCGGGCCAATTATGAACCTGATCCGCAAGTGTGCGAACCTTCGCACACGCCATCTGGGGGCTGTGCGGATTTCCGCACAGCTGTTAGCGGTATAACTCTGCGCGAATCTCGTGACGTGCCAATTTATCATAGAAAGTTTTGCGTGGCAGCTTGAGCGCTTTGGCTGCCTCGGTGGCATTGCCCGCGTGGCGTTTTAGGGCCGAGGTGAGCAACGAGCGTTCCACTCGGGCCATTTGTTCGCTAAGGCCCAATTCTTCGGATGGGTCGCCATCATGGACACCCAGCACAAAGCGCGTGGCGGTGTTCATCAGGGCGCGGGCATTGCCGGGCCAGTCCTGAGCCATCAAGTCAGCCACCACATCCGGGGTCACCTCTGGTTCGGCCACACCTGTTTGTGTGCTGGCGATGCGCACATAGGCGCGAAACAGCACCGGAATATCTTCGGGGCGCTCTTTCAGAGTTGGAATACGCACCTGCATGACATTGAGACGGTAAAACAGTTCTGCATTCAGCCGCCCCTGTTGCATCTCAAGTTGTAGATCGCGGTAGGAGCCGGCAATCACCCGCGTTTGGCTGTTGGTTTCCAGCCGGTTGAGCAGTGCAAATTGCACATCCGGGGCCATGGCGGCTATTTCATCCAAAAACAAGGAACCGCCCGCGGCCCCATCCAAAGCAGCGACCAGCGCATCTTTGGTCAGACCGGCGGCGGATAGTTTTTCAAATGGGGCAGTGGTGCCATCGGCCAAAAGGTGAATGACCTCGGCGACTTTTGCGTTGCCAGAACCCGGTGCCCCCAGAACCAGAACATCCGTGCCAGCGGCGGCCGCACGACGGGCTTGATTGCGTAGGGTTTCGGCCTGTTCTGAATGGCCAAACAGCATGCGCGCGGCGGCATCGCCGCTTTCCAACTGCTGGCGCATTTGCCGGTTCTCTAAAACCATAGATCGCGCCCGCACAGCCCCCGCGACCACCGCAAGGAAATCTTTGGTCTCGCAGGGTTTCTCTAGAAAATTAAACGCGCCGGACTGAACGCCGCGCACCGCCATTGGGATGTCGCCCTCGCCGGTCAGCAAGACCACGGGCAGATCGGGGTCCACGGTTTTTGTAAAGGCCAAGAGCGCAAAGCCATCTTTGCCCGGCATGCGGATATCGCTGACAATCACCCCGTCCAGCGCGGCTGAAATATGGTCTTTGGCTTCGATATAGCTGCCCGCAGTGATCACGTCGTAATCGGCCAGCATGAGGGTTTGGCTAAGCGCGTCGCGCACGGCGCGGTCGTCATCCACCAATAAGACTGTATTGGTCATGCCTACTCCATTTCATCTGTGTGCTCAGAGCGTGTCAGTGACACGGTGAATTCAGCACCTGCGTGATCGCGGTTGCGTCCGGTGATATTGCCGCCAAAACTTTGCACCAGACCATAAGAGATCGAAAGCCCAAGGCCCATGCCTTCGGATTGGCCGACCTCTTTGGTGGTGTAGAACGGGTCAAAGATCTTGTCAGCATCATGCAGGCCCGGACCGCTGTCTGCGACAATCACCTGCACCTGTGACCCGGCGGGTTGCACGATGATATCGAGTTGTTTTTCGTCGCTTTCCGCCATGGCGTCAGCGGCGTTGCTGACAAGGTTCATCACCACCTGTTGTAGGCGCACGTCGCCACCGCGCACCCAAATCGGGGTATCGGGCTGGGTGCGGTTCACGATCACCTGTTCTGCGTGCAGGCGCGGTTGCAACAGCTCAAACACCGCGTCGATCACCGAGGTGATGTCCACATCGGTCACCGGTTCATGCTCTTGTCGGGCAAAGGCGCGCAGGTTCTTGATGATCCGGCCCATGCGGCGCGACAATTCGCTGATGCGATCCAGATTGTTGGCAGCTTCGGCCGGGCGATCGCGGTCCAGAAATTGCACGGCGTTTTCCGCAAAAGAGCGAATGGCCATAAGCGGCTGGTTTAATTCATGGCTGATCCCGGCGGACATCTGCCCCAGGGCAGAGAGTTTACCGGCCTGCACCAGATCTGACTGGGCTTTGCGCAGGGCCTCTTCGGCCTCGCGGCGTTCGGCGATTTCATGGCGTAGATTGACGTTGGCGTTTGTCAGCTGAACGGTGCGGGCGGCCACGCGAGCTTCGAGCTGGACATTGACGGCAGAAAGGGCACGGCGGCGTTCAGCCATGAAAAACAAGAACCCGCCAAACACCAGCGAGAGCGCGGCACCCACCAAGGCCTGCAATCCAGCAAGGCGCTGGGCAGGGGCCGTCGAAATTAGCGAATGCCCGATCATGCCAATGATGGGCTGTGGCAGTTCCAGATACAGCGCATTGCTGGGCAAAAACCGTTGCCCGGTTATTTGCCATTCGGTGTGACCTGCGGTTTGGGTAACGTTGTTGGGGGCAAATTCTGCGGCTCCGGTGGTGTCTGCAAAGGTCTGATGCAGTATTTCAGAGCGGTTGGAGACAAAGATTTGTTTTTCGGTGTCGGTAAAGAAGACCACCTGGGGGGCGCTGCGCCAATCGGATTCCTCGACCGTCTCCATATCGACCCGCACCAAAACTGCGCCCGCAGCCTGCCCGCCAATATACACGGGGGCCATAAAGGCAAAGATCCGGGTGCCGTCGTTCAGGACAGAATGGTCAAAACCCAATGCGCCGCTTTGGGCCCGTTGAAAATGCAGGGTTTGGGCAAAACTTTGCCCCACATGAGAGGGCTGCGAGCTGGCCAGCATGTTGCCTGCGTGATCCACATAAGCAATTTCCAGCGCACCCGAAGTATCTGACATTTTCAGCAGCAAAGGTAATAGGCTGTCGGCTGTTTCGGGCTGGCGTGCGATGGACCCTACATCTGGATGATCTGCCGTCAGTACCGCGAGTTGGCGAAACCTTGCCAATTGACCGACCAAGCGGTCTGCGGCCGAGCGCAGGTAAACCTGACCTTGTTCAGACACGGGCCCTAGGGCGGCGCGATATCCAACGCTGAAAATTCCGGCTGCAAAGGCGGCTACGACGCTGATAAGACCCAATATCGCCAAAAACCGCCGCAAGCTCTGCTCCCTTTTTTTGCAGAATAGAAAGCCAGCCGCGGGATTGCCACTGAAATTGCCAAGAAAATTTTTGCCTCGGTACGGGGCAACGACCAACATGCCGATGGAACCTTGGGGCGTCTTGCACTAACGTCCAAACGCAACCACATGGGTGGGGCAAGTTGGTCACTTCTGCGCAGGGGCAGCAAGAATGCGCATCGCGATAGTAGCAAGTTTTTTGGCTGGGCTTTTCCTAAGCGCAGCAACTGTGCATGCTGATGTCAGTTTTGAGGTCGTTGGCGACGACAAGGCTTTGCGCAAGGCGCTAATGGGCAATTCTGCTTTGGCCGCCATCGAGACGGTTAGTGCCGTAGCGCCCCAGGATCTGGTGGCCACGGCGCAGGCCGATTATCGCAAGCTTGCGGCCACCCTTTATGAGCGGGGATATTTTGGGCCCGTCATTTCCATTACACTTGATGGGCGTGAAGCCAGCAATGTGTCGCCGTTTAGACAAGTCGCGCGCTATGACAGCGTGCGGATATCCGTAGACGCTGGGCGCAAGTATCAGCTGGGGAAAGTGTCCATTGCGCCAGTGGTGCCTGGCACGGATCTGCCAGAAGGGTTTGTGGCTGGGGCCGAGGCATCGACCTTGATCCTGCGCAAAACGGCAGAAACGGCGATTGATGCTTGGCGCGGCATGGGGCATCCAAAAGCCAAGATTGCGCGGCAGTCGATACGGGCCAATGCAGCAAAGGCCGTGTTGAACGCGGATCTGCAAGTTGCGCCGGGACCCCAAGCTCGCTTTGGCCAGTTGATGCCCCAAGGCCAAAGCCGGATGCGGGCCGAGCGGATTGATGCGATTGGTGGTTTGCCCCGTAACGCGCAATATCACCCCGACATTGTCACACGTGTGGCAGAACGGCTGCGCGACAGCGGAGGCTTTGCCTCGGTGGCGTTGACCGAGGGCGATGTGGCCGCAGATGGTATGATGGATGTCACGGCGGTGTTGGTCGAAGCCCCGCTTCGGCGGTTTGGTATTGGCGCAGAGCTGACCTCTGACGAGGGGCTGGGTCTGAGCGGTTTCTGGTTGCATCGCAATCTTTTTGGCGGGGCCGAGCGGTTGCGGTTTGATGCCGAGGTCACGGGGATTGGGGGCAACAGCGGCGGAGTAGACGCTGATTTTGGCGTGACTTATGCCCGTCCGGCAACCCTTACACCGGATACAAATTTGCAGATTGGCGCGCGGGTGACCCGACTGGATGAACCCACATTTTTGCAAGAAAGTGCCGAGTTGTCGTTTGGTTTTGAACACCGGTTTTCCAAAACCAAAACCGGGTCAGTTTTTGCTGAAATTGCCCGATCTAAGATCACTGATAATTTCTCGACCCGGCACGTGACGCTGGTGTCGTTGCCGTCCACTATGGTGTGGGATAAGCGCGATGATCGGTTGGATGCACGGCAAGGCTGGTATCTTGCCACCGGGGCGCAGCCCTTTTTGATTTATGCTGACAGTGGAGGGCTGCGCGCAACCGTGGACGCGCGCGCCTATCGTGCCTTGGGGGCCAGCGGCAAAACTCGGCTGGCCGGGCGGGTGCAATTGGGCACCGTGGCCGGCGGATCTATCGGGTCTTTGCCACCGGACTGGCTGTTTTATTCTGGTGGGCCAGACACTGTGCGCGGGCTGAGCTATCAGTCACTGGGGGCGCTGCAAGGCGGCGTGGCCACTGGCGGGCGCAGTTTTGCGGGTGCTTCGTTTGAAATGCGCCACGACATTACCGGACCCTGGGGGGCCGCAGTTTTTGCAGACGCTGGGATGATTTCGGCGGGGGCTGGCTGGACCGGCAGCAGTGATTGGCATGCGGGTGTGGGCATTGGTGCGCGGTATAATACGCCAATTGGGGCCATTCGCGTTGATGTGGCCACCCCGGTGCGCAGCCCAACTGCCAGCAACAATCTGGCCTTTTATATCGGAATAGGACAGTCGTTTTGAGGCAGGTTTTTGTGATCTTGGCGGTGCTGCTTTGGGCTCCAATGGCTTTGGCACAGCAAGAGGCTCAAGAAGGCCAGTCGCGCATTGTCGCCTTTCTAGAGGAGGCTTTGTCAGATGGTGCACGCACGGTGCGTATTCAGGGCTTTAAGGGCGCGTTGAGTTCTTCGGCAGAGCTGGATTTGCTGACGATTTCTGACGCTAACGGCGTTTGGTTTAAGCTAGAACAAGCCAAATTGGTCTGGCAACGCTCGGCACTGCTGCGCGGGGCATTGAACATCGAAAAGATATCCGCAAAGCGCATCGAGCTGATCCGCACGCCTGTGCAAAGCGCTGCAGCGCCAACCCCAGAAGCAACCCCGTTTGCCTTGCCTGATTTGCCTGTCTCAGTGGCGCTGGGCGCGTTGGAATTTGCTGAAATCAAACTTGGGGACTCGCTGTTTGGTTTGGCGGCAACCGTGTCTGCGCGTGGCAATGCCAGCCTTAAAGATGGGGCGGGATCTGCGCGATTGGTGCTGACGCGGCTGGACGGGCCAAGCGGCACGTTTGATGTGGCGGCGACGTTTGACAATGTTGCGCGTGCCTTGGATTTGAACCTGAACGTCAGCGAAGATAGGGGCGGGGTGATTGCCACTCTGATTGATTTACCCGGCAAGCCCGCGCTGGAGGTAACCGCGCTGGGCAAGGGGCCCATCGATGATTTGGGCATTGACCTAAAGGTTGCAACAGATGGGGTAGCGCGGTTTGGCGGCCGGATTGAAACCCAACGCACAGAAACCGAGGCACGGGTGTTTCGTGCGGACCTATCGGGCGATCTGAGCGCGCTTTTTCTGCCGGAATATCAAAACTTTTTTGGGGATGATGTTGCCCTGTCGGCGCGCGCATTGCGCGCTGCGGATGGTGCGCTGGATGTCAGCACGCTTACGGTTTCCACGGCGGCGCTAGATATCAGCGGCTCGTTGGCGCTTGCACCAGGGGGGCAGCCAAAGCGAATAGCGCTGAACGGCAATCTGGGTCAGGGTGACCGGTCAAAAACACGGCTTCCTATTGCGGGACAAGCGATTGACGTCACTTCTGCGCAACTTGCGTTGAACTATGATGCCGCCCGCGGCGATGCGGTGTATGGCGTGCTGCGCTTTGATGCTCTGGAAACGCCGGACCTGGAAATTGCGAGCGGCCAGCTGCGACTGGACGGACGGTTGGACCCGGTTGATGCCTCTGAACTTTCGGCCAGGGTTTCGGCTCAGCTGGCGGGATTTCAACCACAAGACAGCAAATTGGCATCCGCGTTTGGGCCCAATCTGGATGTGTCGTTTCAGGCGGACTGGCAAAGGGGGGGGCCATTGCATCTTGGCGCGCTCGCGCTGCGCGGCCAGACGCTGAGTGTTACCGGGGATGCGGAAATTCTGACAGCGGATCGCAAGATCGCGCTGACCACCTCACTTTCTGGCACGGTGCAAGACCTTGCTGCTTTTGCAGAGCTGAGCGGCATGGCGCTGGCAGGGTCCCTGAAGATGGACCTGACCGCCGAAGCAGAGCTTTTGTCCGGAGCGTTTCAGGCCGATCTTGCGGCGACAGGGCAGGACTTGGCGATTGGCCAAGCGATGGCTGATAAAATGCTGCGTGGCTCAAGCCAGCTGACGCTTGCGGTGGCGCGGGATCACACTGGGGTGCAGTTAAAGTCACTGGCTGTTGAAAATCCATCGCTGTCGGTCACTGCACAGGGGGCCGTTTCGTCTGACGATGGGGCCTTGCATGTGAAAGCCCACCTGAATGATGCCGGACAGATCAGCACAGCTTTGGCGGGGGCGTTGTCGCTGGAGGCGGATTTGAACCGGGATGCGGCAGATGCCGCTTGGGTGCTAGATGCAAATGCGCAGGGAATTGCCGGATTGCAGGCACAAGTTAACGGGCAAGTGGGGTTGCCACAGGGGGCTGTGGCGCTGGATGTGTCAGGCACTGCACCTTTGGCGCTTGGCGACAGCTTTATTGCGCCCCGGTCTTTGCGTGGTGCTGCGCAGTTTGATTTGGCAATCAATGGGCCGCCCACGCTGGGGGCTGTCAGCGGGCAAATACAGACCAGAAATGCGCGTCTGTTTGATCCGCAATTGGGCACTTCGCTTGAAAACCTGAACTTGCAGGCAGATCTGGCAGGCGCACAGGCGCGTATTCAAGCCAAAGGATCCGCCCGCGCCGGGGGCACTTTTTCCGCCGAAGGTTGGGTGGATCTGGCAAAACCCGGGCTGCCGGGGCAGATTGATATCGGGTTTCAAGACCTGCAATATGTCAGCGCGGCCTTTGAGACCGAGATCGCCACAGGTGACTTGCGCTTGGCCGGTCCATTGGCCACCAACAGTCAGATAACCGGCGTTCTACGCCTGAAGCAAACCGACATCATGCTTGACGATCTGTCCTCTGGTGGGGCGGAACCCATTCCCGACATCCAGTTTACCGGGCAAAGTGCCGCGCAAATTGCGACGCGCAAAAAGGCGGGATTGATCAAGAGGCCCTCTGGCTCTCGTGCAACGCGGGTTGCTTTGGACGTGTCGGTGCAGGCCCCCAGTCGCATTTTTGTGCGCGGCAAGGGGTTGGATGTCGAGCTTGGCGGGGCCATTCGCCTGGGTGGCACAACCGACGACCTCGTGCCTTCGGGGGGCTTTGATTTGATCCGTGGTCGGTTTTCGCTGCAGGGGCAACGCTTTGATGTAGACGAAGCCTCTGTACGGTTGCGCGGCAGTTTTGATCCCTATATTCGCATTGTGTCCAGCGCATCAGCGGCCAATACCCGGATTACGCTGACGCTGGAGGGACCGGTGTCTGCCCCGGAATTATCGCTGACATCTGTCCCAAGCTTGCCGGAAGATGAAATTCTGGCGCGGCTATTGTTTGGACGTTCCGCTGCAAAGCTTTCACCGGTGCAGGCGCTACAGCTTGTCGACACCATTTCCAGTCTGGCTGGGGGGAAAACCCTGACCAGCGGCTTGCGCAAATCTTTGGGGGTTGATGATTTTGACCTGAGTACTGATGAAACGGGTCAGGCCCAACTGCGGCTGGGGCGTTACATTTCTGAAAACGCCTATTCCAATGTCGAATTGGATGGCAACGGCGATGTCGAGATTCAGTTGAACTTTGATGTATCGCCCAATCTGACCCTGCGCGGGCGGGTCAACAGCCAGGGGCAAAGCGGCGTGGGTGTCTATTTGGAGCGGGATTATTGACCGAGATTTCTAGTCCAGGACCCGTTCTGGAAACACCGCAATGCGGCCCAGAGCTGTGGCCTCGCGCGCAACGCGGGTTTGTTCAGTCTCATAGGATTTGCGCACAAACTCGATGTGGGCCACTGCGGCATCTGCAGCCCCGTCCGGGTCTCTGTTGATGATCGCATCACAGATATCATGGTGTTGCTGCAACAGGATTTCGCCGGTGCCATCAATCGACCGCAGCATTGCCCGGTTGTAAAAGATGTTCTGTTTGCTGAGCGCATAGATCGAAGACATCGTGTGCACCAGCAGGGAATTATGCCCCGCATCCACGATGGCGGAATGAAACTGAATATCTGCCCGTTCGGACGCAGCGGAATCTTGGTCCGCGTGGGCTTTGTCCAAGAGCTTCATCACTTCTGTCAGAATGGTGCGGTCATGTACCGTGGCCCGTTCCGCGGCCAATCTGGCGGCAAAGCGTTCTTGTTCTAATCTGAATTCAAGATAGTCGTGAAAGGCCGAAGTGTGGCGTGCATAAAGCTGGATCAGCGCATCTGACATGGCAGTGCCCAGCAATGGCGCGATGAAATTACCCTCGCCGTGCCGCACAAGGATCAGGCCATCACTCTCTAACTGCTTGATGGCTTCGCGCACTTTGGGGCGCGATACATTCATGCGCTCGGCCAAGTCCCGCTCGGACGGTAGTCGCGCACCGTCCTTTAGGATCCCATTCAAAATGAGCGTTTCGATCTGCTCTGTGACCGCCTGAACAACCGAAGATTGGTTGATGGGCTGAAACAATGTGTCATGCGAATTCATGGCTGATTCTTTCTGAAAAACCTATCCGGTTGTGGTGATCATTGAACGTCAGATGTGGTGACTGGTTGCAAAAATTGCCAGTGTGGTAAACATTCTAGTCCTTTTTTTTAAACTGACAACTCTGTTTGTGTTTGGTTTTGATAGCTTGAGGAATTTTTTCATAGAATGTTGATTTATAACGTTAAATTTTTAGGATGCGCATGTATTCAGGGACAAAATTGGCGTTAGAGGTCCGCAAAATCTTGCAGGGATTTCAGAATAAATTGTCGCAGTGGTTACGAAATTGTTGACGAACCTAAGTGGTAAACTTTATTAACCAGTATCAAGATTGCTGTTTTACGCTGACGCATCGCAGAGGAAACGATGCCGAGTTTGGCGGCGCCCAACGCCCAAAAGGCACCCTTAGGAGGAAGACTATGAAATCGATCTTAACCGGACTTACCCTTGCTGCATCGCTGGTAACGGCCCCCGCAGCCTTTGCCGCAGACAAGCTGCTGCTTAAGACACCCATTGCATTTTCCACAGCGTTGCCTGGATTGGGTTCTCCGATCCCACGTGTGGCTGAACAGCTTGGCCTGATGTCAGGTGGCTCGCTGAAAATGAAAGTTTATGAGCCCAGCAAACTGGTGCCGCCTTTTGAAATTCTTGATGCGGTTTCTTCGGGCAAAATCAATTCTGGTTATACGACTGCCGGATATTGGGCTGGTAAAATTCCAGCGGCACCCTTGTTCTCGGCTGTGCCATTTGGCCCAGAAGCCGGCGAATACATGGCTTGGATGTACTATGGCAACGGCTTAGCGCTGTATCAGGAAATGTATGACCAAGCCGGCTTCAACGTGCATGTGATGCCCTGCGCGGTGATTGCGCCAGAAACATCTGGTTGGTTTGCAAAAGAAATCAATTCCCCCGAGGATCTGAAGGGTTTGAAAATGCGTTTCTTTGGCCTTGGCGGCAAAGTGATGCAGAAATTGGGTGTTGCAACGTCACTGCTGCCCGGCGGCGAAATTTTCCCAGCGCTGGAAAAAGGCGCAATTGATGCGACCGAATTCTCGATGCCTGCGATTGATGCCCGTCTTGGGTTCCACAAGCTGGTCAAATACAACTACTTCCCAGGCTGGCACCAGCAAGCGACCGTATTTGAGCTGATGATCAACAAAGACGTTTGGAACGAGGCGTCCGAACAGCACAAAGCGATCATCGAAAACGCTTGTAAAGCTTCGATGACAGATAGTTTTGCCGAAGGCGAAGCCATTCAGCACGCAGCCTTGATCGATAATGTTGAAAACAACGGCGTGATCATGAAGCAGTGGTCCCCGGAAATGTTGGACACTTTCAAGACAACATGGAACGAGATTGCCGCAGAAGAAGCCGCCGCTGATGCCTTCTTTGCTAAAGTTCTGACTGACATGAACGAATTCCGCGACGGCTATGCTCTGTGGAAAGAAAACGCCTTCTTGCCACGCAAGTAAGCACCAAAGATTGGGGCGCATTTAGACGCCCCAATCGCCCATTCAATTTACCCGCAACAGATGACCATGACCGCATGTTCTGACGCGCATGCAAGGAGGGGACTATGGCTCAGATCGACCAAAGAATTGACGATCCGGTTCACACGTACGAAGAAATCACCGAACACAACGACAATGACAATCAGGCGATTGCCGTTGGCTTGGACAACTTTGTTAAACTGATCGGCCACATTGTCATGTGGGCAAATATTTTGCTCATCTCTGCCATCGTTGCGCAGGTTTCATTTCGCTATCTTGCCAATCAAAACTTTCCAAAACTGGATGAAATCCAATGGCATTTCTACGGTTTGGTGACGATGGTTGGCATATCCTATGCCTTGGTCACTGACAGCCACGTGCGCGTCGATTTATTGCATATGCAGCTCAGCCGTCGCTCCCAGCGGGTCATCGAAGTGATTGGTATCCTAACCCTTCTAGTGCCATTCATTTACCTGATGATTGACCAAGGCTATGATTATTTCTCGGAAAGTCTGCGCGTCAATGAACGCTCTGACAGCCCAACCGGATTGCCGGGACGCTGGGCCTTTAAAGCGGTCATTCCGATCAGCTTTTTCTTGCTGGCCATCGCAGCGCTTGCACGTTTGATCCACGACGGACATGCATTAATCGCAAATTATGCCGAAGAGCGTGCTGGCAAAGGATTGCGCATCATTGTCCTAGCGTTGCTGACCTTTGCGGTTGCCGCAACAGCTTTGACCTTCCTGGTGGAAACCACCGAGGAAAAACTGGTTATCGCGATGTTCATGACCTTTATTGCGTTGCTGTTCACCGGTTATCCCGTGGCGTGGTCTCTGGCAGGGGTTGGCGTGGCCTTTTGCGGGCTGGCCTATCTGTTTGACAACGGGTCGATGAATTGGACGGGACTAGAGGAAACCTTTACCGGACTTGATTATCTGACGCTGGGCGCAGTGGTGAACCGGGTCTATGCGACCATGTCCAACGCGGTTCTTGTGGCGCTGCCGATGTTCATTTTCATGGGGCTGATGCTGGACCAAAGCGGGGTTGCCGAACGGTTGATGACCGCGATGCAACGGTTGTTTGGCAAGACCCGCGGCGGATTGGCGATCACGGTCACCATGATCGGGATCATCCTTGCGGCCTCTACGGGCATCATCGGCGCTTCGGTTGTTTTGCTGGGTGTCTTGTCGCTGCCATCCATGATGGAGCAAAAGTATTCGCCAACGCTTGCGGCTGGTGTTGTGTCAGCCTCTGGCACCTTAGGGATTTTGATCCCGCCGTCGATCATGTTGGTGATCATGGCAGACCAAATGGCCTTGTCTGTGGGGGACCTGTTTATGGCAGCCGTCTTTCCAGGCATCATCATTGGTGGTCTGTATCTGGTCTATATCTTTATCATCGCGATGGTCAAAAAAGACGTTGCACCGGTGCCCGAAGGGGCGGTGTCTCCGGATTGGGTGGCCATCAAGGATGTAATCATCGCGGTCTTTCCAACTTTGGGCCTGATTTTGGCTGTGTTAGGGTCGATTTTTGCCGGTATCACCACGCCAACCGAAGCCTCAGGTATTGGCGCTCTTGGCGCCACGTTGTTGGCTATCCTGTATCGCAAGCTGACGTTTCAAAAGCTGGTGAATGTGTTGATCTCGACCTTTAACACCACCGCCTATATCTTTGCGATCTTCCTTGGCGCGACCGTGTTTTCCTATGTTCTGCGTGAACTGGGCGGGGACGAATTGATCGAACATATGATTGCGTCAACGGGCTTTGGGGCCACCGGCACAATCCTGTTCATTCTGTTTATTGTATTCCTGCTGGGATTTGTCTTGGATTGGATCGAAATCACCTTAATTGTGCTGCCGCTGATGCGCCCGATTGTGAATGGATTGGGGCTGGATATTCCGGGGTTTGGTGTGATTGATGAACCTGCATTGGTCTGGTTTGTGATCCTGGTGGCCGTGACCTTGCAGACATCGTTCTTGACACCTCCGGTTGGCTTTGCGTTGTTTTATCTCAAAGGGGTCTGCCCGCCCGAGATCAAGTTGCTGGACATCTATAGAGGTGTTGTGCCTTTCGTCTTGCTTCAGCTCACCGGCTTGGCCCTGGTCTTCCTGTTGCCCCAACTGGCCACATGGCTGCCTTCGGTTGCGTATTAAGAGTGAAAAAGGACTTGGCCCATGACTGACACCCTGACGGAAACCCGGTCTGAAACCCTGCCCAGTATTGGGGCTGACAGGCAGACGGGCACCACAAGCGACGCCGGTCTTTTGCAAAACTTTCGCGATATTGTTGGCAAGTCCAACGTCTTGACCGGGGCCAAAAAGACCGAGCGTTTCCGCAAGGGGTTTCGGTCGGGGCAGGGGGACGCGCTGTGTGTGGTGCGACCCGGCACCTTGATAGAACAGTGGCGGGTTTTACAGGCCTGTGTGGCGGCAGACAAAATTGTCATCATGCAGGCGGCCAACACCGGCCTGACCGAAGGTTCGACCCCAAACGGCAGCTATGATCGGGGGGTCGTTCTGATCAACACGCGGCGGCTGGATGGGTTGCATTTGGTGCGTGATGGCCAGCAGGTACTGGCCTTGCCAGGGTCAACTTTATTTGATCTGGAAAAGCGGTTGGCCCCATTGGGCCGGCAACCGCATTCGGTGATCGGGTCAAGCTGTATCGGCGCGTCTGTGGTCGGCGGCGTGTGCAACAATTCCGGGGGATCGCTGATTGAACGAGGCCCGTCTTATACCGAATTGTCGCTTTTTGCGCAGATCACGGCAGACGGCGAGCTGCAGCTGGTGAACCATCTGGGCATTGCGCTTGGGGATGACCCCGAAACGATTTTACACAATGTGCAAATCGGGGCATTTACCGAGCACGATTTAGAGCCGACCAACAAAAAGGCCTCGGACACCGATTATGCCGAAAGGGTGCGCGATGTGGATGCCGAAACCCCGGCGCGCTTTAATGCGGACAGCCGTCGGCTTTATGAAAGTGCGGGCTGTGCTGGAAAACTTGCGGTGTTTGCGGTGCGTCTGGACACCTATCCCATCAACGAACAGGAACAGGTGTTTTATATCGGCACCAATGATCCCGACGATCTGACAGAGTTGCGCCGGCATATGCTGGCCAATTTCAAATCCTTGCCGGTCAGCGCTGAATACATGCAGCGCGAAATCTTTGATATCTCTGAAAAATACGGCAAAGACACGGTATTGATGATTGATCTGTTTGGCACAGATAAACTGCCCCTGTTCTTTTCCATCAAAGGCGCTGTTGATGCCCGGCTGAACAAGATCCCATTTCTGCGGGGGTTTACCGATAAATTCATGCAGACCATTGGCAAGCTGTGGCCGCGCATTCTCTCCAAGCGTCTGATGGACTATCGTGACAGGTACGAGCATCACCTGATTCTGAAAATGCGCGATGGTGGGATCAAAGAAGCGGACAATTTTTTATCCGCATTCTTTGCGGAACGGGCAGGTGATTTCTTTGTGGCGGAAAAACGCGAAGGGAAATTGGCTGGATTGAATCGGTTTGCGGCGGCGGGGGCCGCCATTCGCTATCAGCATATACACGCCAAAGAGGTCGAAGATATCTTGGCTTTGGATATTGCCCTGAAACGCAACGAGCGCGCCTGGCTGGAAGAACTGCCACCACGTATCGCCGATAAACTGGTGCACAAATTGTACTATGGCCATTTCATGTGCCACGTGTTGCATCAGGACTACATCGTTAAAAAAGGCGTCGACGTCAAAGCACTTAAAGCCGAGATGCTAGAGCTGCTGGATGCGCGCGGCGCTGAATATCCGGCAGAACACAATGTCGGTCATATCTATGAAGCCAAGCCTGATTTAAGCGCTTTTTACAAATCGGTGGACCCGACAAATTCGATGAACCCTGGCATCGGCAAGATGTCGAAAAAGAAGAATTACGCCTGACGCGTAGTCTGCTTTAACGCCACAGGGCTAGTCACACTTGGGTTTTGCCTGTGTCAGGCCCGGCAACAGATCCGGCAGCGCATCCAGATCTTGACCAAACCGCGGGGGTGGTCGGCGATAGGTGACTGGGGTTTTGGAAAACTTCAGCGGATTCCCAAGCAATTGCACCGACTTGGTCGTGGTGCCGTTGTGCGGCACACGCACCGTTGCGTCACGCGCTTGTGCTTGATCAGAGGCCAGCGCATCTGCCACCGAATGAATGGGGCCACAGGGCACTTTGACCTGTTGTAGCCTCGATAAAATGTCCTGCATTGGCCGCAGGATCAGTGTCTTTGCGATCTCGGCAGTCAGCGCTTGGCGATGGGTTATCCGACTGGAATTCGTGGCAAACCGGGCGTCACCTCCAAGATCAGCACGATCAAGCGCGACGCAAAACCGCTGGAATTGAGCATCATTGCCCACAGCGATGATGACGTGGCCGTCTTTGGCACCAAACACGTCATAGGGCACGATGTTGGGATGGGCGTTGCCGCGACGTTGGGGTGGCGAACCAGAGGTCAGAAAATTGGTGCCCTCGTTGATAAGCCAGGCCATTTGCGTGTCGACGAGCGCAAGATCAATGTGCTGTCCTTCGCCGGTTTGATCGCGGTGTCTTAGGGCTGCCAATACGCCAATGGTGGCGTACATGCCGCACATCACATCGGCAATTCCGACGCCAACTTTCATCGGCGGGCCATCAGCATCTCCGGTCAGGGACATGATGCCTCCATAGCCCTGTGCCATAAGATCATAGCCGGGCTGATCCCGATTGGGGCCGGTTTGTCCAAAGCCTGAAATGGAACAATACACCAACTCTGGGTGTTTGGCGCAAAGGGTCGTGTGATCCAGGCCATATTTGCGCAATCCATCCGGTTTGTAATTCTCGACCACCACATCTGCCTGGGCGGCAATTGCTGTGACAAGCGCTTGTCCCTCGGGGCTGGAGAGGTCAGCAGGGATGGAATATTTATTGCGGTTTGCTGCCATGTAATAGGCGCTTAGGTCGCTGTTTTGGTCCGGGGTTTCGGCATAGGGCGGCCCCCAGGCGCGGGTGTCATCGCCCCCGGTTTTTGGGTTTTCAATCTTGAGAACTGTGGCCCCCAGATCCCCAAGCATCTGCGTCGCCGTTGGCCCTGCCAGGATGCGCGTCAAATCCAATATGATCAAACCATCCAAAGCCCCTTTGGTTGGCTTGTTGGCGGTGGGTTCATCTGTCATTGGGGCGGCCATTCATTGGGGAACACTCCGGCGAACTTGGCGGTATTTTTCGGGGCCGTCAAAGCGTTTTAGGGTAACGCTTGGGCAAGCGCAGTCTGAATGACCCAGGCGCGATAGGCCCAAGTTCAGACTAAGGGACCAAACCGCTTTGGGATTTGGACCTCGCGACACCATTGAGTGGTGCGGCGCGCCAGAGAGACGATTTCGAATGCAAAGTCTTGTCGTCCCAGGACACAAAGTAGCTTGTGGGACTGATAGTCAAATTCGTGAAACCTGGTGAGTCTTGCAAGCCGCCGATCAAGGGCGAAATGACTGCATGTCGTACATTCAAGCGTTCCCACGTTTGGTTTTTCTAACCTTAGGTTGACGCTAATTTTGCAGGATTGTGTCGAAAAAAAACGGACAATCGTGTGTGCTAGAAGGTTTTTTCTCTCTTTGTTTTCAACGAAAAATAGCAATTTTCTGGGAAACACCTAAAAATTATGTTGACTAGTATACCAGTTTTCGTGTTGATTGATGCCATAAACGAGGGCGGAACAATCGCATTTGCTGGAAGGAAAACAGGCCATCCAAAATAGGGTGAGCGCTGAACTGGCAACGCAACCCGTGAAGTTTTGAATTCCTGAATCGGCCTCGGTGGGCCGGTGGAGAACAAGATCTGAATCTATTCTGGGAGGATAGAATGTTTAATTTTTCACTTAAATCGATGGCTGTGACGGCTGTATTGCTAAGCGGTGTTTCGATCGCGCAGGCAGACGTTACCCTGCGCGGTGCAAGCATGTTTGATGAAGAACATGCATTTACCAAAACTCTGCGCGAATTTGAACGACAAGTAGCGGCAAACTATTCCGGTGATGTCAGCTTTGATCTGCGTCTGAATGGTGAATTGGGTGTCGAATCTGACTATGTGACCTATCTCAACCAGGGCGTCGCAGTGGATTATACAATCCTTGCGCCCTCCAACATGGCGGTCTTCTCTGAATCTATTCCGCTGATGGATATGCCTTTTTTGTTCCGTGACCTTGATCACTGGAACGCTGTGCTGTCATCGGATGCGCTGAAGCCTCTCGAGGATGACCTGCGCGAAGCGGCTGGCATTGTGATTGTCGGTTACCACGGTGGCGGCGTGCGTAACCTTGCCTCTGCTGCACCGATAACAAACATGGATGAACTGGCTGGGCACCGCATGCGTGTCATGGGCGCTCCTATTCAAGCGCAAACGTTTTCAGCGGTTGGTGCGGCACCGTCTGCCATTGCTTATAACGAAGTGTACAACGCCATCCAAACAGGCGTCATCGCCGGTTTCGAAAACGAAGCGGCTTCGATCCAAAACCTGAAGTTTTACGAAGTTGCGCCGCATATCTCGCTGACCCAGCACACAATCACGGTGCGCCCAATCGTTATGTCGGCAAAGATCTTTGATGGACTTCCCGCAGACCTGCAGGCAGCTATCCTTGCTGCCGGAGCTGGCGCTGGTGCATTTGGACGTGCACTGGAAAGTGGCCAGGACGGTGAAAAACTGCAGGCGATGATCAAAGCGGGGCAGATCGAAGTGCACGACTTTGCCGGACGCGAGAAGATGCTTGAATTGGTTCAACCGGTTCAAGACGCGTATGCAAAAGAGCTCGGTGCGACCGAATTGCTCAATAACGTTCGCGGTATGTGATCTCACAGCTGGCGGGCGATGCCTGCACCGACCCGCCAGTTGCCACTGCTATAACGTGGTTCGCCACGTCAGACCGCGAAGCGAGGGAAACCATGCTTGGAAATTATCTTGATACATTCTGCAAGGGGCTTCGCATTCTGCTTGGCGTGATGATGGGGGCCTTGGCGATACCAGTCGCGATGCAAGTCGTCTCACGTTACACGCCCTTGATCCCCACCTATCTCTGGACCGAAGAGGTCGCAACATTCCTTTTTGTCTGGATTGTTATGATTGGCTCCATTGTTGCCGTATGGGATGGCACGCATTTTGATGTCCGCATTACCCCCGATGCAGTCCGGCCCTTACCAAAACTTCTTCAGGACAGCGTTGTGCATATCGGCATCATGATATTCGGCGCAATGTTCCTGATCTATGGCATCGAATACGCCGCGTTTGGGGGCAATCAACGCTCTGTCATGATGCGCGCCAATCTGATGATCACACATATATCTGTTCCGATTGCGGGCGGCTTCTGGCTTCTCTTCGCAGGCTACCGGCTGTTCCAAGCAATCGCGCAATATCTGACCCGAAAGAACGGCCAGTCATGATCCTTGATACCTCTACTGCAGCCACGATGCTGATCGCCGGATTTCTGATCCTGATATTCATTCGAATTCCAGTGGCCTTTGCCCTGGGCCTGTCAACTATTCCCGTCGTCTTACTTGAACTGCGTTTGACTCCTTTCATTGTGCTAGATCGCATGTTCCAATCGTATAACTCCTTCATTTTGCTTGCGGTTCCGTTTTTTCTTTTGGCCGCTAACCTGATGAATTCCGGTAAGGTAACGGACCGCCTGATTGAGCTGGCACGTGTCCTCACCGGGTGGATGCCTGGCGGGCTAGGGCATGTGAATGTCGCGGTTTCAATGCTGTTTGCGGGCATTTCCGGGTCATCTACCGCAGATGCTGCGGGTATCGGGAAAATCCTGATCCCAGCGATGCAAAAAGAAGGCTATGACACTCGCTTTGCCGTGGCGATAACCGCCTGTTCGTCGGTGATGGGCGTTATCATCCCACCCTCGATCTTGATGATCGTCTGGGGCGGCGTGATGCAGGTCTCTGTAGGGGCCCTGTTCTTGGGTGGCGCGGTGCCGGGTCTGATGATTGCCTTTGCCCTGATGGCAACCGTCTATGGCTTTGCGAAAGCCCGCAACTATCCCGTAACAGCAACCCCTAACTGGGGTGAATTCTGGGCCGCTTGGAAAGGGGCCGCTCTTGCCCTTTTGACACCGGTCTTTGTGATTGGCGGGATCGTTGGCGGCCTCGTCACGCCAACCGAAAGCGCCATCATTGCCGCAGGCTATGCGCTGATCCTTGGGATGTTTGTTTATAAGACAGTAACACCCAAAGACCTGGGTAACATCCTCTATGATACCGCTCGCTTTGCTGCCATTTCGTTGTTTGCAATTGGCACGGCGTCGGCCTTTGGGTGGTTGTTGTCCTTTTATAATGCTCCGCGCCTGATCGTTAGCGTTTTGACCGCATGGCAGTTCGGCCCGTTTGGGACGGCCCTGTTAATCGCTGCATTGTTTCTGGTGTTTGGCCTGTTTATCGACGCTATTCCGACAATTATTATTCTTGGCACCGTGCTTATGCCCGTGGCGCAGGCCGGTGGCGTGGACCCGATTGCATTTGCAATCATTGGCATTGTTTCGCTGGCCTTTGGATTGGTGACGCCGCCCTATGGGCTTTGCTTATTGATCTCCGCTGCGATTGGCGGGCTGAATGTCGTGCACGTGCTGCGCGAGGTTGTCCTGATCCTCGCCCCAATGCTGGTCATCCTGATACTGCTGGCAGCATTCCCCGAAATCATTCTGTGGCTTCCCAAGGCTCTTATGCCGGGAGCGTTTCGATAGTGGCGTCTTTTGATGCGCCGTAAGCGCTTAAACAAATCGCCAACATTTACCCATAACAACAGCGAAGCTGCTGTTTCGCAAAAGGAAACTACGACATGAAACTTGCAGGAAAAACCGCAATCATTACCGGAGGCGGCCGCGATATTGGTAGCGCAGTGGCGATCAAACTTGCATCCGAGGGGGCGAATGTTGCGATCAACTATTTTTCAAGCTCCAAGGGGGCAGATGAAACAGTTGGTGTGATCCAAGCGGCGGGCGGCAAGGCATTTGCCATGCAAGGCGATCTCAACAACAAGGCAGATGTTGACGCTCTGGTGTCAGCAGCAGTTCAATCCTTTGGTGGCGTCGACATTCTGGTGAACAACGCTGGCGGGTTGATTGCACGCAAAACCATTGCCGAAATGCCGCTTGAACATTGGGAGGCCGTGATGCGCCTGAACGTGACAAGCATGTTCCTGATGACCCAGGCTTGCCTTGCCAATATGACCTCTGGGACTATTGTTAACCTGGCCAGTCAGGCCGGACGCGATGGCGGTGGGCCAGGTGCGGTCGCCTATGCGACGGCGAAAGGGGCGGTGATTACAATGACACGAGGTCTTGCCAAAGAACTTGGCCCAGACATTCGCGTGAATGCTCTGTGTCCGGGCATGATCGATACCGATTTTCACAATGTGCACACGCCAGACGCGGGTCGACGCGGCTTTGAGGCCAACGCGCCGCTGAAACGTCAGGGTGTTGTAGAAGATGCGGCCAATCTGGTGCTGTTTCTCGCCAGTGACGACAGCGCTTTCATCACGGGCACCAACATCGATATCAATGGTGGTATGCTGTTCTCGTAAGCAAAGGGTCGCAAGCTGGCTGACTATCCGATTTGTCCAATCGGCTAGCACATCACGCGTCAGGCGCTGTCTGATCACCCCGGATCTTATGGTCGTGGCGTTCAGGCTTGGTGCGAAACTATTGCAGCATGCGCTGTCTTCGAATGTCGTGTCGCGAGGCCAAGTTGCCGAATGCAATGGCGCGTTTGTCCCAGTCATATTGGATAAGAAAGAAGCAATACTATGAAACAGACCTGGCGCTGGTTCGGCCCATCCGACGCGATAACGATCGCCGAGATCATGCAGACTGGCGCTTCGGGCATCGTATCCGCGTTGCATCAAGTTCCAACCGGGCATGCTTGGCCTGTGACCGATATAAAGACCCGTCAGAAGCAGATTGAACAACCTAACGGCAGGCCATCAGGTCTGACTTGGGATGTCGTTGAAAGCGTCCCAGTATCGGAGGTGATAAAATCGCAAACCGGCCCGGTGAAACAGCATCTGCGAGCCTATAAACAAAGTCTGCGCAATCTGGCTGAATGCGGCATTCACACCGTCTGCTACAACTTTATGCCGGTATTAGACTGGACGCGCACCGATCTCTGTTCGGCATTGCCAAATGGCGGGCATTCGATGCGGTTTGACCTTGTAGATTTCGTTGCGTTTGATTGCTTTATTCTCTGCAGGCAAGGCGCGCGACACGACTATTTGGCAGAGACGGTCGAGGCTGCTTGGGCTCGGTTCGAAGACCTTGCCGATGCAGGACGACAAGCGTTGTCAAACAACATTGTCGCCGGCTTACCAGGAGCAAACGACAAGTGGTCGCTTGAGGATGTTCAGCGATGCCTTGATGCCTATGCGCATATGACACCTGAAACGCTCCGCTCTCACCTGATTGATTTCCTGTCCGAAGTTGTGCCAACCGCTGAAGCTCTTGGTATCAGGCTGTGTTGTCATCCTGATGATCCCCCCTTTCCGCTGCTGGGCTTGCCACGCGTGATGTCGACACAAGACGACTATGCCAAGGTTTTGGACGCAGTGAAAAGCTCTGCGAACGGCGCGACGCTTTGCACGGGGTCATTGGGGGTGGTCGCCGATTTTGACCCAATATCGTTCATCACGCAGTTTGGCGACCGTATCCACTTTGCCCATCTTCGCAACACTGTCCGCCACGGCCCAAGCGACGGCCAGCGCCACAGCTTTTCAGAATCCGAACATTTGACCGGAGACACCGATATGGTCGCGACCATCCGTGCATTGTTGGCCGAAGAACAACGGCGCCGGGGTCAAGGACGCGCTGATCATGAAATTCCGATGCGCCCAGATCACGGCCATGCCCTATTGGCGGACCACAATCGGCCGGTTCAACCGGGTTACCCTCTGATCGGACGTATGCGCGGTTTGGCTGAGCTTCGTGGCGTGATGCATGCCTGTCGTTAACTGCTAGCTGGCGCATTTTTTTGTGGGAGGCGTAACGCTACGACCCAAGCGCTGGACCAAGCTTAGCCCAACCGCTTGCCTTAGTCAGGCAGTTTGAGGTCACTCTGTTACGAACAGTCAAATTGTTGGTGCCTAAGGTCAATCTCGGATGCGGTGCAAAACCAAGTCCAGGACGTACTCGAAGCCATCGCTGATATCGCGGAAGAAGCAGAAGACGAGATCCTCGATGGCTTCGTAGATACGTAAGAACATTGGCGAAGACTTCGCCCTCGTAGGTTTGCCTGTTGTGGTGACTGTTGTGTGCCATTGCGGTCCTCTATGTCCAAAGGGAAATTCGTATTATCTCTGCCAGACAAAGGGCTGCGAAAGCTATGGTCAGTCGATCCCTCGTGATCGCCTAGAAACTGCCTTTGCCGGCTTCATCAAAACGCTTGAGCCAAGTCCATCCTTGTTTTTGTTGGCCAAGTCCATGTTCAAGCAAGCTTGGGATATTCGACGACAAAAGGGATGGCGTTTGGATCATTCCCGGAAACCGAACCAAAACGGGAAATGAACATAGAAAACCGCTTGTGGACGAGGCGCGAAAGATTGTTTTAAATCAAGAAGCAAGTACAAGTAGCGGATATATTCCCATCTCCAACTGGTAAATTGATGTCGGATGCTGCGATGAGTAGGTTCATGGAGAGAGAGGGCTACAGCGAACGCCCGCATGGGTTTCGCGCCAGTTTTCGAACATGTGTTGAAGAAAAACAGATACGCCATTTGAAGTTAAAGAGGCCGCCCTTGGCCATATTGTGGACGGTGGGGTCGTACGTGCATATCAAAGGTCTGACCGCTTCGAAAAAAGGCGGGAGCTGCGTAATCTATGTGCTAGCTTTCTGTCTACGAAGCAAAGAAAAGAAACCGATTTCTCACTGTTCCTGACGAACGGCATGTTTCTCGATCTTTTTTCTGATCAATTCAAAATTAGCCTTTGTTTCGACAACATCGGTGTGACTTTCGTCATCAAACAGAAAAGCCAAGTTTCGATAATCGTGCCCTGCTAGAGTTCTACCAGCTCTTCAGTTGCAAAGTCGATCTCGAAGCCAAACTCGACGAATGGGAGTGGTTCTACAACTTCGCTAGACCGCACGGCGCACGCAACGGCCAGACCCCTTGTTACAACAAGGGTGTGCTGGTTCTACAGACGCTGGGCAACCATGAAATCCGCTATGATTATCACATCACCGGCGGCGTTCAGCGTGAGCGTCACAAGGTCGATAGTCGCGAGCTTGCGCTGGAAAATCAGTTCAACGCAGCCGGTGGCATAAGCAATCAAAAACTGCCCTATCAGCCCGGGACGCAAAACACCCAATGGGAGGCTTCTAGGAATATGATACATCGGGGCGGCTTTGGTATGCCAACCGCACGGGCGAGAGCAAGCTGATCAATGCGATCACTTGTGACCTGCGCGGTCAGCCGACGGAAATCCAATACGGGTCTGGGGCGAAGGACACCTTTGAATACGATACCCATCGCGGCTGGGTGGATCGCATCCGGTCTTATGTATCCGGGGCCTCCAGCCATTGCAGGATACGATCTACACAAGGTTCAATTCCGGGCGCGTTAAGCGTCAGAACACCACGGAAACGGCGAGTGATTATGACTACATCTACGACTATGCAGGGCGTCTGCTGACAGCCGCGAACGTCTCTGGCCAGAACACTAGCCGGACCTTCACTTACCGTCGTGGTGGCAGCATTGCCTCCAAGAGCAATGTCGGGACTTATGACTACACCACTTCTCGCCCCCGCCAGGCATCGAAGTCGATCAGCCTAAGCGGTGGTTGCACGGCCAGGCTGACCTATCCGCACGGCAACATCCGACTGGAAACCGGTGCGCTTAGCCAGATGCACAAGGATCAGCTTGGATCAATCCGAGCGGAAACTGGTGCCAACGGCAAGAAGGACGAGACCATTGCCTACCAGCCAATTTAGGTCTCGCGACTACGCCGAACGCTGGCGTTCATTGGCCGCCGTTTCTTAAAGGTAGAGTGCTTAGACGCATAAACGGTTTTACACTCACAGCGAATGTCTGCATCCTACTCGTCGCTGCCTATTGATGGACGTACTCGTGTTCATGTTCAAAAATCATCCAAACCGCGCGTGCGCGTAGCTCAGTTGAAAATCTGTTTGCTCTGTTACTTTTTTCATAGGCTCCATTGATACTTACTTTGGAGCCTCCGGCAAATTGGGAGCGGTTCAATCTTTAGGTTTCCCGGCTTTGCAGTCAGCGCAAATTGGCCATTGGCACGAAATCCATATCTGTGAAGTCCTGATTGTCTCCGGCCATTGACCAAATAAAGCTATACCGCCCCGTGCCCGCGCCACTGTGAATGGACCACCCGGGAGACAGCACCGCCTGTTCATTTGTAACCAGCAAGTGGCGTGTTTCGGTTGGCTCGCCCATGAAATGGAACATAGGTGTTTCTTCTGCCATATCGAAATAGAGGTAGACTTCTGAGCGGCGGTCGTGCGTGTGGCAGGGCATTGTGTTCCAGACGCTACCATCCACAATCGACGTGATTCCCATCACGAGTTGGCAACTATCGCAGACATCGGGATGAATATACTGACGCAAGGCGCGAACATTGGCATCCGACTGCGTGCCCAGTTCGAGCAAGTTGGCATCTCTTGGCGTAATCTTCTGCGCTTTGTAAGTATGATGTGCAGGCGTGCTTATGAAGTAATAGCGGGCCGGATTCGCCGCGTTGTCGCTTTCAAACGTCACATCTTTGATGCCCATTGGCAGGTATAGACAATCGAGCCCATTCAAGGCGAAGCTATCGCCGTCTGCCGTGATCGTCCCCGGCGCGCCGATATTGATAATGCCCATCTCGCGGCGATCCAGAAAATTTGGCGATCCGATTTGCTTATTCGATTTCAGCGGCAGCTCTGTCCCAACCGGGACAACACCGCCCACAACGGTACGGTCGAGGTGGCTATACGTCATCGTTACTTCGCCATCGCGGAAAACAGCCTCAATCAGATAGTTTTCACGCAATTTCTGGGTGTCGAACGTTTTGGTTTCTGCAGGGCTGCAGACTTGGCGAATATCAATGGTCATTGTAACTCCGAATTCTTGGTTTGGCGTGCTCGTTAGGGTTTTGCTGGACTAGAGGTTGACCAGATCGTTAAGGTCCGCGTCGTGGATGAAGAAGTCAGGATGCGCCTCGACGACATTCTTGATGTGGTGTTGCAGGCCATTGAGGTGGTCGTCCATTTTCTGACGCGCGACCTTGGGGGCGTTGTTTTCGATGGCAGTGACCACCTCTGTGTGCTCCCCCAGCGCCATATGCATGCGGCCGGGTTCTGGCAGTGTTAGGCGACGGAAACGATCAATCTGGAGCTTGACCTGTTGAACCATGGTCCACAGGCTTGGCAAGCGGCCAATCTCAGCTATCTTCTGGTGAAGGGCCTCATCAGATGCGTGGAAGCGTTCAAAATCGCCTAGATCAGCAAACTCGCGTTGCTGCTCCAATAGCACTTGCAGTTCAAGTTTCTGGCTGCGGGACGCGTTTTTTGCGGCCGCAGCGGTAGTCACACTCTCTAGCGCACGACGCGCGATAAGCGCTTCGGGCAAAACGGAAACCGGAATGCGCGCTACAAAAGTCCCGGATTTTGGCGCTACCTCGACCAGTTCGTCTCGAGCCAACCTCAAGATGGCCTCGCGGACAGGCGTGCGACTGACGCCGGATTGAGCTGCCAATTCGGTCTCCGAGATGGCGGTACCGGGAAGAAGCTCCATCGAGATGATGCTATCGCGCAGCTTTTGATACTCATCCTCTGCCAGCGTAGGCGCGGCTCTGGGGCGGAAGCGCGCCTGGCCGGTCGGAGCGGTGTTTTGCGCGCGTTTTCTTGAGTTCGGCAACTGATGTCTATCCATTTCTTTGGTCATTCGTTTCAGTTGCCCTGTGTAGGTTAGCCACAGCAGTTCGGCAAATGGCTTGCGTTTCTCTGTAACTTGTATATTAGATATACTAGATGCCGTCAACTCTCTTGGAGGAGACAGACAAAGGGTTGCGGCGGAACAGCCTATTTTTGGGCACTAAGGGAGAGAAATATGACGATTCGGAATTTTGCATCAATTGTAGCCGCTGGCTGCTTTGCACTGGCTGGCTCAACGGCCGCATTTGCACAAGAAACACTGAAATGGGCTCATGTTTATGAGACCGGTTCTGCATACCATCAGGTCGCTGAATGGGCTGCTGACGAAATTAAGGAACGCACCGAAGGGCGCGTGGAAATCAACGTTTTCCCGGCATCAACTTTGGGAAAAGAAGTTGAGATCAACGAAGGCCTTGGCCTTGGTGCAGTTGACATCATCTACACCGGACCAAGCTTTGTTGAGCGCTATTACGGTCCGATTGCGATTTCCGATTACCCGTTCATCATGCGCGGTTGGGATCACTGGCTGTCCTATCGTGGCAGCGACCTGTTTTCCGAACTGTCAGATGGGTATCACGACGCCACCGGCAACCAGGTAATGGGCCTCGTTTACTACGGTCAGCGTCACGTAACCTCAAACAAGCCGATCCTGAGCCCCGCTGATATGGAAGGCCTGAAAATTCGCGTTCCTAACTCACCTGTTATGTTGATGTTCCCGAACGCAGTTGGCGCAAACCCAACGCCGATGGCGTTTTCCGAAGTGTACCTTGCGCTTCAGCAAGGTGTTGTAGACGCGCAAGAGAACCCACTGCCAACAATCCAATTCAAGAAGTTCTACGAAGTGCAAACCAACATCAACTTGACGGGCCACATCCTGAACTCGTTGCTGGTGATTGCTTCTGACAGCGCTCTAGATCGTGTTGGCGATGATGCAGCCGTTGTGCGCGAAGTGCTTGATGCAGCCGCATTGAAAGCATCCGAAGAAATCAATCAGGCCGAACTTGATCTGGTCGCATGGTTCCGCGAACAGGGTATCACCGTGAACGAAGTCGACAAAGCGCCGTTCCAGGATGCGGTTAAGCCGATGCTTACAGGTGAGGATGTTCCCTACACCATGGAACACTTCCGCCGCTTGGGTGAACTCTAAAGCCACGTAGGGAGTTCGGTTATGCAGAAAAACCCAAAACCAATGGAAGGGCGCGCCGACAGTGCGCGCCCGGACATTATATTTAAAGATGAAGAAGTTGATGTTTCCGATTTTGGAGTGGCCGACCTTCCAGGGTTGATCGCGCTCTGGGTGCTGGCATTCATTGTCTTTCTTCAGTTCTTCACGCGGTATGTCCTGAACGACAGTCTGGCATGGACAGAGGAAATCGCGCGATACCTCTTGATCGTCGTCGCTTTCTTTGGCGCTGTTTCAGTCACTCGGAAAGGTACGCATATCTTCCTTGAGTTCTTCTATCGCTACCTCTCGGCGCGAGTAGGCAAATGGCTGGCTGTTACAATGGAAGCTCTTTCGCTGGCCTTTTACGGCTATCTTGCGTGGTTGGCGGTAGAGCTGGCGCAAAAGACTAGGACTAAAATGGCGTCGGTCGAAATACCGAAAAGCCTTCTTTACTGGTGCGTTGCGGCCGCTCTGATGGCGATGACCGCTTTCTCAATCTACTGGCTCTTGCGCAAAATCCGCCAGTCACCTGAAGCTGTTCTGCGTGAGCTAGAAGAGCGTTCACTTCACGACATATCAAACTGACAGGCGAGACATCAAAATGGCACTAATACTTTTATTCGCACTGTTATTTCTTTTGCTGATCGCCGGTGCGCCGGTGGCCGTGGCATTGGGCGTTGCGTCGCTGGTTTTCGTAATGTTGGACGGGTTGCCCAATGTTGTCGTGCTTCACAATATGGTCAATGGTATCAACTCTTTCCCGCTGATTGCTGTACCTTTCTTCATCATGGCTGGCCATTTGATGAATTCGGCCGGGATCACGACAAAAATATTTGCATTTGCGCGGGCGACAGTCGGCTGGATGTATGGTGGCTTGGGGCACGTTAATGTCGGTGCCAGCGTGATTTTTGCTGGAATGTCGGGCGCGGCTGTCGCCGATGCCGGAGGGCTTGGCAATATCGAAATCAAGGCGATGCGCGAAGCCGGTTACGACACTGACTTTTCGGTGGGTATCACTGCTGCATCGTCGACAATCGGCCCCATTATTCCACCTTCGTTGCCTTTGGTGGTTTATGGTGTGATCGCAGATACTTCCATCGGTCAGTTATTTGCAGCGGGTTTGATCCCGGGACTGCTCATGGCATTCGCGCTGATGATTATGGTCGCGATTTTTTCCAAAATCAGGAACTATCCCCGTGATGAACGTTTCTCACCGCGCCTGTTTTTATCAACATTCTGGCATGCCATCCTGCCACTTTTTACGCCACTGATTATCGTAGGCGGCATTCTGACAGGTATCTTCACACCGACCGAAGCTGCAATTGCTGCCGTGGCCTATTCAATGTTTCTGGGCGTGTTTGTCTACCGCACGCTGGACGCCAAACGCCTATTGCGCGTGTCGATGGATACAGTTGAAACGACAGCCTCGATCATGATGATCGTGGCGGCTTCGTCGATCTTTGCTTGGATCTTGACCGCAAATCAAGTCGCCCCGATGTTCGCAGAGTCGATGCTTGGGTTTACCGACAACCGGGTTGCGATTTTGTTGATCATAATGCTGATTGTTCTCGTAGTTGGCTGTTTCATGGAAACACTGGCAGCGATTACGATTTTGACGCCGGTTTTGTTGCCAGTGGCGATACAAATCGGTGTGGATCCTGTTCACTTCGGTATCATACTTATCCTGAACTTAATGATCGGGCTTCTGACACCACCTGTGGGCTTGGTATTGTATGTTTTGGCTAAAGTATCGGATGTGCCATTTGAACGCTGTGTCGTCGCAACGGCACCGTTCCTTGTGCCATTGGTGCTTGTCTTGTTGATGCTGACCTTTATCCCAGCGTTGTCGATGTGGCTGCCAGAGATGATCTACAAGTAGAAAACCAAACCCGTCGGCCCCAGACACTCAACAATTGGAAGACTCATGACTGTAGCGAACCTCTTTGATTTAAGCGGTAAGACCGCACTTGTTACCGGCTGTAAACGCGGCATTGGGCGTGGCATGGCAATAGCCTTGGCGCGGGCTGGCGCCGATGTCATTGGCGTTAGTGCGACGCTTGAAACAACTGGCAGCGCCGTTGAACAGGATGTTGCCGCACTTGGGCGTTCCTTTCGAGGATACGCCTGCGACTTTTCCAGTAAACAGGCCATTTTGGCGTTTGCTGAACAAGTCAAGCGGGATGTTGGACAGATTGATATCCTCGTCAACAATGCCGGCACCATCAAACGCGCACCCGCGGCTGAGCATGCCGATGACCTGTGGGATGAGGTGATCGAGGTCAATCTATCCTCTCAATTCAGACTGACCCGTGAAATAGGCAAGACAATGGTCAAGCAAGGTTCAGGTAAGATCATCTTCACAGCGTCTCTTCTAACATTTCAAGGCGGCATCAATGTGCCTGGCTATGCTGCATCCAAAGGCGGTATTGGCCAGCTAACCAAGGCTTTTGCCAATGAGTGGGCTGGGTTTGGCGTCAACGTGAATGCCATTGCACCGGGTTATATTGCTACGGATAACACCCAGGACTTGAGAAACGACCCCGATCGCAACGCAGCGATCCTCAGTCGTATACCAGCAGGCCGGTGGGGCAAGCCCGAGGACTTTGATGGGCCGGTGGTCTTTCTGGCATCTGATGCATCACAGTACGTCAATGGCACAGTTTTGACAGTGGACGGTGGTTGGATGGGGCGCTGAGCACAATGAGGAATTCATGTGTAGGCGAGGCGATGAGAGATCTGTCACCCGATAGTTCACCGGACACCGCCTTTCTTGGTGTCGCGGTGGACACGTTGAATTTTGCGATCTATCGGCAGCTTGACAGGTGCCGAATTTTTGATTTCTTCAATATTTCAATATAGCAGAAGGGTCGCAACGCGGCCCTTCTTTTTATATGTGGGTGGTCATCGGCTAAGAATTATCGAGCGACCCGTGTTGTGTCACAAATTCCGGAATGCGCCAACGACCCCATTTCCAATTTTCATTCGGCTACGTGCACCGTTTTCACACCGTTCTTCTCACGTATGCCGTCCTTCACAATAGCTTTGACGAGCGAAACGCACATCAATACCATCACAAGCGAAAAGGGCAACGCGCCGATGACCATGGCGGATTGGATTGCTCCGACACCTCCAGCGATCAAAAGTCCGCCGACGACCAGCGACAGGGCAACACCCCAGAAGATGATGTGTGGACGACCGGATGGCTTTTCTGCGCCGGCAGCATTGATCGTGTTCACGATCAGGATCGCGGAGTCAGCTGTTGTCACAAGATAGGTGAGCAGCAGAACAACAACGATCACAGCCATGATCCATGCAAGACCGTCATCCAACATAAAGTCGAGCATCGCAAACAACTGGTTCTGTTGGCCAGCACCGGAGATCGCATCGCCAGCCCCACCGTTCAGGGTCAGGTCGATCGCTGTACCGCCCACGATTGTGAACCAAACGAAACACATCAGGGATGGGATGATGATCGCACCCAGGATGTATTCGCGAAGCGAACGACCCCGAGAGATACGCGCAAGGAACACACCAACGAAGGGTGCAAACGCAATCCACCATGCCCAGTAGAAGACAGACCAAGCACCCTGCCAGCCCGTCAGGCGGCTGTCGGTACCCGCAGAGTAAGCTGCGGCGATGTCTTCTTCGGACAGGCCGGCTGCGGATGCTGGCAGACCTTCGGTGAAGGACGTAAGCGAACCCCAGGTGTTGGTTGCATCTGAATAGATGGATGCAATGTCTTCAGCGGGCAGAGCCTGCACAGAAGCGGGCAATGCGGCGTTGAAGGTATCCTCAGGTACAGTGCTCCAGACGGTGAACAGCAGCTGTGGCAGTTGAACGATATAGGCGATCAGACCCTCAAACAGGGCAGTCAGGCCAAAGAACGTCGAACCAAACAACAAGAAGAAGGCCAGCAAGAAGAAGCTGAGGCCCATGTTGATGTTGGACAGCCATTTGATGCCTTTGCCAACGCCAGACAATGCGGACACAGTAGACGCGCCCATGATGATCAAAAGCGCCGTGATAACACCAGCAGTCGATGACTTGCCTGTTTCAGCAACGATCAGCCAATCGCCAAAACCAATACGGTGTAGGCCGGAAACGAACTGCTCAACGCCAAAGCCCAGCGTCTGTGCCACACCCAGAATCGTTGCAACAACGGCCACAACGTCAACGATATGGCCAAGAATACCGGACATTTTCTCACCAAACAGCGGTGTCAGCGCCGAACGGATCGTCAGCGGCAGATTGCGCCGATACGAGAAATAGGCCAGCGCCAGGCCAACAATCGCGTAGCAAGCCCATGCAGAGAAGCCCCAGTGCAGGAACGACCAAAGGTAGGCGTTGTTGACGTTGTCAGCAGCCGAAGCTCCGGTTTCTCCCATGATTGTATTGGGGTTGATTCCGAAGTGATACATTGGCTCGGCTGTTGCAAAGGTCAGCATGCCGATGCCGATGCCAGCGCCGAACATCATCGAGAACCACGAGAAGTTGGAAAATTCTGGTTTGTCACCCTCAAGGCCAAGCTTCAGCCGGCCGGTACTGGGAACAAATGCCAGAACAACACAAATGATTAAGAATAGCGCAACGACATAAATGTACCAGCTTGAGAATGATCCAAGAAGAGAGCTGTTCAGATCACCAAGGATCTTCGCAGCGGTTTCGGGCACTGCGATGGCCCAAACAATTAAGGCGGCGATCAGTATTTTGGATGTAATCGCGACGTCTTTGCTGAAACCAGCATAGAAGCCGCGCTTTGCGGTTTGGATCGGTAGATCCATTAATGGGGGCTTAGTGGTCATGTTTCCTCCTAAAATGGTAGTAAATGCCAAACACGTCGGAGCTTTCCACGCGCGCGATTGCTGCGGGCTTTGTCTTGTCTGTCTGGCGTGAAGTGGTGGGCATTGGTCAAAGGTCTCCACTCTGCGACGCATGCCCACCAGATGGTTAGCTCGGCAAGTATTCCTTGCTCCAGGACTCACTTAGATTGCCTGTTTTTATCATCGCCTCGATGGCGGTTTCGACGTAGCCCAACTCGCGCAGGATCGCGCGGGTCGAGGTCCCGAATTTTTCTGCAGGCGTCACGGCTATTATTTTGGCACGCACCGATCGCACAGCGTAAGGGTCCAATTGGATGACTTCGTGTCCGCTTGGATGATCAGGATAGTTGGAAAACGAATAGCTGCCGTTCTCTGTTCCAGCCGACCCATCCGCTTCACGCAGATTCATCGCGCGCAAAGAATCGAGGTTTTCACAGATTACCGCGCCAATGTCGGCCGCTTGCAAACGCTCAACCCACTCGTCGGCTGGTTGGGTTTGGAACGCAGTTGACAAGAAGGCCGCGCGTTCTTCTTCTTCAAGATCAGGCAGGTCCTCTAGGCCTTCGACGTTGCGGAACAGTGACAGGTCATTCTCATAAGCGCTGAGCAGGATATGACGTGATGCAGTGCTGTAAAATCGCGTGAGCGCGTCATAGCCGCTTGCTTCTGGCCCTGACGGTTCATCATACAGTCCGCGGCCTTTGTAATCGAATGCAAACGGCACTTGCAGCAACCCACTGTTTGACGACAGGGAGGTGCGGCCGCGACCGATGCGCCCATGGCGGTGTTTCTGATACAGCGCCGCTGCAACGCTCAATGCGCCGCCAAATCCGCACATGACATCGATTGTGCCGACGTGCGCATGTTCCTCGGGGCGGTCCATCCCGCCGCCAAATCGCAACATGATGCCCGTGGTGGCCTGCACAAGATCGTCGTAGCCAATGTAATCGGTCCGCGCTCCGCGCCGCACGCCACTGAAACAATCCAGTTTGCAGAACAAGGCATCGGGATTGAGTTTGCGCAGGTTGTCGGGATCTAACCCCATTTTCCTGATCTGGTTGTCGGGCGCATTCCAGACAATCACATCAACGGACTTCACCAAATCTTCAAACACCCGCCGCCCGTGGCGCGATGTGATATCCGCAAGGATTGAGCGTTTGCCACGCATCTGCGACATGCCATAGATCACCGTGTTCCAGCTGTCATACATCGGATCAGCAGGCTCAAGCTTGATCACATCGGCGCCGAAGCGCGCCATATAGCTGGCCGAATGCGGTCCCGCGATCACATTGCACAGGTCCAAAATTTTCACGCCAGACAACCAAGACTCTTGGCTTTCGCCCTCTGATTCGTCTGGAATTTCGGTCCTGTGTTTCTTCAGAATTTTCAACGCTTCATCGAAATCGACCCAACGGCGTGGCTTTGGTTGTAGCGCTTCCTCGCCACTTTCTTCCATCCAGACAACGGGGCCGGGTTGGGTCATTTCACCGTAAACCGGGTCGTGCACGTCGATCATCAGGCCCGATGTTTCCGCGTATTCGTCATGCATCCATTCTTGCAACCAGCGTTGCGGCGCGCCAGGAATAAGGCCGCGCCCAAACATCTTTTTCCATTCATGCGAGGTGCGGGTCATGAAGACCTCTTTCATCCGTGCAGAAATTTTGTCGGCCCAGTTCTTGGGCATAGGGTACACACCAAGCGAGGTTTTACTCTCCCACTCGGACCATGGCTTGTAGGTGTCTTCCTCTGATGTCAGGCCTTCTTCAACCAGTTCATCATAAATGCCGAGCACCTCGAGGCAGCGCCGGGCGTGGTTCTTGTGACTTGGACACACAACGTAGAACCCACGCCCGTCCTTGCACATGTAGCTGCGAAAAAACGGATCCATCAGTTCTTGGAGGTCTTCGTAACCGACATTCATCGGCAGGCCCTCGACGCGGCGGCGTTCGATTTCCACCTCGCGCTGCGTCAGGTAACGCTCCGGCATTCCGCCAACGTGAAGCGAGTTGTAGCACAACCCTTCCATCACGGCGGCAGCCAAGGGCACCTCGATCTGGTCTCCAAGGCCCGTAACCTGTCGCGATTGAAGCGCCAGAACCGTGGCCGATGCTGCAATCTGGGATGCATAGGCAGACGCGAGCGGAAGCGGAGAGAACGATGGGTTCAGTCCCATAAGAACACGATTCAGTCCCATGTCGGTGAACACTCCTGAACTGGCCGAGACGATGCTTTCGTAAGCACGAAGCTCGCGGCGCGACGGGTCATTCGAAGCAAAGCCCGGCAGCGAAATCGTGATTAGTTCCGGGCGCTCTTCGCGCATTTCTGCGAAATCAATCCCCAGCTTTGCCATTTTGCCCGGGCGGAAATTCTCAACAATAATGTCAGCCTCGGCGCACAGCGTGCGAGCCTGCTCCAGCCCTTGTTGCGTCTTCAGATCAAGGTTCACGATGACCTTATTTCGGTTCAGTGTCGCATTCGCTGGGCTATCCCACATAGGGCCATTCGGAGGGTCGATATGAACGATCGTGGCCCCCAGATCCCCAAGCAACATTGCAACAGCGGGCCCTGCGATATACTGGCCAAAATCGACGACTTTTACACCTGTCAGCGGCAAGTTGGAAAAAGAATTACGCATGTGATCTCCTGTTAGGCATCAAATTTTCAGAGATATCGGGTTACTGACCGGACAGAATCCAGCGAGCAGCCTTTTCGGCGACCATGATCGTCGGTGAATTGGTGTTTCCGCTGGTGATCTCAGGCATGACGGAGGCATCCACTACTCGTAGGCCCGAGACACCCTTCAGGCGCAGATGGGGGTCCAGTACAGCGGTTTCATCGTCCTCGCGGCCCATTTTGATGGTGCCAACTGGGTGGAAAATCGTGCTGGCAATATCACCAGCAAGCCGCGCCAGTTCTTCGTCGCTTTGATACTGGGTGCCGGGTTTGTATTCTTCTGGTTCGTAAGGTTGCAACGCCGATTGCGCCATGATCTCGCGCACTTGGCGCAGGCTGTCGGCGGCAACCTTTCGGTCATCTTCAGTGTCCAAGTAATTCGGTGTGATTTTGGGTGGGACACGAAAATCGGAAGAAGAAATGCGAACATGCCCGCGACTGGTCGGATTCAGGTTGCAAACGCTCACCGTCATTGCGGGAAAATCGTGCAAGTCATCGCCAAAAGCCTCAAGGCTTAGGGGTTGCACGTGGTATTCAAGGTTGGCATAGCTACGGCTCGGGTCCGAGCGCGTGAAGGCGCCCAGCTGGCTTGGGGACATGCTCATCGGGCCGGACCGCTTAAACAAATACTCCAGACCGATTTTGGCTTTGCCAACGATCGAATTTGCGAGCGTGTTCATTGTTTCTGCACCCTTCACCTTGAAGACAGAACGGATTTGAAGGTGATCCTGAAGGTTTTCACCAACATAGGGCTGATCCATGACCACATCGATGCCATGCTCTTTGAGTAGTGTCGCGGGCCCGATACCGGAGAGCTGCAGGATTTGCGGTGAGTTCACCGCCCCCGCCGAAAGAACAATTTCCTTGCCGGCCTTCACATCTACTGGCTTGCCCTCATGGTGGACCTTGGCACCAACACAGCGCAGCGCGCCATCGGCGCATTTCTCGAACGTCAGCCTTTCAACGTGCGCTTCGGTCCAGATCGTCAGGTTGTCCCGCTTTTTCGCGGGGCGCAGGAATGCCTTGGACGTATTCCAACGCCAACCAGACCGCTGGTTCACATCGAAATACCCGACACCAGCGTTGTCGCCTTTGTTGAAATCATCAGTCTTCCGAATGCCTGTCTGCTCGGCTGCATCCGAAAAGCTGTCCAACACGTCCCACCGAAGGCGTTGTTTTTCGATACGCCATTCACCACCATGTCCGTGCATATCCGAAAACCGGCTGTTGTCACCGGTGACTGGGTCCGCAGCGTCATCAAGTTTGTAATGGTCTTCATGAGACTTGAAATCAGACAGAGAGTTTTCCCAGTTCCACGCCTTTTCGCCTGTTAGTTTCGCCCAGTTGTCATAATCACGTGCTTGACCTCGCATGTAGATCATGCCGTTGATAGAAGAGCATCCACCCAAGGTTTTGCCGCGGGGATACAGCAGGCTGCGCCCGTTGAGGCCTTTACACGCTTCTGTTTTATACATCCAATCGGCACGCGGGTTACCGATACAATAAAGGTATCCAACAGGGATATGAATCCAAGGATAGGTGTCTGGCTTTCCCGCTTCCAACAAGAGGACCTTGTTGGCAGGGTCGGTGCTCAGACGATTGGCCATCAAGCAACCGGCGGAACCACCACCAATCACGATAAAATCGAACCCGTTCAAACATTCAGACATGCCTCATCCACCCATCAGTCGCTTCGTTTTAAATTGTGTACCTGGAAGAGAAATGAACGATCGGAGCTACGCAGGCTCTGAAAATTGGCCGCTCAACGCCCGAACTGCGGTCCGCGTTCCCTCCCAGGACGCCGATTTTCGATTTTGTGGGCGATGAAGTCGAAAAAACCTAATGACAAATCAAAAAATACGATATTAGTGATTTTAATATGGATCGTTTTTCAAACATTAACAGTATATTGGCTTTTGTGACTGTGGCCCGTGAAGGCAGTGTTTCGCGCGCGGCCGAAGTACTGAACCTAACGCAGCCTGCCATTAGCCATCAGCTCAAGCGATTGAACGAGGAAACAGGAATCGCCTTGTTCAATCGCACTCCAACAGGGCTGCAAATCAGCCTCGACGGTGCCGCAGTTCTTGCGAAGGCAGAGCATATACTTGAGGCGATGAATGATTTTCATCGCAGCGCTCGCCAAAGATCTGGCCGGATCGCTGGCAAGCTCAGGATCGGAACGATTGTGGACCCGGAATTCATCCGGCTTGGTCGGATGTTGGCACGTCTGCGAATAGAAAACCCCGAAATTGAAACCGAACTAAGCCACGGCGTCAGCGGAGATGTCATGGCACGGTTGAAGCGCGGTCAGATTGATGCGGGTTTCTATTTGTGCGGGCCTGACGACCTTGCCCCGATGGGATTGGACACTGATGATCCAATTCATGCGATCAAGCTTGCCGATTTCACCTATCGCGTAATCGGGCCGGTCGGATGGCAAAGGAAAATTGAAAATGCTGATTGGGCCGCGCTTGCGAAACTGCCTTGGATCGGCACGCCCGAACGGTCTGTCCACTATCGCTTGCTATCCAAAATTTACACCAATCCGGCGGACCGCCAAGGGGTTGTTTCGCGTGTCGATCAAGAAGCGTCGATGCTTGAAATGGTGCGCTCAGGCATCGGTCTAAGCCTTTGCCGGGATTCTATAGCGCTTCACCAAAAGCAATCATTTGGCCTTGCCGTATGCAATTCGGTCTCCGTTCCAGCTTGCCTTTGCTTCATTACCCTTGACCGTCGAAAAGAAAGCCCGATACTATCAGAGGTATTCAAGCTGTTACGGAGTTCTTGGTGACGCAAGGACTGCGGTTTTAAGCAGGGCAAACTGGTGTGCCTTGGGCACAGTTTGCTAAGCGCTATCAAGATCGCTGATTTATGGGGCTAGTTCAAAACAACAGCCAGCAGGTCCAACCTAAAAGACTACAAATCTACTCCGTCCTGAATCATACTTTTACGGGCGTCATATGAAGAGTTAGTGCTCCCACGACTTGCTTCTCTACAAATCGTTTCGGCATTGCAGAACTCGGATTCCGAATCCAACCTTTGTCATATTCCGAGCGTGCAACATGAGTTGTTGCGCGCCCGCAGCGAATGTCCACTTCGCTAATTGGGTGTCTGGGTCACGCTTCTATTTGCAATCTGGTTTGGGGCTCGAAATGGCCCCGCTGCATGCATGTGTCGGACTGGACGTAGAGAGCTACGCTTTCCGGCGCGCTAAAATTGCCCAGCAGACATTTTCGGCTTCGTCCACGAGTCTCGTCCGGATTGGACGTGAGGTGCCCTTAGATTTGTAGAGGCTTTTCTGCCGCTTGCTGCAACTGCGTCTATGACTGCTTTCGCTCATTTGATCAAAAACGGTCGTTTTTGGTCCGCCCACCCAGCCCTTCGCATCTACTGACCTTTTCGAGGCTCAAAAACCCGGTGCAAAATCTTTTTGTGTCTTGAACCGTTTTAGAAACCATCAGAACATGATTATTGGATATGCACGTGTCTCGACCAAGGACCAACACCTCGACGCTCAGATAGCCGCTTTGAAAGACGCTGGTGCTGAGCGCATTTTTGCGGACA
Source organism: Cognatishimia sp. WU-CL00825 (assembly GCF_040364665.1). Lineage (NCBI taxonomy): Bacteria > Pseudomonadati > Pseudomonadota > Alphaproteobacteria > Rhodobacterales > Paracoccaceae > Cognatishimia > Cognatishimia sp. WU-CL00825. The sequence goes on from NZ_BAABWX010000005.1 coordinate 204,534, forward strand.
AGATCAGCGGATCCAAATAGCCACGACCGGAACTCTATTGCATGTTAGACCAGCTTCGAAGTGGCGATGTGGTTCTGGTGTCAAAGTATGATCGCCTTGCGCGTTCACTGGTCGAACTCCTAGACATCGTCGCTCAGATTGAAACCAACAAGGCTGGGTTCAGATCACTAGCAGAAGACATCGACACGACCACTCCAGCTGGACGGCTGATTTTCCACGTTTTCGCATCCATTGCACAATTCGAGCGTGAGCGCATTCGGCAACGAACTATGGAAGGCCTGCAAGCTGCTCGCGCAAAAGGGCGCATCGGTGGCAGGCCCTGTGCCCTGTCTGAAGATCAGAAAACCGAAGGACGGTCGCGCGATAAAAGACATCGCCGCCTCGCTCAAAGTCAGCCCGGCTACGGTGAAACGAGTGTAGCAAAACACCTTAGAAGTTATGAAACTGAATTGCCGGGCGACTTTTGGGGTCGCATTGAAGCCAGCTCCCTTTAGCCCCACAAGGCATAGGTGATGGAGTATCTTTCAACAGGCACTGAATTTCACCGCCCTAAAGATCACTCAGGAGAAACTATCGCCATGTGGTGTTTAACGCGTCAAATGCGGCTATGATATTAGGCTCTGCCTTTCGGGAGGCAAGGGTGATGAAGCGCAAAGAGGTTTCAATTTTGACCCGGTCAGAAATGGCGAGCCCACGAGATTGCATTTCCTCCAAAGCGATCGATTCCCGACACAGACTAAGTCCAATACCGGATCGAACCATGGCCAGCATCGAAGGTTCTTGATCCACTAAGCAGACGGGATCAGGCTTGCCGGCGTGGGCGGCATAAACCCCCGCCAACAATCGATTATGCACAGATTGTACCGGTGTACCAATCCACGGCATCGTGGCGAGATCTGGCCAATCCTTACCAGAAATCCGCTTTCCCCAACCTGCAGGCGCGATGACTCGATACGTAAATTTGGTCAACTCGCGCTGATAGAAGTACGTTTCCCCCTGGCTCGCGCTTTCGGGTTCGTACTGCTCCAACCCACCCAGAAAAAAACCCACATCCACCTCTCCATCGATCAAACGATTGATGACATCGCCACTGATACCGTGGACAAGCTTTGTTTGCAGGTCGGGGTGGCAATCGACTAGGGCCGCCAGAAATGCCCCGAGTCGGATGAAATCCGGGTCCACAATAGTTCCAAGTGACAAGGTGCCCCTGACATTACCGTTGATTCGACGTGCTGTCTGTCCGAATTCAGCGATGGCTGCCTGAATTTTTTCAGCTTTGGCGACAAGGGTCTCTCCATCCCTTGTCAATTCCATGCCCTTGGAGGTGCGTCGAAACAGATCTACGCCGATTTCTTGCCTCAAACGTTTTAGTTGAAGGCTGACTGCAGGTTGGGTGAGGTGTAATTTCTTTGCCGCGCGCGAAATGTTGCCCTCTTGGGCAACTGCCACAAAGGAGTTGAGGATACGGATATCAGAAACGGGCTTCATATAAATTACACTTATATCATTTGAGTAGATTAGTCATTGGATTTTTGGAAGCCATTTCCCGAAGATGGCATCAAGCCAAGGAGGAGGCATCCATGACAACCACAGAAATAGGCCATTTCATCAACGGCGAGGCCTTCGCTGGTACGCGCAAAAACACGCAGGACGTATTCAACCCTGCAACGGGTACACTGACTGGCAAGGTCGATCTGGCATCTGCTTCGGAGGTGGACAAAGCCGTCTCTGCTGCCAAGGCCGCGTTTCCTGCCTGGTCAGACATGCCTCCGATCCGGCGCGCCCGGTTAATGAACAATTTCTTGAATTTATTAAACAAAAACAAAGATAAGCTGGCTCATTCAATTACGCAAGAGCATGGCAAAGTCTTCACCGATGCACGTGGTGAAGTTGAGCGCGGCATTGATATTGTCGAATTTGCCTGTGGAATGCCCCAGTTGTTGAAAGGTGACTTTACCGATCAAGTTTCTACTGGCATCGACAATTGGACCATGCGCCAACCTCTGGGTGTTGTCGCCGGTGTGACCCCGTTCAACTTTCCAGTCATGGTGCCAATGTGGATGTTCCCCGTCGCGATTGCGGCAGGAAACACCTTTGTCCTCAAGCCCTCACCGACGGATCCAACCCCCTCTTTAATATATGCGGAACTAATGAAAGAGGCCGGGTTCCCGGATGGCGTGTTCAATGTCGTTCAGGGGGATAAGATTGCGGTGGATGCGATTCTGGAGCATCCCGATGTGCAGGCAGTGTCCTTTGTCGGTTCTACCCCGATTGCTAATTATATTTACGAAACCGGCGCACGCCATGGCAAGCGGGTACAGGCATTGGGCGGTGCCAAAAACCATATGCTGGTCATGCCAGATGCTGATCTTGAAAAGGCCGTTGATGCTTTGATGGGCGCGGCCTTTGGGTCTGCGGGCGAACGCTGTATGGCGATTTCCGTGGCGACACTGGTCGGCGACGTGGCCGACAAAATCGTTCCGATGCTCAAGGACCGTCTGGCCAATCTCAAGGTCAAGAACGGTGTCGAAATGGATGCCGAAATGGGTCCGATTGTCACCCATGCAGCCCATGAACGCATCACAGGCTATATCGCCAAGGGCGTAGAAGAAGGTGCGGACCTAGTTGTGGATGGTCGGGGTTTTGCACCCGAAGGCCTGGAAGATGGTTATTGGATGGGCGGCACGCTGTTTGACAATGTCACCTCTGACATGACGATCTACAAGGAAGAGATCTTTGGCCCCGTACTGGCCTGCGTCCGCGTCAAAGATTTTGCGGAAGGCGTGCAGCTGATCAACGATCACGAATTCGGCAATGGTGTCAGTTTGTTCACCCGCGACGGGAATGCGGCACGTGAATTTGGCCGCAAGATTCAGGTCGGCATGGTCGGAATCAATGTACCACTTCCAGTCCCTATGGCCTGGCACGGGTTTGGCGGCTGGAAGAAGAGCCTGTTTGGCGACATGCATGCCTATGGTGAAGAAGGCGTGCGCTTTTACACCAAGCAGAAATCCTTGATGCAACGTTGGCCGGAAAGCATTTCCAAGGGTGCGGAATTCGCCATGCCGGTGGCCAAGTGATCCCAATCGGGAAGAGGGAACACAATGCAAAAACCTGAAGACGAAAAGCTAGAGGGCGGCCCTCTTTCCGGCATCACCGTGCTTGATTTCTCACGCGTGCTGGCAGGGCCCTACTGCACGATGGTTCTGGCGGATCTGGGCGCGCGGGTCATCAAGGTCGAAAAATTCGGGACAGGCGACGATACCCGCGCCTTTCCCCCCTTTATTGATGCAGAAAGCGCGTATTTCATGTGCTTTAACCGTGGCAAGGAAAGCATCGTTCTGGATGTCAAATCTCCACGAGATCGTGAACTGCTCGAGCGGTTGCTAGACACATCCGACGTTTTGGTCGAAAATTTTCGGCCCGGTGTCATGGATCGGTTGGGTTATGGAGCAGAACGCCTGGCGAAGACACATCCCCATTTGATCTATGCTTCGATTTCTGGCTTTGGTCACTCCGGCCCGATGACCGATTTGCCCGGATACGACATGGTGGTTCAGGCCATGGGCGGCGTCATGAGCTTAACTGGCTGGCCGGGCACACGCCCCGCGCGTGTCGGCACAAGCTTTGGTGATCTTGGGGCGGCCCTGTTTGGTGTTATCGGCATCTTGTCAGCGCTTTATAAACGCACCAAAAATGCGCAGGGCGAGCGTGTCGACATTGGCATGCTGGACTGTCAGGCCGCGCTGATGGAAACGGCACTTGCACGCTATGATGTCGAAGGCAAGGTGCCCACCCGTACCGGAGATTGCCACCCGTCGTTGGCACCGTTTGAAACCTTTCAGGCCGAGGACGAACGCTTTGTCATTGCCGCCGGGAATGACCAATTATTTCTGCTGATGGCCGACGCCCTTAACGCACCGGAACTGGCGCTGGCTGCGGATTTTTCGACCAACGATTTGCGCGTGCGCAATCGATCCAAAATGGTCACTGCAATCGAGGCCGTGACATCGAAGAAACCGGTGGCCCATTGGCTCGACGCTTTGAACGAGGCCGGGGTTCCATGCGGCCCAATTAATACGATTGATCGGATTCTGGATCATCCGCAACTTTTGTCCCGCAACATGATCGTGCAGGTCGAAGGTCAGGGCAAAAAGCCGTTCCGGACTGCGGGAAACCCGATCAAGTTGGAGGCCTACAAAGACATTGACCCTAGTCGCCCCCAGGCGGCTCCGGGGTTGAACCAGCACCGCGAGGCTATTCTGGCCGAGAAAATGGCAGACTTTGAAGCCTATGATCAAAATGGCTCGGCCCATGCCAAACACACTGATGAAGCGCCCTCACAAGGCACAAACTGGACCGAGTTAGGTCTGAAAAGCTGACACCAGATTTCGGGATAAAACCAATGGCAACAAGCAAAACAAAACCCAAAGTGGCGTCCGACGCTGCCCCCCAGGCTGTTCAGGAAAAAGGGAGCGCCGCAAAACTCGAACGGGAGGCCTTTGATGAAATCATCGTTGAACGCCGAGACAGTGTCGGCTTGATCACGTTGAACCGCCCCAAGAGCCTCAATGCTCTGAACCTGCAACTGGCTGCGGAGGTCATGCAAACGCTCAAAGACTTTGACGCAGATAACCGGATCGGCGCCGTGGTCATCACCGGCAGCCCGCGCGCCTTTGCCGCTGGTGCCGATATCGAAGAAATGGCAGAAAAGACACTGGTCGAATTGCTCGGAAATGACATTTTCGCCGAGTGGGATCAGATGCGGTTTATCAAGAAACCGGTGATTGCTGCCGTGAGCGGTTTTGCCCTGGGCGGCGGGTTCGAGTTGGCGTTGATGTGCGATTTCATTATCGCCACTACTGATGCACAATTTGGCTTGCCTGAAATCAAGCTGGGTATTTTGCCTGGTATCGGCGGGTCCCAGCGTTTGACAAAGTCAATTGGCAAGTCTCTGGCTATGGATTTGATCTTGACAGGGCGGACAATCGGTGTGGAGGAAGCCAAATGCGCTGGCATCGTCGCACGTGTGGTTCCGCCCGAAGATCTGTTGCAGACCGCATTGGAAGCAGCGCACCAGATCGCAGGTCTGAACGCCCCGGCGGTCGCCATGGCCAAAGAAGCCGTGAACAATGCTTTTGAAACAGGCCTATCTGCTGGCGTGTTGCACGAACGCCGTTTGTTTCAGGCCGCGTTTGCCACCGAGGGACAAAAAGAAGGCATGGCGGCTTTTATCGCCAAACGCGCACCCGTCTTTCGCAATCGCTGAGTTTGGTAAGGACGATAGAGATGTCTAATATCCGCGTCGAAAAACAAGGTCGGGTTGGGCTAATCGGTCTGGACCGCCCCAAGGCCATGAACGCTCTGAATCTGGACATGATACGCGATCTTGATGCGGCTCTGGACCGGTTTCAAACGGACCCAGACATCCATTGTGTGGTGTTGAATTCGGCAAACGAGCGCGCCTTTTGCGCCGGTGGTGATATGCGCCGGGTGCGCGAATTGGTTCTGGAAGGACAGTTTGAAGAGGCCGAGACTTTTTTTCGCGAAGAATATGCGTTGATCGAAAGGATCGCAGGTTTTGCCAAGCCCTTTGTGTCTCTGATTGACGGTATCTGCATGGGCGGTGGTATGGGGCTTTCGGTGCACGGCACCTATCGCATCGCGACCGAACGTGCGGTGTTTGCCATGCCAGAAACTGCCATCGGCTTTATTCCTGATGTGGGGGGCAGCTATTTCTTGCCACGTATGCCCCATCAATGCGGTATCTGGATGGGATTGACGGGTGCATCGGTGCGGGGGTTCGATGCGCATGGCCTTGGGGTTTCGACGCATATGACAGTGGCAGAATCCTTGCCGCAAATTCTGGACGAGTTGTGCAACAGTAGGCGCGATTTGGAAGATATCTTTTCCGATCTGTGTGCCACATTGGGATACCAGCCCGAAGTGCTGATGCTGGCTGAAACCACCATGTGTTTTGATCAGCCAACGCTTTGTTCGATTTTGGATTGTCTGAAACAGTACCAAACCAAGTCACAAAACAGAGCCCTGGAAGCTCTCAAAAGCGCCTCACCTCGCAGCCTTCAAGAAACTTTGACACTGCTTCGAAACGGACAGGAACGAACGCTCTCAGAGTGCCTGAAACAGGAATACGAAGCCATATGCCTGGCGATCCGTCACCCCGACCTGGCCGAAGGTGTGCGTGCGGTGTTGGTCGACAAGGACCACAAGCCAAATTGGTCCTCCTGAAAGAATTGAAGCGACACATCGGAACGTGTCCTCGTGATAAAGAAAAGGTAGATAGATGACCCAAGGTACGGAAAAATTTGACTATGTTATCGTGGGTGGGGGTTCGGCCGGGTGTGTGTTGGCAAATCGCCTGTCGGAAAACCCGAAAAACAAAGTTCTGCTTTTGGAGGCTGGTGGGAAAGATAACTACATTTGGATCCACATCCCGGTTGGCTATCTATACTGCATGGGCAATCCAAGAACGGATTGGGGGTTCCAGACCAACAAGCAGGATGGATTGAATGGCCGGGCATTAAACTATCCGCGCGGGCGTGTCTTGGGGGGCTGTTCCTCGATCAACGGCATGATCTATATGCGCGGTCAAGCACAGGATTATAGCACCTGGCAACAAATGGGAAATACCGGCTGGGGTTGGGATGACGTTCTCCCGTATTTCAAAAAGTCGGAAGATTACTATGCAGGCGCGGATGATATGCACGGTGCCGGTGGCGAATGGCGGGTTGAAGAGCAACGTCTAACTTGGGAAATCCTTGATGCCTATCGCGACGCCGCTGCAGAAGCGGGCATTGCCAAGGTCGAGGATTTCAATTGTGGCGACAACGAAGGTTCTGCCTATTTCCGGGTCAACCAACGTCGCGGATGGCGTTGGAACACCTCTAAGGGGTTCCTTCGGCCAGCGCAAAAGCGGCCCAACCTTAAGGTCGTAACCAATGCACAGGCGCAGCGCGTGTTGTTTGAGGGCAAACGCGCAGTCGGGGTCGAGGTTGAACTCAATGGCAAAGCCATCCAGTACAGGACACAAGGCGAGGTAATCCTTTCGGCCGGTGCGGTCGGATCGCCACAGCTTTTGGAACTGTCAGGAATTGGCAACCCCACTCACCTTCGCAAACATGGCATAGATGTGGTGCACCAAAATGACTCGGTTGGCGAAAACCTGCAGGACCATTTGCAACTGCGGGCGGCGTTTCGTGTTGAGGGCGTCAAAACACTGAACCAGCGGGCTGGTTCATTATTGGGTAAAATGGGGATCGGGCTTGAATACATACTGAAACGCTCTGGCCCCATGTCTATGGCACCAAGTCAGCTTGGCATTTTCGCAAAATCCGGTCCCGAAGTGGAAACCGCAGATCTCGAATTTCATGTTCAGCCCTTGTCGCTGGAGAAATTTGGCGATCCGCTGCACCCCTTCCCCGCCTTCACTGCCAGCGTTGTGCCGCTTCGCCCGACCAGCCGCGGGTCGATCCACATTTCTTCTGGCGACCCCAAAGCTCATCCCTCCATTGATCCCAATTACCTGAACACCGAAACCGACAAGATGGTTGCGGTGCGTGCCATTCGTCTCGCGCGTGAAATTGCCGGCCAAGACGTCATGCGTAAATACAACCCGTCTGAAATCAAGCCCGGTGCCGCCTATCAGTCTGATGAGGATCTGGTCAAGGTTGCTGGCGATATTGGCACGACAATCTTTCACCCGGTCGGCACCTGCCGCATGGGGCCGGATGCCGGCGCGGTTGTTGATCCGGAATTGTGTGTCAAAGGGGTCGCAGGACTGCGTGTCGTCGATGCATCGGTGATGCCGACGATCACCTCAGGCAACACCAACTCCCCGACAATCATGATCGCAGAGAAGGCCGCGAGCTATATTTCACAGAAATAACTTCTGTGAAATATTCCAAGAAGGATGTAGCAGCAGCTATCTGGAGACAGGCACGTCCAGAGGCTTTGAAGTGGTCCCCCAAAACCTTATGGCTTTGGGTCCGAAAAGAACACCGTGGCCTTTTAAAATCTCACGCTCCTCCTTGAAAACTGGGCTCACAGAGGTGGATTCTGGCAGGGGGCAGGATCGTACCACAAGCCGAAATGACTGCTCTCATAGAAGAGGTTGTCGCCAATCGCTGCCGTCTTGTGAACGGCGGAGCTATACTCGGCCACGGTAGCGGCGGCAAAGTGCGGTCGCGAGCGGCGTAAAAGTCGGCCGCTTTTGCCCTTTCATTTGATGGGAGGGCTTGGGGATATTCACTGTGAAAGGTATTTGAAGGTTCGTCACGCTCATTTTGAAGAAGGTTTGAGTGGTCATCAGATTTCTCATGATTTTGGGATCAGCCGGGACAGTGTTGCGAAGATGTTGGCGTACTCGGAACCGCCAGGGTATCGGCGCACTGCACCGATCAAGCGGCCAAAGCTTGATCATTACACAGACCAGATTGATAGCTGGTTGGCAGAAGACAAGACCCGCCCGCGCAAACAGCGCCATACAGCCAAGAAGATAATTGAACGATTGCGCCATGAATGCCGATTTGATGGCGGATATACGATTGTCAAAGACTATGTGCGTGCGCAAAAGCGCGGCTCGCGGGAGATGTTTGTGACGCTGAGCCATCCTCCAGGGCATGGTCAAGCTGACTTTGGCGAAGCGATGGCTGTTATTGGCGGGATCGAACAGGGGCATCAAGCGTCAGCATCAATTCCTAAGCCCCTAATTAATCGGGTGACCAGGAAGTGCATACCTGGCCATCCAGCTCCCATGCAGGAGTGTCGGGTGGGGTTCCCCGATCTGCCAAGCGTTTCTTAAGCCAGTCCAATACTTCTGCTTCTACCCATCCCACCCTGTTCGGGCCCAGCTGTACCCGCATTGGGAATAGGCATGCCTTTTCCAAGTGTGCGATGTGTTGCGGCGAACAAAAGACCAACTCCTTTAGCTGACGTTTCAATAAAATCTTCATCACGATTTCTCCATGGATGAAGAGCATCGCGATGCCCAAGGTTACGACAATACCTAGGCGGGGAAAACGTAGCATCATTGGTGGCTCAGAGCGAATGATTGCTGAGTATCGAATTCCAATTTGTTGTAGATAGTCTAAATTTGAAATTTTAGATTGATAGATGTTAGCCATTTTTTAAGAGGGCGAACGGCATCCAGAATTTCGCTAATCTTAGCGCCCCGGTTATGTGATTTCGAATTCAATACTGGGGTCGCGCCCTTCAACATACGCTGCGACCTATGTCCTTAATACTGGCATCGCTCGTCCGACACCTTTGCAGTTAATGTGCTCGCGTCTTTGCTAAACTTAACTACTTGCTAGGCGTGACAGCACACTGGAAGCGTCATCAAATTCCCAGAACAGATGGGACGGCGGCCAGAGTCTCGCAGATTTGGAAGGTTTTGGTCGAACGGATTTGTCTACGACGCGCATGGAAGCTCAAAGCTCGTTTAGCGCGGACGTCGGAGGTGGTCTGTGGGGTGGACTGAAAACATCACCAGAAAACATACTTATTAGCAATGGTTTGAAATAAAAGTTGGTGCCAGAAGAGGACTGATATATACTCTGTAAACATTTAATTAAAAACATTTAATACTGTGTAATTTTAAGAAATACCCCTATTTGCACCCCCAAGCTGACTT
>NZ_BAABWX010000006.1 GCF_040364665.1 Cognatishimia sp. WU-CL00825
GCAAGGATGCAGATCTGGGGCAGGGCTGGGTGTTTGAAAACCTGCAATCCACCGTGACCTTGGGGGACACGCTTTAGCGCTGCGGGGCAGGGGGCGTGCCAGCTTTGCAAGGCAGGTCAAGCTGCCGTGAATTTGCTGCCAATCCCGACACTGGTGCAATTTGTCGCCACAGATTCACTCGCAAGCCAATTGATTGCTGGGCAAACCTGCTCTAAAAGGGCGGCGAATGAGTCCATTTTGCAAGCTTGTGGCAAGCTTTTGGGCTTACGGAATTATTGAACCCGCGTATTTGGCAATGGCGCCGAACCTCGCGAAACCCCTTCCAAGACCGGTGAAAGGTAGAGATCTCATGACCGAAACATCGCAACCAGACGTATTGTATACCATTGTAGACGAAGCGCCCGAGCTGGCCTCTGCGTCGCTATTGCCCATCGTGCGCGCCTTTGCTGGGGCAGCGGATTTGGATGTTGGCACCAAAGACATTTCGCTGGCGGGCCGCATCTTGTCGACCTTTCCGGAAAGCCTGACAGAGGCACAGCGCCAGTCAGATGATCTGGCGGAATTGGGCGTATTGGTGAAAACACCATCGGCCAATGTGATCAAGCTGCCAAATATCTCGGCTTCAGTGCCTCAGCTTGTTGGCGCTGTCCAAGAGCTTCAGGCCAAAGGCTATGCGCTGCCGGATTATCCAGAAGATCCGCAGTCTGACGCAGAAAAAGCGATCCGCGCCCGTTATGACAGCATCAAAGGTTCAGCGGTAAACCCGGTTCTGCGTGAAGGCAACTCTGACCGTCGTGCGGCCAAGGCCGTTAAGAACTACGCGCAGAATAACCCACATTCCATGGGCACATGGGCCTCTGACAGCAAGACCAAAGTGTCCAGCATGCCAGCCGATGATTTCTACGCCAACGAAAAATCTGCCATCGTGACAGCCGCGCAAGCGGGCGATGCAAAGATCGAATTTGTGGCTGCTGATGGCACCGTGACGGCTTTGAAAGCCACTTGGCCTTTGGAAGCGGGCACGGTTGCGGACGCGACATTTATGTCTGCCAAAGCGCTGGCGTCTTTCCTGGCGGATGCGATCGAAGACACCAAAGCAGACGGCACCATGTTCAGCTTGCACATGAAAGCCACCATGATGAAAGTCTCTGACCCGATCATCTTTGGTCACGCGGTCAAAGCTTGGCTTGGCCCGGTTTGGGACAAACATGGCGATGCAATCACAGCTGCAGGTGGCTCTGCCAATTCCGGTCTGGGTGATGTTCTGGCGGCGATTGACGGCATGGACAATGCCGCCGAGATCAAAGCCGACATCGCGGCACTTGATCGCCCAACCATGTATATGGTGGACAGCGACAAAGGCATCACGAACCTGCACGTGCCATCTGACGTCATCATCGATGCGTCGATGCCAGCAGTGATCCGCGCGGGCGGCAAAGGTTGGGACGAAGCCGGCAACAAGGGTGATACAAATTGTGTGATCCCTGACCGTTGCTATTCGACGATTTATGACGAATCCGTCGAGTTCTTTAAAGCCAATGGCGCGTTGAACCCAGCCACAGCTGGGGCGGTTGCCAACGTGGGTTTGATGGCGCAAAAAGCCGAGGAATATGGGTCGCACCCAACCACGTTTGAAGCGCCAGCAGATGGGGTTATTCGCGTGGTTCTTGCCAATGGCGAAACCCTGCACAGCCATGAGGTCGAAGCCGGTGATATCTGGCGGGCGTGCACGGCCAAGGCGGCGCCGATTGAGAACTGGATCGAATTGGCGCTGGATCGTCAGCGCTTGACCGGGTCTGAGTCGATTTTCTGGCTGGACGCAAACCGCGCCCATGATGCACAGTTGATATCCCTGGTGAAACCGGCACTGGAAGCGGCTGGTGTGGCTGATAAATTCCAGATTATGGCCCCACGTGAGGCGACAGCTCAAACGCTGAAAACCATCACTGCAGGCCAGGACAGCATCGCGATTTCCGGCAATGTGCTGCGCGACTATCTGACCGATCTGTTCCCAATCCTGGAACTGGGCACATCCGCGAAAATGCTATCGATTGTGAAGCTGATGAAAGGTGGCGGTCTGTTTGAAACCGGGGCCGGTGGCTCTGCGCCAAAACACGTGCAGCAGCTGGTCGAAGAAAACCACCTGCGTTGGGATTCCATGGGTGAATTCTGTGCCTTGGGTGAAAGCCTGAACTTTATCGCGGACACGCAAAATAACGTGAAAGCGGGCATTTTGGGCACGGCGGCCGAAGTGGCAACACAGGGCATTCTGGACAACAACAAATCACCATCCCGCAAGGTCGGCGAGCCGGACAACCGCGACAGCCACTATTGGTTTGCGCGCTATTGGGCCGAAGCTTTGGCGGCGCAAACAGATGACGTCGAGCTGGCAAACCACTTTGGTGAAATCGCCGATCAACTGGTCAAAGGTGAAGCCGCGATTTTGGCGGAACTGGCGGCGGTTCAAGGCAAGCCAGCGGATCTGGGCGGATATTTCAAAACCGACCCAGAAAAGACCGCAGCGGTGATGCGCCCAAGCGCGACATTGAACGCGATCATCGGCTAAATACGCCGCGTGCTAGATCAGAAAAGCGTCCGGGAGACCGGGCGCTTTTTGCGTTTCCGGGTGTGTGAAATCCCCGCCCGAGGTTTCGCGGCGAAACGGTTGCCTGCGCTGCGCACGCAAAAGGAACTTTTGGTTATTTGTACAATTTGTACGTTTCAGGGGCTGAAACGTACGATTCGTTTGGGGGAAAAGCGCCTTTTTGCCGCAACTGCTCCAATGTCCTCCTTTGAGGCCTTCGATGCACAAATGGGGATCAGTCCTAGCTATGATCTATGTGAATACACCAAAAGGCACCGAGGTTGCCTGGGTTCGGACATCCACTGAATGGTGTCGCTTGGGAAGGTGGGTGGCTTTATTTGGTTCGGGCCCTTGCTCCGAACCGACGGTTGTAGAGTGTTCGGTAGGCCTCGGCAGATGCAGGCAAATGGGCGCGAACCGCCGCGACAAGCGCGTCTTGTGACGTGCCACGCAACGCCGAGATGATGTCAAAGTGCTGGCTGACAATTTGTTTCATATGGGTTTCATCCTCGTATTTGACGACGCGAATGGGCTGCGCTGCGCGGGCATGTTTGCCAATCAGTTCAGCAAGGCGTGGGTTGCCGCAACAGGAATATTGCACAACGTGAAACTCTTGATTGAGCCAAAAGACGGCCCGAAAGTCGTGCTCTTTCACCGCCTTTTCATGGCGGCGCGCGATGTCACATAGCCGCGAGGCAATCTCGGGATCACAAGGCAGCTTAGTACGTGCCGCGGCCGCCGTTTCGAGGATGATGCGCACATCGTAAAGGGCATCAACCTCATCGGGAGTGAAGTCCACGACCTCAACCCCGCGATTGGGCCTCCGCACCAGAAGCCCCCGCGTTTCGAGCTCTGCAAAAGCGTTGCGCACCGCGTGCCGTTTGGCGCCATAGATCTCCATGACGCGGTCTTCGATGATTCTGGCACCTGGCGGATACACCCCGAAAATAACGTCATTCTCGAGTTCCTGTGTCAGCGGGTCAGACATACTGGAGGCTCCGTTTCTTTCAATAAAACCAGTTTAACAGGTTAGAAAAAACTGTCCATTCTGGATTATTAATAATTTTATTGACGAAACTGATAGCCTGCGTTTACGTTGATCGGAGTTTAGGGAGGAAACCATGAAATTATTTACCAGTGCGATTGCGATCGCAGCATCACTCTACGGCGCACAGGCCTTTGCGTGGGAGGCCACTGAAGGTCGACCCTTTGAAGGGCAGACCGTGAATGTCCTTGCAGTTAAGTCCAGCCAGTTTGAGGCCCACGAGGCGCGACTGGCCGAATTCGAAGAGGCGACCGGCATCGACGTCGTCTACGATTACGTGCCGTTCCCAAACATGAAAGAGGCCCTGACGACCGAAATGGTTGCAGGTGGCGACTATGATGTTGTGTCTGTGATGGATCAGTGGGTTCATTCGCTTCAGATGCTCATGCAGCCGATTGGGCCGGGCATTGAGGCTCAGGGCACCGACCTGAACGATTTCCCAGCCGCACACTTGCGTCATGGCATGCTGAATGGCGAATTGATCGGCCTGCCGGTGCGTGGTCACGTTCAACTGATGTTTTACCGCACGGATATTCTGGAAGAAGCCGGCGTGACGCCCCCACAGACATGGGAAGAAATGGTCACAGCTGCCAAAGCCATTCAGGAAAACACCGACGCCGCTGGCGTGGCGCTGCCCTATGGCAAGCTCAATGGTCAGAACCTGATGGTTTGGATGAACCTGCTTTGGGGCAATGGTGGCGATCTGTTTGATGCTGATGGCAAGGCGAACTTTAATTCGGACGCAGGTGTCGCTGCGACTGAAACATACATCAGCTATCTGACCGAGGAAGAAATCGTGCCTGCGGGTTCCGCAGTGTTTGTCGAACAAGACGCCGTCACCAGCTTTAAGCAGGGCAACTCGGCGATGCTTCCTGTCTGGTGGTGGGTGCGCTCACAGCTGAGTGATCCTGAGCAATCCACACTGACGGCTGACCAAATTGGGTTCACGGCCCTGCCAGCGGTCGCTGGTGCAGATCGCACATCCTTCACCAACACGTGGATCTTCGGTGTGACGGCCGAGTCTGACAACAAGGACGCGGCCACTGAATTTCTTGGTTGGCTGACCGATCCTGCACTTGAGCGTGATGTGCTGATGGACCCAGACTTGTCCGAGGTTGTCGCCGTTCACATGTCCAACCTGACCGACGCGGAAGTCAATGAGCGCTGGGGCGGCATGCACCAGGCGGCTGCCGATGCTTTGGCGACGGCTGACGGTGTGGAATTCGGCGACAACTGGCCGCGCATCGTTCTGATCCTTGAGACAGCGATCTCGAGCCTTGCTTCTGGCGAAGCAACGGACGTGCAGGCCGTCTTGAACACTGCCGCCGAGGATATCGCGGCGATCCGATAGCTCCCTATGGCTGGGCGGCAACTGTCGCCCGGTCCCTTTCATTTCCCCAAACGTGATGAGGTTTCCCCGTGAAAGATCGGCTGCTTCCATATTGGTTATTGATCCCGGCCTTCATAATTGTGCTGGCGACTACTATCTACCCGCTCGCCTATTCGTTCATCACGTCTTTTCGCGCGTGGGACCTCACTAAAAGCCGCCGACCTGAGGGTTTCGTCGGCCTCGACAACTACATTTACGCCACAAGCGAAAGCCAGTTCCTGAACTCGCTCTGGGTGACCTTCATTTTCGTCATCACCAGCGTGATACTGACGGTGATTTTGGCCATGGCGCTGGCGCTGTTGCTGCGCCGCAAGGGGCCGATGCACACCTTCACACGTATTATCCTGATTTTGCCCTTCGCCATGAGTCCCGCCCTGATCGGCGTCAGCTATCGTTTTATGTTCAACCCCGAATTCGGAGTGATCGCCAATGGGTTGGGCGCGGTTTTTCCTGCCTTGCAGGGGGTGCCGTGGCTGGCTGATCCGCAACTGGCCATGGGGGTTTTGGTGCTGACAGATGTCTGGCACTGGACCCCTTACATGACCTTCATGTGTCTCGGTGGGCTTGCGTCCATCCCGCGCGAAACCGAAGAAGCAGCCCGCATTGATGGGGCCTCTAACCTGCGCATCATCTTTGGTATCATTCTGCCGCAGATGCGCGGTGTGATCCTTGTGATGGCCGTTTTGAAAACGATTTTTGCGCTGAAGATGTTTGATCAGGTCGTGACCCTAACGGGTGGTGGCCCCGGCACCTCAACAGAAACGCTCGCTTATTTCATCTTCAACGTTGGTTTCCGCTGGTTCGACATGGGCTATGCATCGGCATTGGCCTGGATCCTAACCGCGATCATGATGTTTATCTCAATCTGGTATGTTCGCATGCTGCTGAGCGAAAGAAAGATGGCAACCGCATGAAACGCACTCTCGCTTATGTGGGCGAACGCGCCCTCCTTGTCCTTATTTCCATCGTGGTACTATTCCCGATTGCATGGATGTTCCTGACGGCCTTCAAACAGCCCCGCGACGCTTATTCACTGTCGCTGGTTTTTGAGCCCACGTTGCAGAACTTTGTGACCGTGTTTTCGGCCCCGTGGAACCTGGGGTCGATGGTGATGAACTCTGTCATTGTTGCGACGGTGACGGTTGCCATCGCGGTGCCATGTGCGGCGCTGGCGGCCTATTCATTCTCACGGTTTCGGGTGAAAGGACGCAAGTTCCTGTTCTTCCTGATCCTGTCGACGCAGTTCATTCCAGCCGTTGTCATCGTGCTGCCGTTCTTCTTGATGTTCCGGCAATTGAATATGCTGGATACGCGGCTTGCGTTGATCATTGTGAATCTCGCTATCGTCACGCCCTTCGTGATCTGGATGATCAAAGGCTTCATCGACGCAATCCCAACCGACAGCGAAGAAGCCGCGATGATTGATGGCGCTTCGCGCTTGCGGGTCATCAAAGACATCGTTTTGCCAATGGCTGCGCCGGGGATCATGACCTCTTCGATCTTCTGCTTCATCCTGACGTGGAACGAATTTCTGTTCGCCCTAATCCTGTCACGCCGTGATGCGGTCACCTTGCCCGTGGGGCTTGTCAGTTTCCGCACCGAACGCGGTGATCTGTGGGAATTAATGAGCGCCGCTGGCGTCATGATCACCGTGCCAATCTTCATCATGGCCCTGTTCATTCAAAAACACTTTACGCGCGGCATGACGGCCGGCGCGGTCAAATAGAAGGAAACCGATTATGGCCGAAGTCCGTCTTGTCGACATCGAAAAGAAATACGGCGCATTCCTTGCCGTCCCGAAACAAAGCTTGACCATCCATGATGGTGAATTCCTTGTGCTGCTGGGCCCGTCGGGCTGTGGCAAAACCACGACCATGCGCATGATTGCCGGGCTTGAGGACATTACCTCAGGCGACATCATGATCAAGGGTGAGCGGATCAACGACAAACCGCCCAAAGACCGTGACATCGCGATGGTGTTCCAAAACTATGGTTTGTACCCGCATATGACCGTGAAGCAGAACATCGAATATCCGTTAAAGCTGCGCGGAATGGCCAAGGCCGCGCGCAAAGCCCGCGTTCAAGAAACCGCTGCAACGGTCGAACTGGATGCGCTGCTGGAGCGCCGCCCCTCCGAATTGTCGGGCGGTCAGCGCCAGCGCGTGGCCCTGGCCCGCGCCATCGTGCGCACGCCAAGCATCTTTTTGATGGACGAACCCCTGTCGAACCTGGATGCAAAGCTGCGTGTCACCATGCGCGCAGAGCTGAAACACCTGCACCACGAACTGGGCGTCACCACCGTTTACGTGACCCACGACCAGATGGAGGCAATGACCCTCGCCAGCCGTGTTGCCGTGATGCGTGAAGGGCGCATTGTGCAGCTTGATACGCCAAAGAAAATCTATGCCGAACCTGCCGATCTGTTTGTCGCGGGCTTCATCGGATCACCTTCGATGAATTTGATTGATGGGACTGTTAAGGGTGGGACATTTCGCGCCGACGGGGTCGAAATTGCGGTGGATCTTGGTGACCGTGACGGGGTGGTTCTGGGCATTCGCCCAGAGGAACTCGATATTACACAGGATGAAAACGCAGCAATCAGCGGCAAGCTTTATGCTCTCGAATTGACGGGCGAATCCACGTTGGTGACGTTGCGCAACGGGCCATCGTCGGTCTGCGCGCGCGGCCATGCAGATTTTGAGGCTGACATCAATTCACCCTGCCATTTAACGCCAAAAGACGGCGCGCGCATTCATCTGTTTGATCGCGCAACGGGCGAACGACTCGGATAAACAAAGGACACGACATGACGACGCAGATCACCCAAAACATTGCCGATGCGCGCCACATAAAACGGGACGACTACGTGTCGTGCACGGTGGCCTTTATCGACTGCAAAAAGCCCGGTTCAGACACCAAGGAAAACTATTCGATCATCGGGCCCGGTGTCACATCATCGGATGATCAGGTTATCAACCTACCCGAGGCCCATGGCTTCAATATTGGTGCCGCAGCCATGCCCAACGGCATCACCAACAACCTGCACATCCACTTCACCGCCGAAGTTTTCATCGTGCAGGCCGGAGAATGGACATTCCGCTGGGGTTCGAACGGCGAAAACGAGGTTGTGGGCAAGAAAGGCGATATCGTTTCTGTGCCAACCTGGATCTTCCGCGGCTTCACAAACACTGGCCCCGATGACGGCTGGCTGTTCACCGCCTTGGGCGGCGACAACACCGGCGGCGTCATTTTCCACCCGGAAATCATCCGTGAGGCAGCCGATTACGGGTTGTATATCTCGTCTGAAAACACCCTTATTGATACGTCACGCGGTGATCCCGTGCCTGCTGCCGAGGACTGCATTGCGCCAATGGCAGACGAAGATGTCGCCGCCCTTCGTGATGTGTCGCGCGCCGAGATGATGTCGCGGATCGTGACGCAGGCCAACCGGGATTTCCGCCCCGGCTTCATCGACAGTGCCTTGCCCGGACGCGGCGCCGAGTTGGCCCCGGTCATTGGCTACGGCATCACCCAAAACCGCGAACATGCCGCACCAATCATCAACCCGCACGGGTTCTCGGCTGAATGGCAGCGCCTGCCGGTTGGTGGCTCTGTTGGGCCGTTCTCGATTGATCAGAAAATGGTGCTTATCGGGCACGAAGGCCGGATGCGCATTGATTTTGTCGGTGGGGATGCCAGCGTTGTTCTGGACGCATGGGAAACCTATTCCGTGCCCGCGAACCAGTGGATCAAGATGACCGCCCTAAGCGACAAACCGGTTGAAACCCTGCTGATTGTATCCGGTGATCAACGCAAGCGCCCCGAATTTACCCCAGAGGTTTTGACCGAAGCCCAGAAAGCCGGTGCGGGGCTTGACGCCAGTGGCTTTGTCGCCAAAGCGAGCCTTTTGCCAAGTTACGGGAGGGCGGGCTAATGCGCGCCAACTCTGTCCGAACCCGCCTCGCGGCGTCACAGATCGTCGTGAACGGCTGGCTCTCGATTGGCTCGCCCTATTCTGCCGAGGGCGTCGGCCACAGCGGCGTCCACGCTGTCACGGTCGATCTGCAACATGGCATGCTGGGCTTTTCGGACGCATTGGCGATGATGCAGGCGATCTCGGCCACGCCCGCCACGCCTATGGTTCGCGTGCCAGAGCTTAGTCCAGCGAAGATCATGCAGCTCTTGGATGCAGGGGCTTATGGCATCATCTGCCCGATGATCTCTACGCCGGAACAAACCAAAACGCTGGTGGATGCCTGCCGCTACCCGCCCCTTGGCAACCGCAGCTTTGGCCCCTCCCGCGGGCTGCTTTATGGCGGGCCGGACTATGTCGCGCAGGCGAATGAGACTGTGATGGCCATCCCGATGATCGAAACCGCCGAAGCGGTCGAGCGCATCGAAGAGATCCTCGATGTCGTCGGCGTCGATATGATCTATATCGGCCCCAACGATCTGGCGTTTGAACTGGATGGTCACTCTGGCCATCCCCGCCCGAAATCCGAGGTCGCTTTGCTTCATGTATTGGCCGCAGCCACCAAACGCGGCATTCCAGCAGGCATTTTCTGCGGGTCCGGCGAAGAGGCGCGCACCCGCATCGAACAGGGCTTCCGCCTTGTGACTCCTGGCAACGACTTTGCCCATCTGACCCGCAGTATGCGCGAGGCCGTGCGTGTCACCCTTGGAGACACGAGCCCCGAAACCACCGCTCAAAATGGCTATTGAGGGATTGTCAAACAAGCCTTGGCTGCTCTTGCACGGCACGTTGTGCACGGGGGCGGTGTTTGAAGGGTTTCTTGATGCCCTTGACGTTGCAAACAGCGCGCGGACCTATGTGACTCTGGACCGTCCTTCGATCGAAGACTACCGCATGGATTTCGAAGGCCTTGCAAACGACACGATCGTCTGCGGCTTTTCCCTTGGTGCTATCGTGGCGGCCCATTTCGCAGACAGCATAATCGCTGATCGCCTAATCCTTTTCGGCCTCAATCCTTACGCTGATGACCCCGCCAAGGCCCCGTCGCGTCACGCTCTGGCGCAGGATGTCCAAACACATGGAGGGGCTGAGGCCCTTAGGACCCGCCTTTCGGGCGTCTTCGGCCCCGACCCTGATACAACACGGGCCGCAATCATCCGGATGGCCGAAGTGACGGCACCTCTCATTGGCGCGCAAACCCAGCTGGCCTTAAGCCGACCGGGTGCGCTGCTTGCGTTGAAACGGGCGGTAATGCCCGTTCTGGCCGCAACGGGTACCCACGATCAGGCCGCTCCGACCCCGCAAGGTCAGGCTGCCGCACAAAGTGCGCCCAACGGGCAATTTCGCACGCTGGATGGCTTGGGGCATTTTGCCCTGCTGGAAGACCCAAATACCTGCGCCACAGTGGTGCGAAATTGGCAGGAAGCACTTAATGAACACCTCTGACATCTCCGGGCTCATCAATCGTTTGCACACCTACGATACACCCACCGTCTGCAACGCGTTCGAAATAGCCCAAGGCCGGCGCGGGTTCACGGGATTTACCCACGGCGCGGTCTGTGTGCCGAATGATGTGATCCCGAAGCTGAACGCTGCGCTCGACCGGCTGTTCGCTGCCGAAGCCGTTGCTCTAGACCCGTTGAAAGATGGGCATATTGATTTTGAAACCTTTCAGTCCCCCTGGGCCGACTTCGAAAAGGCACGCACATGAGCGGAACTATTCTAGGCTGCATCGCCGACGATTTCACCGGCGCAACAGACATCGCAGGCCTTTTGGCGCGCAGCGGTGTGCGGGTATCCCTACGTATTGGTGTGCCTGACACCCCTCCCAACGACACCAGCGCATTTGAGGTCATCGCCCTTAAATCCCGCACCGCACCCGTGCAGGAGGCGATTGATGAAACCCGCGCGGCGCTGGCATGGCTGCGCGATGCGGGGGCTCGTCGTTTCTTCTGGAAGTATTGCTCTACCTTTGACAGTACCGCCGAGGGCAATATCGGCCCCGTGGCCGAGGCGCTCATGGACGATCTTGGCACAGATCAAACCATCTATTGCCCAGCCTTTCCCGAAAACGGCCGTTCCATCTTTATGGGCAACCTCTTCGTCGGCCATCAGTTGCTTGCCGAAAGCCCGATGAAGGACCACCCGCTGACCCCCATGCGCGATAGCAATTTGATGCGCCTTCTGGCCCCGCAAGTGCAGGGTCAGGTCGACCTGATTGACCGCCTTACAGTGGCCCAAGGGGCGCAGGCCTTGCAGGACGCCCTTGCGCAGATCCGCGCCGAGGGGACCGCCCATGTTGTTGTTGATGCTGTCGCCAACAGTGACCTTGTGACCATTGCGACCGCCTGCCGTGACATGCCGCTGATGACCGGTGGCTCCGCCGTCGCGATGCCGCTGCCCGCCCTCTATCTGGCCGACGGGTTGCTTTCGGAAGATGCGCCCAAACAGCCGCATCACACCCTTCCTGACGCAACAATCGTCTTGTCCGGCAGCTGCTCGGCCATGACCAACGCGCAGGTCGCAGCCTATATCGCGACGGGTGCGCCCTCTTATCAACTCGACCCGCTGACACTCGTGGAAAGCGGAAAACAAGAGGTTCTCGATTGGTTGGATGGGCAGGACATGACACAAGCACCGCTTGTCTATGCCACCGCTGATCCGGCCAGCGTCAAGGCCGCGCAGGTCAGGATCGGAGTAGCCGAAGTGGGCGCCCTGATCGAAAACACCCTCGCCGACTGCGCCACCGCTGCCCGTGATGCGGGCGCACGCCGCATCATCGTAGCGGGTGGCGAAACGTCAGGTGCCGTGACCAAGGCACTGGGGGTCGCACAGCTCGACATAGGCTCCGAAATCGCTCCCGGTGTGCCGTGGACCTATTGCATCTCAGACGGCACGCAGATTGCGCTGGCCCTCAAATCCGGCAACTTTGGTCGTGAAGACTTCTTTACAGACGCCTTAAGCAAACTGGACAACGCATGACAGCGGAAACCCAACTGCGCGAACAGATCTGCCTATTGGCGAAATCCATGTTTGACCGTGGCCTGACTGGTGGCAGCACTGGAAACATATCCGCGCGCACGGCTGACGGGGGCCTGCTGGTCTCGCCCACGGGCACCAGTTTTGGCCGCCTTGACCCCGCAAAGCTCAGTCGGTTTGACCCGCAAGGCGGGTTGATCGACGGAGACCCGCCGACCAAGGAAATGCCACTGCATTGCGCTTTCTACGACACCCGCTCCACGGCGGGGGCGGTTGTGCATCTACACTCATGTCATTCAGTTGCGCTGTCCATGATGCCTGATGCGAATGAGGATGATTTTCTGCCCCACCTTACCCCCTATGCAATCATGAAACTGGGGCGCGTTAAACTCCTGCCGTTCTTTCTGCCCGGTGATCCGGCGATGGGGGATGCGGTGCGTGGCCTCGCCGGGAAACGTTCCGCGGTGATGTTGGCCAATCACGGCCCAGTGGTGGCAGGCAAGGATATCGAAGCCGCCTGCAACGCGATTGAAGAACTTGAAGACACCGCGCGCTTGGCGATGATGACGCACGGCATGTCACCGCGCGGACTCACACACACAGATGTGGAGCGGTTGGTAACGACATTTGCTGTGGAGTGGGAGGCATGAGGTTTTCCGCCAACTTAGGCTTCCTGTGGGCAGAGTTGTCTCTTCCCGATGCCATCCGAGCGGCGAAAACTGCAGGCTTTGATGCGGTCGAATGTCATTGGCCCTTTGCGACACCTGCGGCGGAAGTGCGCGCTGCCCTAGATGAAACCTGTCTGCAAATGCTAGGGTTGAATACAGCACGCGGCGACGTGTCGGCTGGTGAAAACGGCCTTGCCGCACTGCCTGATAGAATCGACGACGCCCACGCCGCAATTGATGAAGCAATCTCTTATGCAAGTGCCATCGGGTGCAAGAGCGTGCACGTCATGGCCGGCTTTTCAAGCGCTCTGGATGCCCGCGAAACTTTTGTCGCCAATCTAGGATACGCCTGCACACAAGCCGCACCACACGGGATCACAATTCTGATCGAACCACTGAACCGTTATGATGCGCCGGGGTATTTCCTGAAAACGACCGCGCAGGCAGTCGATGTGATCTATAGCGTGCATGCGCCCAACCTCAAGCTCATGTTCGACTGCTACCATGTGCAACTGATGGAAGGCGATCTGACCCGCAAACTGACGAACTTGATGACACACATCGGACATATCCAATTTGCATCAGTGCCGGATCGCGGACCGCCCAACACAGGAGAGGTGAACTATGACCACATCTTCGGTGTGATCGGTTCACTTGGTTACAACAAGCCTTTGGGTGCAGAATATAAGCCAAAGGTGCCGACTGATGAGACTTTGTCTTGGCTGCACAGACGTTGATCTGGCCCGATCTGTTGACTGGATGCACTTTGCCCGTTCAACAGGCCAAGCCCGCAAGCTCGGCGCGCCGGACAACCGCGACAGCCACTATTGGTTTGCACGCTATTGGGCCGAAGCCCTGGCGGCGCAAACAGATGACGTTGAGCTGGCAAATCCCCCCCCCCGAGGTTTCGCCGCGAAACGGTTGCCTGCGCTGCGTACGCAAAAGGAACTTTTGGTTATTTCTACAATTTGTACGTTTCAGAGGCTCAAACGTACGATTCGTTGTGGGGGGGGAGGTGAGTTCGGAGTGGTGTTATTAGTCTAAACTGGTCATTTAGAGACTGCGCAGCGAAGGTCGGCTGTGAGCCCACACCGGAAGTGCCGGATTTGTGCTGCGCGCGCTCGCAGCACGGATTGCGCTGCATCTGCTAATTCTTTCGCGCTGCGTGGCAGCGGGAAAAGCGGCCATTGGTGCGTGGTGCAGCGAGCATTGAGCGGCCAAGGATCAAGTCGCGGGACTTTTCGCCCTTTCGCCGCAGGCGCACCAATGTCTGCTATGCTGATCTTTGATGCTCTGTTAAAGATTGAACGAAGGACTGGCTCGCTCAGAGCTCGCCTTTGATCCCGAAGTTGATCTTCGCCTCTATCTTACCAATGCTTCAAACAGTTTAACCTCTCGCAAAGGCAAGTCTATGGTCAAGAATCCAATCCCGTTGGCGCAAGTCAAAGCACCTCCGACAACGTCACTCAATCGGTCATTGACCCTTCCACTTCTCACACTCTACGGGCTGGGGGTTACTGTTGGCGCCGGGATTTACGTCCTGATTGGCGTCACTGCAGCACAAGCTGGCCCATATGCTTGGATCGCATTTTTGCTCGCGGCGAGTGTCGTCGGATTCACAGCCTTCTCCTATGCTGAACTCGCGACACGTTATCCGGTCAGTGCTGGCGAGTCCGCCTACGTAGATGCGGGCTTCGGCCGCGCGAATCTCGCAACTGCAATCGGTATTCTCGTTGCAATTTCAGGGTTGGTTTCGGCATCAGCCATCACGGTTGGGGCTTCCGGATACTTGGGCAGCCTGACAGGCGTGGAACCTTCCGCCCTCATCTTGGGAATCGTGACCACGATGGGATTACTGGCATGGTGGGGGATCACCCAATCTGTTGTCGTCGCAGGCATTGTCACAGTCATCGAAATTCTTGGCCTGTTTGTTGTGATCGGCTGGAGCATGGCCATGACGGAAAGACTGGGCGTCTCTCCAAAAGACTTGATACCACCTCTATGGGGCAGTCACTGGATGGGCATCATCAGCGCGACGGTGCTCGCCTTTTTTGCGTTCATCGGTTTCGAAGACATGGTGAATGTTGCAGAAGAGGTTGAAGAACCGCGCCGAACACTTCCAAAAGCGATCATCTATACGCTCGTCATTGCGACCATCCTCTACTTGGCCACTTGTGTCGCAGTGACAATGGCAGTCCCGATGGAGGCGCTTGCGGGGTCATCTGCGCCATTAGCCCTCGTCTTTGCTGATGCCCCAGAAGCAATGCAGATCAGCTTCACAGCCATTGCTGTCGTGGCAACGGTGAATGGGGTGTTGATCCAGATGATCATGGTGTCCCGCGTCATCTATGGCATGGCTGATCGCGGCCGGTTGCCCGCCGGTTTCGCGCGCCTATCGGTCCGCACACAAACACCCTCTGTCGCCACCGCATTTGTCGCAATCTGCATCCTCGGCCTCAGTCTGTTTCTACCAATTGCACGCCTTGCAGAGTGGACATCACAAATCGTTCTAAGCGTGTTCGTATGTGTCAATTTAGCTCTGATTGCCATCAAGCGCCGGGCCGAACCTGCGGATGATCATTTTTCGATACCACTGCTGGTCCCGGTATGCGGGGCAATCATCAGCGTTATCTTGTTGGTCGTATCGCTATTCTGACGAAGAATGAGACCGCTTCATCAAAGTAGCGGATCACAATCAACTTAACGCCGCCGTTCGCCGCATGACAGAAATTCAGGAAAAATGGGCGCGTAGCGGCCCAATGCGTTCGCGAACGGGTTTCTGTGGTCCAAAGCAAAATCAAAAAGCCAGTGCAGTTCGAACTGTATGCAGCGAAAAACACTATGGGTGGCGAGGAGACGCTCGCGGCAGGTTCAACGGCGGCCATTCCGGCGAACAAAAGCGGCCATTCGTCTACAAACGGCCGAGCTAACTACATTGTTCCAGAAATCAAGTTCAGTATAACTCGGGGTTGATTATGAAGGAGCTTAAGTTTGCAATTGTTACGGCAACAACGAGCCACCGTTGCAATAGGGAATCCGCTAAGCCGACGCTGGGTTGATATCACTGACGAATGGCAAATTTAGTGGTTCCAGCGCCATTTTTGCGGATTGAACACGCGCGATAACTTTGGGCAAGGCTATCTGAAGGTGTCGAAGAGTCTCGCTTTTTACAATACTAAAGTCTTTGGCCTGCATTGCAGAGATGATGTTCAGGTGCTCTTCAAAAAACGGTTCTGCTTTTGGGAGATCAACTTCATTGCCCAAAACGTAACGGCTTGCCAAATGCAAACAATTGGTACGTCTCAAGGACTCTGAAATTTCTTGATTGGGACAGGCAGTCACGCAATCAATATGAAGATCCTCCTCCATCTTAAACAGATCAGCAGGACTAACATTTGGGTAAGACGCGGTCGCTCGGGTCAAACGCAATGCAATTAGATCAAGCTTGGAAGGCGCAATATCTCCGGCGGTTAAGGCCAATGCCTCAGGTTCCAACAGCATGCGTAATTCGTAGAGGGCGGTGATGCGGTTTTCGTCAAGCGCAACCGTGTGCCAGCGAGAACTTCCGTCGCGAACCACCAGCCCGTTTGACTGCGCTTGCAACAGTACTTCGTGCATGACGGTTCGTCCTACGCCGTAGTGTGTCGCCGCATCGGATTCATTGATTCGAAGCCGCCCGCGAATGGCGCAGCGTACAAGCTCCGCCTCGACTTCAGCATAGAGTTTTTCCGAGGATCGTACCTTGAGAGCACCCGCTTCATCGGATGCCAGTCCAAGTGTGTCGGCGGTGATCGGGCGGCGATCGACCTCGCTGTCTGAAGTTTGAACGATGAAGCCGCGCCCGGAAAATCGTGCAAGGCGCCCTTCGGAATGCAGCTGTGCAATTGCGGCTTTCACTGGTGTTCGGCTCGCCCCAATCAGTTTTGCTATAGAAGATTCAACGATGACACGGCCAGGGTTTAACCGCCCTTTTTCAATGGCTTGCCTCAGGAGCGTGTAGGTCATTGTTTCTAGATTTTGGCTTTGTTCCATAATCGAACTACATCCACTCGGAGGTTAACTCTTTGAATTATATATTTTACTTGGCGTGAAGTCACAACCTTTTCGGGGGGGGTGTCAGGTGAAGGTCTGGCAAAACCTTTTTATTGGATATTGTTGACAAAGACCACAAATGAGGAGTAACGATTGGTTAATCGCCGAATCCCGGATGTCGTTTTCGGGAGGCGGTCGAGGTAGGAGGAACACTTTGACAAGCAAGATTTACACCATCGCGTTTTACGACGAGGTCCATGACGAAACAGCTTTGCAGGCCTATGCCGAGCTCGCGGCTCCCGCTGTTTTGGCCGCCGGTGCGCGGTACCTTTCGCGAGGCGAGCCCGTTGCAACCTATGAGGCTGGCCAGCAGGCGCGTGTGACTTTGCTTGAATGGGACTCTTTAGAGCAAGCCCTCGCGCTGTATGAAAGCCCAGCCTATCTGGAGGCTTTGGAAAAACTTGGCGGATCGGTGCGTCGCGATATTCGGATCGTCCCTGCTTTCGATCGGGCGCTCTTGGCTGCCGACGCAGACGATAACGGTCAAGTTACTGATCATACGGATGGTGACTCCTGATGCTAAAGACGATGGGATTTCCCTCAAGATACATTCAGGGGCCAGGGGCGCTCAACCAGGCAGGCCCATTGCTCTGTGAGCTTGGCTTCAAATGCCCAGTTGTGCTCTGCGACGAAACGGTGCGAATAATTGCCTTACCGAGTTTGCTCAACAGTCTGGAGCGCGCGGGACATCCATCAAGCGTGGTCATATTCCCGGGCGAAATCAATCACGACACGGTGGCTCAATGCAATCAGCAGGTTGCTGGCTTCGCGCCTGATGTTGTGATCGGTCTCGGCGGCGGAAAGGCCGTGGATGCGGCCAAGGCGGCGGCGGCGCAACTGGATATTCCGGTCGTGATTGCCCCTACAGTCGCGTCCAACGATGCCCCGACTAGCCGATTGATTGTCATCAACGATCAAAACAGCACGCCAACCCAGATTGATTTCCTGAAGCTCAATCCGATGGCGATTTTGGTGGATACGGAAATTATCGTGAACGCACCGGCGCGTTTCTTTGCGGCGGGCATCGGCGACGCCATCAGCAAGAGTCT
This sequence comes from Cognatishimia sp. WU-CL00825, assembly GCF_040364665.1. Taxonomy (NCBI): domain Bacteria; kingdom Pseudomonadati; phylum Pseudomonadota; class Alphaproteobacteria; order Rhodobacterales; family Paracoccaceae; genus Cognatishimia; species Cognatishimia sp. WU-CL00825. Next base: position 17,781 of record NZ_BAABWX010000006.1, read on the forward strand.
GGAGGCACATCAATGTTCAGCATCGGGGGGCGAGAACTTCTTTGGGACGCCGCCCTCTGCCACTGCGATTATGCTTGCGGACCAATGCTACAACGTAATCTTAACACACTCCGTAAGTGCTTATGATGATGTGAAAAATCACAAAGTCAGCCAGAAAGTTGAGGAGCTCGTCGAAGCAACGGTTCTGCTCAGCGGTCTTGGCTTTGAAAGCGGTGGCCTGTCCTTGGCGCATGCTTTGATCCGCGGGATCACGGCGATCCCGTCCATGGGTAAGAACCTGCATGGTGAAATGGTTGCTTTCGGCGCGCTAGTTCAAACCGTGATCGAGGATCGACCGCAACAGGCCTTGGATCAACTGATCGCCATTCTCGCTTACACCAATCTGCCGACGACATTCGCGGATTTAGGGTATGAGGGCGACATGAGGCCTGCGGATCTGGATCAGATGGTCGCGGCCACCCTCGCACATAAATATGCGACGAATATGACGCCGGCACTGACAGCGCCGCGCCTGAAAGACGCACTTATCAAAACGAATAAATTGGGGATATCACTACGAGGGCACAACGCGCAGCCCTTGGAGCTCCCCCAATAAAAAGGACCCACCGCGCATTTCATGGCGCTGCCGGTGAGAAGACTTAGCCATATCTTGGAGGAGAAGACATGAAACGCATCACTACACTTTTGACTGGAGCTGCGTCGCTCGCCCTTGTGGCATTTGGCGCACAAGCTGAGACCAAAATCGCCCATGTACCAGGCGGCCCACATCCGTTCTTTGCGGATTGGGAGCCCGCGTCGATGGCTGCGAAAGAAGACTTTAATCTTGGCGCAGCGGATTACAGATTCCCGCAAAAATGGGAATTGAACCTGCAAAACGACCTGCTCGAAAGCTTGGTCACTCAAGGATACAACGCCTTTGCAATTCACCCCGGCGACCCGGTTGGCAGCGTTCCGACATTGAACGAATTGGTGGGAACTGGCGCACCTGTGATCGCGGTTTCTGCCTGCGTGAATGACCCTTCTGACGTGTCTTTCTGCTTGGCATCTGATGCCGGTGTGTCGGCCTACACTGGGACAAAGCACCTGATTGAAGCGATGGGACCGGGCACGAAGAAGATTGCGCATTTCACCGGTTGGTTAGTTGAGCCAAACACGCAGTTGCGCATTGATGGTGTGGCAAAGGCCGCCGCTGAGGCTGGCGTTGAAATCGTTCAAGTCATCGCCGATATCGATGCGCCTGAGCCTGCCGAAGAGAAAATCGGTGCCTATCTCGCGGCCCATGGCTCTGAGATTGACGGCGTGATCACTACGGCGTGGGTGCCAGCCGTTGTGGCATCAAATGCCATGCGTCGCATCGGGGATCAGCGTATCAAGATGGTGGCGATTGACCATGATGAAGTGGTTATGGATGCCATCCGCGATGGCTATGTAGTTGGCTCGATGTTGCAAAACCCATACGGTCAAGCCTACGTCGCAGCGTTTGCCGCGGACAAGCTTTTGAACGGCTGTGAAGTTAGCGCGGATGCGCCATTTGCTGATCATCCTTTGACTGCGCGTTTCATAGACTCTGGTGCGCCATATGTGGACGCCGGAAATGTCGACGCCCGTGCAGATGTTGATCGCGCAATGACTGAAGAGTTGATGCGCAAAGTCGAAGCAGACTTCCTGAGCTGTAACTGATGATCGACGAAGGCGGGCGCTTGGGTGTCCGTCCCTTCCTATGCAATGTGGACGAAAGAGCTGACGCTTTTTCATGCGGTCTTTCCAGACCGAAGACTAGGATAATCAAATGTCCCTTGTATCTTTTGACGCTCAAAAAACGGTTTGGGGGCCGACCGTGAGGCGCCTGTTGCTGTCGAACGAGTTTGGCCTACTCTTGCTGATTGTGGTGTTTGGCACGTTGTTTTACTCTGTGTCGTCCGGTTTTCTATCCTCCTTCAATCTCAATTCCATGAGCCGTGCCGCCGCGATCAATGTTATGATCGGGTTTTCCATGATGGCTGTGATTGCGACAGGCGGGTTGAGTTTGGCCGTGGGCGCGATCGGCGTTTGCTCCGCCATGGTCTGCGGGTGGTTGCTGCAAGAAATTGGCATGCCTTGGCCCTTTGCGCTCATCGCCGCGATTGCGGCAGGAGCAATGCTGGGCGCGATCAACGGGACGATCGAGGTGAAAACACGGCTCCATAGTTTCATTGTGACACTGGCGACCATGAGCCTCTTCTTCGGGATCATGATCTTCCTGACGCAGGCTCAGACTTACCGCGGTATCCCCGCGTCCTTCGTCAGTTTTGGGCGCATGAAAGTCATGGGGCTGTCGGCGATGCTTGGGCCAGCTTTGATCGTCGCAGTTGCACTCATCATTTTGTACAGTTTTACCCGTGTCGGCAAAGAGATGTTGGCAGCAGGCGCGAAGCCGGAAGCCGCCATGCTCTCAGGCGTCCGTGTCGGGCGAATGATTGTGCTTGCCCACGCGCTTTCAGGCGGATTGGCTGCGATTGCAGCCCTCTTGTTGGTCGCCCGAAATGGTGCGGCTATTCCGTCGATGGCGGGTCAACAAGGCCAAGATTGGCTGCTCATTGCGTTCCTCGGGCCGGTGCTCGGAGGTGCGGTTCTAACGGGCGGAAAAATTTCGGTGGTTGGCGCGTTTCTGGGCGCTGTTCTTGTCACGGTCCTGAGCAATGGTTTGTTGTTGATGCAAATCGGTGATTTTTGGCTTCAAGCTACCCTTGGTGCAGTTCTGCTACTTGCGGTGCTTGCTGACCTGGCGCGCCGGAAGTTTCTTGAACGGAGAGCACAGTGATGTCTCGTCTATTTGTACAAAGCGACTGGGTGACGCCCTTGATTGTGGCTCTTTCACTTGGTGTGCTCATCAGCCTGTTCAATCCGGCCTTCCTCTCCACATTCAACATCCAAGTGCTTTTGGAAGCTGTTTCAATCAACGTGTTGATTGCATTGTCGCAGATGGTGATTATTGCGATTGGCCAGATGAACCTCTCGGTCGGCGCATTGGGCGGATTGGCTGCTGTGATCTTCGCCGGCTTGATGGAAGTCTTTGGCATCCCACCGGTTTTGGCAGGTGCCATGGCGCTTGGCGTCGGGCTGGCGGGCGGTTTGCTCAACGGACTGCTCATCGGGCTGACAGGGATTTCCGCCTTTGTGATTACCCTTGCGACATTGTCGATTTTCAAAGGCCTCAACCTTGCGATCACGCAGGCCCAGCCGTTCTATGAAATTCCTGATTCTGTGAAGCTCTTTGGCAACTCGACCCTCTTTGGACCGTTCCCCATTATCTTCATACCTGCCGCTCTGACCGTAATTTTGATGGTGGTGTTCTTCAACAGGTTGCCGGTTGGTCGTTGGCTTCTCGCGGTTGGCGGCAATGCCCATTCCGCCGAACTTTCAGGTATTTCCACAACCAAAACCGTGGTCATTGCCCACGCTATTTCAGGTCTTCTGGCGGCCTGCGCCGGAATTTTGCTGGTCGCACGTTTACAGCTTGGGCAACCGACGATCGGAGATGATTGGCTAATCATGTCCTTCGCCGCGCCCATTATCGGTGGCGCGATCCTCGCGGGTGGACATGTGAGTACGGTAGCAACTGTGTTTGGGGTTCTCATTGTGGCCCAGATCACACAGGCGCTTGTGCTGTTTCACATCGACCCGTTCTTGGTTCAGGTGGTCTTAGGCCTGATGATTTTGGCGGCGGTCTTTGCCAACCAATGGCGCGAGTCGCGGTTGCAACGCGCGGGGCAGGAGTAGGTCATGTCCAACATTGCATTCGAAGCGCGCGCAGTGAGTAAGTTTTTTCCCGGTGTGAAAGCGTTGCAGGGCGTCTCCATGCAAATGCGTGAGGGATCAATCCATGCGCTGCTGGGGGAAAATGGGGCGGGCAAATCCACGTTGATCAAACTTGTCACGGGCGTGTATAGCCCCGATGAAGGACAATTGTTCGCAGGTTCCGAGCCGGTGAATTTTGCCCGCCCTCATGACGCCATCGCCGCAGGCGTGGGGGTGGTTCATCAAGAGCGCAACCTGATCCCGCGATTTTCGGTGGCCGAGAATATGGCCCTGAGCCAGCTCGCCGATCATCCGATCACGCCGATTGATTATGCGCAGCTTAATGAACAAGCCAAGCCGTGGCTCGATATGCTCGGCCTCGATATCGATCCCACCACACAGGTCTCGCGGCTCAGTGTGGCCCAGATGCAAATGGTTGAGATCGCCAAGGCGCTGTCGCAACAGACCCGGGTTTTGCTGTTGGATGAGCCGACCGCCTCGCTCACGCCGATGGAATCTAAGGCATTGTTCGATGTGCTGCACCGATTGCGCGACGACGGGGTGAGTATGTTGTTTGTCAGCCATAAGCTCGAAGAGGTGAAGGAGATCTGCGACACGGTCAGCGTATTGCGTGATGGGAAGAACGCAGGTGAAAACATTGCGATGGAAAACCTAGAGCGGCAGGACTTGATTCGCTTGATGATTGGCCGCGAGGAAGGCACCGCCAAAGCCCGGCACCGTCGGGAAGGGGAGCAATCGGTTGCTCTGGAGCTCAAAGATGTGTCAACGGCCCAAGGACATAAGGGTATCAACCTGGACGTCAAACGCTGTGAAATTGTCGGTCTTTACGGGCTGGTCGGCGCGGGACGGACAGAGCTGGCCAAGGCGATTATGGGGGCCGCGACGATCACTAAAGGCGAGGTTCTACGGGACGGCCACACTGTTGAAATTGACAATCCGACGGACGCGCTGCATCGGCACAAGATTGGCTACGTCAGCGAGAACCGTAAGGATGAGGGGCTGATCCTAGAACATTCCGTTTTGGAAAACGCGGGCATCACGGTTTGGCGCAAATCAGCGAACCGTTTGGGATGGTTGACGCGCGCAAGGATCAAGAAACGGACCGTTCCCTTCTTGGACAAACTCGCGGTGAAAACGCCCTCGCTAAACCAAAAGGTCGGCAATCTCTCGGGCGGCAATCAACAGAAAATCGCCATGGCCAAATGGCTCGCGGCGGGTGTGGAAGTGTTGATTGTGGATGAGCCCACAGTGGGCATTGATGTGAAAAGCAAAGCCTATCTGCACGAATTGCTGCACGAGCTCGCCGATGATGGGACGGCCGTGTTGTTGATCACCAGTGATTTGCCTGAAATGATTTCGCTCGCGGATCGAATTTTGGTGATGGATGATTTTATCATCAAAGGCGACGTCACAAACACCGGTGATTATAAGGCCATGAGCCAATCGGTGATGGAGCACATTCACCACACTAAGGATGAATTGCGGCGGGCCAAATCGGCATTGTCGCGTTAGGGAGCGGATCAGATGAAGTTCAACACCATTGCGAATAGCCGCCTTAAGTTGTCTCAGATTGGTCTGGGCACTGGCCCCTTGGGCGGGCTTTACGTCGAAAGCCCACGTGAGACGGCCATGCAGGTTTTGGAGGCCGCCTGGCAAAGGGGTATTCGTTATTTCGATACAGCGCCGTTTTATGGCTTCGGCTTGGCTGAACGCAGGGTCGGGGATTTCTTGCAAGGCAAAAGTTCCGAAGACTGGACCTTGTCGACCAAAGTGGGGCGACTGCTCAAACCGAACTCCAGTTCGTCGCCGGATATTGCGGCCTTCGTCAACGCGCTGAAGTTCGGGGCGGAATTCGATTACACTTATGACGGGATCATGCGGTCCATTGAGGACAGCTATGCCCGTCTGGGGCTGACGAAAATCGATGTGGCCTATGTACATGATATCGGCCAGTTCGCGCATTCCGCCGAAATGAACGAACACTACTTGGGTCAACTTGAAAACGGTGGCTTTCGGGCGCTGGACGAGCTGCGCTCAACTGGCGCGATCAAGGCGTGGGGCATCGGCGTCAACGACGTCGCCATCTGCCACGACATAATGGCGCGTGCGGATTTGGACTGCATCCTATTGGCCGGACGCTATACGCTGCTGGATCGATCCGGTGCGGAACTTGTGGCTCAATGCGGCGCTCGCGGTGTCGCAATCATCGCAGGCGGGGTCTTCAACTCAGGCATCTTGGCGACGGGGGCGACAGAGGGGGCCTATTTCGACTATCAGCCCGCCAGCTCTGAGATCAAAGCACGCGTCGCGACCATGGACGACATCGCCCAGACGCGAGGACATAGCCTCATTCAAGCGGCACTGCAGTTCCCGATTCAAGCTCCCGCCGTAGCCAGCATGCTGCTTGGTGTCGACAGTGTGGACAAGCTTCAAAGCAACATGAACGACCTCGTCCAACCGCTGCCCGACAGCGCTTGGGCCGATTTGGAGCGTCACGCCTTGCAAGGTTGAACCGGCCACACGGGCCATTCATCGACCAACAACATCGAAAGGATCTGAACATGACAAAACGGGATATTATCGATCCACATCACCACCTCTGGTCCTTGGAGAAAGACAAGTATCACTGGCTGCGTAAACCGATGCCGCGCGGCATTTACGGCGATATCGAGAGCATTTCGAAGGACTACCTTCTGAGTGATTACCGCGACGATACAAAAAACTACAATCTGTGCGCATCGGTGCATATCGAGGCCCATTATGATCGGTCTGCCCCTGTGGAAGAAACCGCGTGGATCACAAATGTGGCCGATGAATTTGGCGGCCCAGATGCCATCGTTGTCTATGCCGCACTTGAGGCTCCTAATGTCCAAGAAGTGCTGGATCAGCACCTTGCCTATGGCGATCGGATCAAAGGCGTTCGCCAAATTTTGTGCAACCACGAAAACCCCAGTTACAGCTTTGTTGACCGCGCGGATCTCATGCGCGACGCGCGGTGGCGAGAGGGATTTGGCCGCCTTGAAGGGCTTGGACTGACCTTTGATCTCTTGGTCTATCCGCACCAGCTTGCCGATGCAGCGGATCTTGCCGAGGCTTTCCCTGAGACGCAGATCATCTTGGAGCACGGCGCTATGCCACATGATCGGAGCGCCGAGGGGCTTGCCTATTGGCGCGCTGGCCTCTGCAAACTTGCCGAGCGAGAAAACGTTACGATCAAAGCTTCGGGCTTGGGGCAGACTGACTGGAACTGGACGCAACAGTCTATGGGATCGATGGTCTGCGATATCGTCGACATTTTTGGACCCAAGCGCACCATGTTCGCCAGCAACTTTCCCGTCGACAAGGTCTACAATAGCTTTGATGCCTACTACGCGGCCTATGAGGCGGCCGTGGCCGACCTCTCTGCGGATGAGAAAAACGATCTGTTCTTGGGAACTGCCGACCGCGTTTATCGGCTGGGTGTCGCGCAAAATTGACGCCATATACCCACCCAACCCAACTCTGAAAAGTCAATATGCTAGCGCCTGCAGCAACGCAGGTTTTGACCATAAAATGAAAGAAATCAAATGCCTATAGAAGATACAAAAACCGACCCACGGATGCCTTATCAGTACGACAATCCGGCGGAATGCTTGCCTGATATCGTCATCCCTGATGGCATTCCAGAAGATGAGCGGGTCTGGGTACCGCAAGCCGAGAACGTCTCGTTCCGGCCGCTGATCCTCAACCGCAGCCAAGGCTATTGGATGAACTTGCTGCGCGTGCGCAAATCCGGTGTCCTGTCGCGCCACCGCCACCCACAAGCGGTCCATGGTTGGGTACTCAAAGGGCGTTGGCATTATCTCGAGCACGACTGGGAAGCGCGCGAAGGCGGATTTGTGTACGAACCTCCCGGCGAAACTCACACGCTGATTGTGCCTGACGATGTGGAGGAAATGATCACGCTGTTTCAGGTTCAGGGCGTTATGTACTACGTCGATCCTTGGGGCAAAGGTATCGGATATGAGGATGTCTTCACCAAAATCGATCTTTGCCGCAAGCACTATGAAGCAGTTGGGCTCGGCGCGGATTATGTTGACCAATTTATTCGCTAGGGGGCTCAGATGGTCTGGCCAAATAAGTGTTTTGACGGAGCACATGTCCTAGTCACCGGTGCCACCTCTGGCATCGGTGAGGGGATTGCGCTGGCGTTCGCCGAGGCTGGTGCGCGTGTCACTGTCACAGGGGCAACCCCTGGCGAAGTGCAAACCGCGCAAAGCAATCACGCTGCGTTTGATGTACAGCAGTTGGATGTGCGCGACGACACGCAGGTGAAGGCATTGATCGGGTCGTTTGAACGTCTCGATCATGTGGTGAATTGTGCGGGCGTCATTCGGCGCAGTGAAGAGCACCAACCCGAGGTCTTTGCCGATGTGGTGGATATCAACCTCACGGGCACCATGCGCGTATGCGCCGCTGCCCGCGGTCTTCTGAAAACATCGAAAGGAACCATCGTGAACATGGCATCGATGTTGTCGTTTTTTGGCGGGGGATCGGTTCCTGCATACTCTGCATCGAAAGGCGGGATTTCCCAGTTGACCAAATCACTTGCCATCGCCTACGCCCCTGATGGCATTCGAGTGAACGCCATTGCGCCGGGTTGGATTGCGACACCGCTGACCTCGGCGCTTCAATCAGACGAGGTTCGTAGCAAAGCCATTTTGGATCGAACCCCCTTAAATCGTTGGGGAACGCCTGAGGATGTAGCTGGCGGGGCCGTCTTTCTTTCGTCGCCGATGTCTCAATTCGTTACCGGAACGGTGCTTCCCATCGACGGAGGATATCTTGTCACTTGATGTGCAGGATTTAGCTATAGCAACCCGTCCCCGTTCCTAAACAATTCGCGCAATTGCGCTGAGGGCGGATTTGGTTTGACGATGACCTGCGCCACCAATGTTCAACCGTCGGGGAAGACCTGGCCGGGGCAGCTTGGGGCTTTCGACGACGCGTATATCGAGGGGCCGCCACGCGCGCCTTCCGACTATGCGGAAACAGGTGCATTTGCGTGGAGCAGTGCAGAGGTCCAACAGCTGCGTGACGACTTCATCGCCGCCGCTGTGCGCCGAGATGCTAACGCTGACCCAGACCCTTCTTGAGCAGGAGCTTGTGGACTACATCGACATGTAGATGCATGACGCGTTCAAGCAGCCCGAAGAAGCCGAGTTCGCGGGCAAGTCATTGTCCGAATGGTATCTCGGCCTCCCCCGAGGCAAAACGCGCATGGGTGTGGGTGGCAAGATTTTCACACCATCTGACATCGAAAAAATCGCGTCGCTCGCCCCGATTTCATCGTGTTTGGCCGCGCGGGGATCGTGCATCACGACTTCCCCAAACGCCTGCTCGCCACGCCCGAATTCGAACCGCGAACTTTACCCGCGAGTGCCGCGGCCCTGCTGAGCGAAGGCGCGTCGCAAACCTTGGTCGACTACCTGAGTTCGTTCCCAGATTTTGTTGCGGACGCGCGCTAACAAAAGACTTATTTTATTGGTCGCGCTCGATCAGTCCTGAGGTTCCGTCATCGGGTATTTTGAATTAATCGCTAGCACTATAGACGTTCAGGTGAAACTTGCGGAACTGATACGGCTGGAAAACGCATTGGCCGAGCTGGTCGCAAACTGCGCTAAGGGACAACTTGACTGTCCGATGCTGAGCTCACTTATGGGCCAAAACTCATAAGTTTTTGTCAACGGAGATAACGACCGTTTGTGACATAACCTAACCCTCCAAAGCCGACCTTTGTGCAGCCGCGGCGAATTGAGGCCTTGTCCGCATCTTTCATACTGGCGGAGCGTGCGGCGAAAGTTCGGTCTTGGTTTAAGCGAAATCGGTGTCCATGGACGGCCGGTCTGGCGACGTTCGCTGCGACACAGCGATGGACGTGCCGCGCGTGCGAACGCATGCAGCGTCAGCGAAGCCCGAAAACTGAATGACCGGAGAGTTCGCTAAGCTGACGCTGGCGCAGGTAGCAGCTAATGTCCGCTATCTTTATTCCCCCACAGCGACTTTGTCGTCGCGCATTTCGGCTTTGAGAAGGGCGGCATACATTTTGCGGTCGGCTTGGGTGCTGGTGCCGTCGTCCTTGAGCACAGGGGCGGACATTTGCAGGCTGGTTAGACTGCCGGCGCGGCTCGAGCTTGCCGGCTGCCTTCGCGATCTCGCGCTGTTCAACGTTGCCATTGATAGCAAGCTACGCGGCTGCGATTGGATTAGAACCGAGTGGCTACGGTACCCATTCGCTCCGCGGGACCAAATCCGCCGAGATATACCGCAAGACGAGCCAACGCCGTGGGTGACATAAGGAAAAAGATGTTTGCTGCATGCGATGCTCCAAGTTGCAAATCCCAACACGGTTGGAACCAGCCCAAGGAAGAACGCGGCAAAAGCTGGGCTCTTTGTCTTAGTGCAACAATTGCTGGAGGAAGTCTTTGGTGCGCGTGTGCTGGGGGGCATCAAAGAATGAATCCGGATCGTTCTGTTCGACGATCTGGCCTGCATCCATGAAAATCACCCGATCTGCAACGCGCCGGGCAAAGCCCATTTCATGGGTCACGCACAGCATGGTCATGCCTTCGCTGGCCAGTTCGACCATCGTATCAAGAACTTCTTTGATCATCTCAGGGTCAAGCGCTGAGGTCGGCTCGTCAAACAACATGATCCGGGGCTTCATGCAAAGCGATCGGGCAATGGCGACACGCTGTTGCTGACCACCCGATAGCTGGCCGGGGTATTTATGTGCCTGATCCGGGATCTTGACCTTTTCGAGGAACTCCATGGCGATGTCTTCGGCCTCTTTGCGGGGCGTTTTGCGGACCAGACGGGGCGCCAATGTGCAATTGTCCAGAATGCTGAGATGCGGAAAGAGGTTGAAATGCTGAAAACACATGCCGACTTCTGATCGCACGGCATCGATGTCTTTTAACTTGTCGGTCAGCTCGATGCCATCAACGATGATCTTGCCCTTTTGGTGTTTTTCCAGATGATTGATACAGCGAATAAGCGTCGATTTCCCCGATCCTGATGGGCCGCAGATGACGATCTTCTCACCCTGTTTCACCGATAGATCAACATCCGTCAGAACCTGGAACGCCCCATACCATTTGCTGACTTTTTCAAGTTTTACTGCTTCCATCGTTCTATCCTTCCCTGCGTGGCCAGTTGGTGCGCGCCAAGGTCGGCACGCCCAAGCGGCGGTCTTATGACATCTCAATTGATCGTTGGCGGGCTGCGTGAATGGCCTTTGCCATAACGGTTCGCAAACTGTCATTTTTTGCCAATGCTTCAGTGCCAGCGGCGGTCGTGCCGCCGGGGCTTGTGACTTGCTTTCGCAACGTGGTTGCGTCCGGGGTCCGATCAATCAGCCCACCCGCAGCGGCGCATGTTGCATGGACCAATGTTTCGGCCACGTCCCTTTCAAGTCCGCTGTCCATTGCGACGTCGATCATCGCCTCGCACATGGCAAAGAAATAGGCCGGCCCGCTGCCGGACACAGCGGTCACCAGATGCATGTCCTCCTCGGATTGCAGCCATGTGAAGTGGCCAAGTGCGTCAAACAGCAGCTTAACCAAATCAGATTGCGCTTTGTCGGTTGTCGCAGAGGCGAAACCGGCGCTGGCAGATCGCCCGATCAGCGCGCCGATGTTTGGCATAACGCGAACAACAGCTTGGCCGGGGGCTGCGCTTTGACAAATATCTTTGATCCCAAGCCCCGCCGCGACCGAGATTAGAACCGTCTCCGGAGAGAGGCGATCACGGATCTGGCCAACCGCGTCACAGACATTGTTTGGCTTTGTTGCAAAGATCGCCGCGCTAAGCTGCGTGTCATCGGGAAGCTCGGCCAAATCGGACAGCGCCAAAATGCGCGCGCGCTGCGCGGGTTGTAATGTCTCTAACCGAGGACCGGCGGCCGGATCCACCACCACGAAGCGGTCGCTGTCATCCAGCATTCGCAACCAACCTTGCAACATGGAAAACCCCATATTTCCGGCACCGACAAGAAGAATAGTGTTCATAGGTCTGTTCCTTAGTGCCCAGGCAACCGAAGCCGTTTTTCCAGATAGCGGAAGGCCTGTAATGCCACGAAGCCAATGGCGAGATACACAAGTCCGGCAACCGGGAAGTATTCGAATGGCGAGTAGGTTTTGGCGATGAAGGTCCGGGTCAGCCCGGTCAGCTCCATGATTGTAATGGTGCTTGCCAGCGCGCTGCCCTTGAGCGTGAAGATGATCTCGTTTGAAAGCGATGGCAGCAGATGCCGATAGGCTTGTGGGATCTCGACGTGGATCAGTGTTTTCAGCCTACTGATACCCATCGCGCTTGAAGCTTCGACCTGCCCCTTGGGCAAATTCTTAAGCGCGCCATAGACCAAGATGGTTGAATAGGCCCCGACATTCAGCGAGAGGGCCAGCATGGCTGCGCCCTCTGCGCTGCCGAAAATGACCCACAAAAAGCTTTCGCGGACAAAGTCGATCTGGGCCACGCCATAATAGATGATAAACAGCTGGATCAGCAGCGGCGTTCCGCGAAAAATGAACGGGTAAATTCGCAATGCGCTGTGCAGGACCCCCTTGGTCAAGTGCAGACTGCTCCCCAGGACAAGAGCGATGCTCTGCCCGACGAAGAAACCAACAAGTGTCAGTTTCACGGTAAGCCAGATGGCCTCTGGAAGTTGTGCGATAAAGTCTTCCATCAAACGGTCTCCGTCTCTGTTGGCGCCGTGTGACGGTTCACTCGGTTGGTGACGCCTTTGAGAGCAATTTCAGAAAAGGCTGTGATCGCAAGGTAGAACAACGCCCCATAGCAGTAGTAAAACAGCGGGTCGTGTTTGACACCGGCCGCAAGGGACGATTTGCGCATCAATTCTTCCAACCCGATCACCGAGACCAGCGATGTTTCCTTGAGCAAAATAAGCCAGAGGTTGCTTAGCCCCGGCAGCGCCCGTTGCATGAGTTGGGGAAAGATGATGTGGAAAAACGATTGGACACCGCTTAGCCCCAAAGAGTGCCCCGCCTCGAATTGGCCCTTGGGGATTGCTTCGAACGCGCCCCTCAGGACCTCGTAGGAATAGGCGGCAAACACCAGCCCAAGCGCCAGAACACCGGCAAAGAACGGGCTAAGTTCTGTGTATTTCCCGAAGAGTTTTGTCAGGACCACCGCCGCCCCGAAGAATGTCAGGAAAATCACCAGAATTTCGGGAATGCCGCGAATAACCGTGGAATAGACGCGGATAAATCCGTTGATGAATCGGTTCTTTAGCTGACTGAGCAAAAGAAACATCGTTGCCGTGCTCAGGGCGAAAACGGCACTGAGGATCCCCAGAGCAAGCGTAACGCCAGCGCCAATCAAGAGTTGTAACGTATAGTCGGGCATAAAGTGTTCCCATTCCTATCTGAAAGGCGCTGGCAGGAGGTTTAGTAGATGTCGCGGCCAAAGAACTTTTCGCTGATCTCTTGGTATTGGCCACTTTCACGAATGGCCGCGATTCCGGCATTCAGCTTGTCGCGCAGATCGGTGTCCTCTTTCCGGATGGCAATGGCGATCCCGTCACCAAGCTTCACTTCCGGACCAGTCCAATCGAAACCTTGGCCCGTTTCACTGGCCATGAAGCCTTCGGTCAGTGCTATGACTTCACCCAACAAGGCGTCCAAACGTCCCGCCGCAAGATCCAGATTGGCCTGATCCTGAGTATCATAGAGTTGGACGGTGGATGTTGCGCCATAGGTCGCTTCAAGATGATCCGCCTGAACAGAACCACGCTGAGCGCCTACAGTTTTGCCTGTTAGCCCCGCGACCGAAATCTCGATGTCCGATCCCTTGGCTGCCAAAAACTGCGACGGTGTCTGGTAAAGCTTATCGGTGAAATCGACTTGCTTGCGGCGTTCTTCAGTGGCAAACATTGAGGCCGAGATTGCGTTAAACTTACCGATCAACAGGCCGGGAATCAGACCATCCCATGCCTGAGCCGTAAACTCGCAATCCAATCCGGACGCCTCGCAGACCGCCAGCGAAATCTCGACATCAAAGCCAACAATCTCACCAGAGTCGTTCTTGTAGTTAAAGGGGGGATATTCGGCATCCGCTGCCAACATAATTTTGTCTGCTGCGGCTGGAAGCGCCGACGCAAGGCTCATAACTGCGGCGCAAGCGGCAGCCAAAAACGTTCTCTTTTTCATGTTTTTCTCCATGTTGTATGTAGACTTGATGATTATTCGAAGGTCTTAAGCGCCTCCGCGAAAGCTTGGACCGTTGCCTCGACATCCTGATGGTCATGTCCAAGCGTGCTGCAATTGTGTAGGGTGTTGGACGGGCTGACATAGACGCCAAAGCCCCTCAAGTGATTGGCAAAGCGTGCAAATTTTGCGCTGTCTGCATGTAGGCAATAATCTCGGAAATCCGTGAGTTCAGGCCGATCCGTGAAATAGAATTGGAACAGAGATCCAACCGATTGAACAAGGATTTGATGACGGTTCTGTTTGGCAATAACTTCGTTGATACCTTCAACCGTCGCCTGGCCTATTTCAGTGAGATGCTTGAATCCGGCATTACGATTGGCCGCCAAAGCCTTCGTTCCGGCAAGTCCCGCCGACACACCAACGCGATGCGCATTGAAGGTGCCGAAATGCATAACCTTGCCCCAGCCAAGCCCATCCATGAGCTCATGCGAGGCACAAATAGCAGCCAGCGGGAAGCCATGTCCGATTGCTTTGCCATAGGTGACGATGTCAGGTTCCAACCCGTACATCTCGATGCAGCCGCCCGGAGCCACACGGAAACCGGTGACAGTTTCATCCAGATAGAACAGCACGTCATATTCGCGGCACAGCTCTTGCATGCGCTGCAGGTAACCGTCCTTGGGGCGGATGACGCCGATATTCGCCATTACACCTTCGGTAGCGACGCAGGCGATCTCGCGACCGCGATCCTTGAATAAACGTTCCAGCGCCTCGATGTTGTTCCAAGGCAGAACAATCGTATCCTCGACGGCGCCATGCGGAATACCCGAGCTGTCGACGATGCCAACAGGGGAGTTTTCGTGCCCCAGCGTCGTGACGGGCTGTGGGTTTGTCGTGAGCAGAAGAGAATCCGCCCAACCGTGGTAATGGCCCTCGAACTTCACGATTTTCTTGCGCCCGGTATGTCCGCGCGCAAGACGAATGGCCGCCATACAAGCCTCGGTGCCGCTATTGGCAAAACGCACCTTTTCGGCCACCGAAACCATATCAACGATCAACTCGGCGTATTCGATCTCTTCGGGGATGGCGGCGGCATAATGCGCGCCTGTGGCCACGGCACGGCTGGCGGCCTCGACCACTGCGGGATGTGCATGGCCGGTGGACAGCGCGCCAAAGGCGTTCATCCAGTCGATATAGCTTTCGCCATCGACATCATAGAGCCTGCACCCTTCGGCGCGCTCAATATAGGGCGGATAAGGCTTGAAAACGCGCGGCCCACGAGAGGCAGAATTGCCCCCGTCGACCAATACTTTTTCCGCCCGTTCAGAAAGCGCTTGGGAATGCTGGCCCATGATCTTAGCCCGCCTTGTTGCGGTCGACGCAATCGGCCATCAGGCACATCAGCTCGAACATCACAGTTGCCGCGATCAGTGCGGTGCCGCCAGAGGGGTCAAAGGGTGGCGATACTTCAACAATATCCGCGCCGATGATGTTGAGGTCTTTCAGGGACCGCACCATTTTCAACGCTTCATAACTTGTGATGCCGCCGATTTCCGGCGTGCCCGTGCCGGGTGCAAAGGCCGGATCAAGGCTGTCGATGTCAAAGGTCACATAAACGGGCGTGTCCCCAACAATGTCGGTGGCTTCCTTCATCGCCGCAACGATGCCCATGTCATAGAGCTCATCGATTGTGATGACCCGCATCCCGTGATCATAGCTGAACTTCCACAGGTCGGGCACAATCGTGCCGCCGCGAATGCCGATCTGAACCGATTTTTTGGGGTCGATCAAACCTTCATTCACAGCAGCACTGAACGAGGACCCATGATGGTGTTCCGACCCCTGATACATACCACCCGTGTCGCAGTGAGCGTCAATTTGAACCAATGCAACGGGGCCGTCTTTGGCCATCGCGCGCAGAATTGGAAGGGTCATCGAATGGTCCCCGCCCACGGCCAGCGGGAGAGCACCGGCTTCTTTTATCTCAGCAAAATAGCTCTCGATTTCCTTGTGTGCATGCTCCAACTCGAACGGCATCACCGGCCATGCATCACCGATATCGCCAATTCGCGCCTTCTCATAAGGCGCAGCGCCCGTGGCTTGGTTGTAGCAGCGCATCATGGTGGACTGGATGCGCACATCGCGCGGACCAAGGCGTGTTCCGGTACGATTGGTCACGCCCCCATCATAGGGAACACCACACATCGCAATATCTAGGTCGGAGAGATTCTCGGTGAACGGCGCGCGCATGAAGCTCGGGATACCAGTGAAGCGCGGGTGGGACTTGGGATCTGCAAGTTCTGGGAATTGTGAGAGCATCTGACGGCGAAAGTTCATGAGTAACCTCTAGAGTTTGATGGCGTGTCGACGCAATTGAACGTCCAATATCGTCATTTGATATATCAAAAAATGAATTATGGAAGATATTTTTTCATTTTTTTTCGATTACTCTTTGACCATGGCGCCCGGTTCATAGACATTCACGCATAGGAAATATGGTTGAACAGACCGTTACTTTGCCAAGGAAACGGTCGATCAACTCACGAGGATGCACATGCAAGCCACTGAACAAAAACATAAACTGACGTCGACCAAACTTGCTGACGACCTGCGTCAGCGCATAGTGAAAGGCGAGTTGGCACCCGAGATTCGGTTGCGGCAAAGAGAGATTGCAGCGTACTACGACGTCAGCGGCATGTCGGCGCGCGACGCGGTGAAAATTCTGCTCAAAGAGGGATTCGCGACCCAGGAAGGCGCGAAGACTGTGGTTGTCTCGCCGCTATCCGCGATGGATTTTCTTGAGATCATGGAGCTGCGCCTGATGTTAGAGCCGCGCGCCTTAGAGCTGTCGGGGCCGCGACTGTCATCAAAGGTGTTTACAGAACTGCGCGAAATTCTCGGCGATGAAACCTCTGACTGGACACCGCTGGAAACTGCGGAACGGCATTGGGCGTTTCACGAATTGCTATACAGTCGCGCGTCGCGGCCAAGGTCCGCGGCCATCCTGCAAACTCTTAACGGGCATCTTGTGCGTTATATGCTCCCGCTTTGGACAAGTGTCGGTATCGGTGAAAACTGGCGTCCCCACCATCTGCGCCTTGTCGAACAAGTTGAGGCAGGTGCCTATAAGGATGCCTCTGAAGAGCTTAGAACTGACCTTATGCAAACGAAGACGCGTGTTCTGGAAAACTTGGCCATTGACCCGGTTCCTTAAGACCTCTCATCACGTCAAAGGGCCTTTGGCAACTATGACAACCCATGAGCTGTGGGGGCATAGCCGGGAGCGAAAGCTCCGCTCGTCCGCTATCTCTATTCCCCCACAGCCACCTTGTCGTCGCGCATTTCGGCTTTGAGAAGGGCGGCATAGGTTTCGCGGTCGGCTTGGGTGCTGGTGCCGTCGGCCTTGAGCACACGTGCGGACATTTGCAGGATTTCGTGGTAGCTGACCGAGCGGGCCTCGGCCCGTGCGACGGCGTTTTGCAGGCTGGTTAGGCTGCCGGCGCGGGTCAGCGAGATCAGCGAGACCGGCTCGCCAGCGCAGATCTGGACGGTAACGCCGGAAATGCGGGTGGCGGTCATGTCGCGCACCTTGCGGTTGAGAGTCTTTTCCAGCTCGAATTGCGAAAACGGTTTGCGGCTGCTGGTGGCGCAGGCAAAGACGCCATTGCCACGATAGGTCACCAGATCGGAGTGTTCGCCGTAGAGTTCGGTCAGCTGTTGGCCGATTTCAGTCAGCAACTGGCGAAAGCCAATGCGCGAGATGTTGCGAAAGACTTTTTCAACGTTCAGGATCTTGATGGCAAAAACGCTGGTCATCAGCATTTTCATGCGCGACAGCTGTAGCAGGTAGTTTTCAAACGACACATAGCCAACCAGCCGTTCGATGCCGAGGATTTCGACGGGTTCAGACAGGCTGTGTTCAAAACTGCGGTTCAGATCGCTTTTGAGATTGCTGATCTCTTCGTAGCGGCGCTGCATGCGCGCCTGTTGCTGGATCAGACGTTCGGCGTTTTGCAGGCGGCTAGTGAGTTCGAGGAACTCAAAGGGTTTGGTGATGTAATCGGTGGCACCGGCCAGAAAGGCTTTGTCGACAAATTTCTTTTGCGCCATGGCGGTGAGCATCAGAATTGGGGTGTCTTCATAGTCTTTATGGTGGCGCAGGCGCTCGCAAAGCTCGATGCCATCCATCTCGGGCATCTGGATATCAAGCAGGAAACAGTCAAATTTTGAGGGGCTGCTGGCGCAGGCAGACAGGGCTTCGATGCCCGAACTTGCGGTCCAGATCACGTGATCTGTCTCGGCCTCAATCGAGGTCGCTAAAAGCTCTCTGATGTTCTCATCGTCGTCGACGGCAAGTATGCGCATGGCCTCATCCATTCCAAGGGGTGCAACCGAAACGAGAGGCCTAATTGAGTGCTTCTGCACCTGACCGCTTGCTTATTGGTTACTCAGTACGGAAAAACACAGTTATTTGGTGAGTTTGGCAGGAAATGGGCGAATTGCGGGCGAAATGTGGCGAATATCCTGTGAGTTGAGCAACGGTTCGGTGACGAAATTGAAACAATCGTTAATATTTGACAAATTTTCCGGGTTTTGAGGCAAGGATTAATCCCCCTTTAACCTCGCTGGGCTAGTTTGTTCTTGTGAGGCAAATAAAAAAATAGTTCGAAAGAAACTTAAATGAGCATAACCGCATATAAGCGGACGATATCTGACACAGAATCTCCGCGACAAATAGAACGGCGTGTGTTTACCAGTGTTACGGCAGAAATAGAGCAAAAATACCTCGCCTTTGATCAGGCGGAAAACGGCGGCGAAAAGCTACGCATTTTGGCAGAAGGTCTGCGAGACGCGCTTTGGCGTAACCAACAGGTATGGAATGCGATCCGTGGCGATCTGATTGAACCAGGCAACGCGCTTCCCCCAGATCTAAAAGCCGGATTGATTTCTTTGTCGTTGTGGGTTGATACTCATACGCAGGGCGTCATGGGTGGCACTCTGAAAGTGAAACCATTGCTGGATATCAACCGCAGTATTATTCGCGGGCTAGAAGGCAATCCGATGCATGTCATGGAGTAGGGCTTGGCACTTCGTCTAACGCTGAAACCAAATGAAAAAATCGTCATTAACGGTTGTGTCATTCGCAATGCTGATCGGCGCCAGATGCTGACCATTGAAAACCACGCAGATATTGTGCGTGGGGTCGACCTGTTAGACGAGTCCGAGGCCGGGTCTCCGGTTAAAAAAGTGTATTACTTTATTCAGGCTGCCTTATTAAAGCCAGATATTCGTGATGAACTAGTGCCGGTGATCCAGAAAGATCTGGCAAGCCTTGTGCCGATTTTCCATGAGGAAATAGGCGGACATATTTTTGAAGCGGCGACGCATGTGTCGTGTCGTGACTTTTATAAAGCCATGCGGGCCCTGCGCCCGTTGATCAAATACGAGGCACGCCTGCTGGATATGATCAATGGCAAAACGGTTGCCGCCGCGGAGTAGAGACAATGGTGTTGAGTATTTCGGGATTGGGCAGCCAGATGGCGCTGAACCTGGTGGATCGCACCAAGGATCGCCAGATGGAAACCCTGCGCACCGAAGCGCAGCATCAACGTCTGGCAGATGGTTTTCGCGACCGTATTGCGTCGATTTCAACCCCAGAAGAATTCGTCAAAGACTATGAGGTTTATAGTTTTGTGATGAAGGCCTTTGATCTGGAGGATCAGATTTTTGGCAAGGGCATGATCCGTAAGGTGTTGGAAAGTGACCCGGACGATGACAGTTCGCTGGTCAACCGTCTGACCAATTCCAACTTTGACGCGCTGCATGAGGCCATGGGATTTACCACTGGCAACGGCCCGCAAATCCCTGATTTCAGCGATACAGCCTGGCAGGATGCCATGGTTGACCGCTATTTTGTTACCACTTTTCGCAATGAAAATGCCGATCAAAATCAGACCGTTGGCACGGTTTTAGAGCTGCGCGAAAAGGTTGCAGACATCGACAGTTGGTTTGATGTTCTGAAAGACAAAGAGATGACGGAGTTTTTTCAACGGGCTTTGTTTTTGCCAGAGGAAATGTCTGGGCTTGATGTCGATAAGCAGGCCGAGATTTTTGCGGATAAGTATGATCTTGAAAAATTGAGTGATCCGCGTGAAGTGGATCAGCTGATCACCAAGTTTATTGCGATTTCAGATATCGTTGACCCGCCACAAACCAGCTATAACAGCGTGGCAATCACCCTGTTGAATTCTTCGATTTCCGGGCAATTTGTGCCGATCACGCTGGATATTCCGGCGGTCAACTATTCTCGGGCCAGCCTGTACCGCTAGGCGCTTATTCGATCATGTCGTCTTCGTTTTCTTCCGGCAATTCGATTTCGCCGCTGTCGGCCAATTGCAACGCGGCCTCTACCATTTCAGACTGCGCTTCTTTCACGTCGCGGGATTTGACCGGGCCCATGGCTTGCATTTCTTCGACCAGCATGTCGCGGGATCGTGCGGGCATCGAGCTGAGGAAATGCTCGCGAACTTCTTTTTCGGCGCCGCGCAGGGCCAGGGGCAGGTTGTTGCCGGTGACTTCGCGCATGACTTTGGCCAAGGCGCTGGCTTTGAGTTTGGTCAGATCGTCAAACACAAACATTTTTTGTTTGATGGACCGCAGTTTCTCTGGAATTTTCGCCTCGAGGTCGCGTGACAGGCCTTCGAGCAGTTTGGAATCCAGCTTGTTGAACACTTTGACCAGACGTTTTTCGGCTTCGGCTTCGGCGTTTTCACCAGCTTTGGCCAAGACTTCGCTGCGCAGACTTTCTTCGATGGCCTGAATGGCATCTGCAGGCAATTGTTCCATGGCCACCATGCGTTCGACCAGGTCAACCGAGCGGTCATGGCCAAGCAACGGCAGCACTTTGGCCACCGCATCCGGCGACAGGCGCGACAGGACAACCGCAACGGTCTGATTGTGTTCCTTGCGCAGGTAATCGGCCAGCATTTTTTCGTCGAGCTCTGACAGATCTTTCCACAGGTTGCCGGTGCTGCTGCCTTCGATTTCTTCCAGGATTTCGTTGACGCGGTCTTCGGGCAAAAAGCCCTTGAGCAAGCCGCGCGCGGCTTCGACCGAGCCGGTGATGCCACCGTAGCTGGAAACCTTTTGGCCAAATTCGCGCATGACCTCTTCGACCACTTCGGCCTGCACTTCCCCCATCGCGGAAATGGCGCGGGTGATCTTGCTGATTTCACGCGTGTCGAGCTGTTGCATCAAAGCGCTGCCACGTTCTTCGCCCAGGCAAAGGAACAGAATGGCCGATTTCTCGGGTCCGCTTAGTCGTTTGGCCCGACGGAAGGAGGCGAATTGGTTCATTACCTGTCCCGGTCATGCACGTTGCAAGGATAGTTATTCATGAATAACCCGAACTATTCTTGAAGTCCAACAAGAACCTTAACGAAACGTAAAAACTATCAGCCTATGGGGGAGCGTTGTGCCTATCCGCCGCCCGCATAGGGGAGATAGGATTGCATGAGCGAGCCTGCCAACATGTACCAGCCATCGATCAGCACAAAGAAGATCACTTTGAAGGGCAAGGAAACGATGACCGGGGGCAGCATCATCATACCGGCGCTCATCAGCACAGAGGCGACGATCAAGTCGATGGCGATAAAGGGCAGATAGAGCAGAAAGCCGATGGTAAAGGCGCGGCGCAGTTCTGAGATCATGAAGCTGGGCACCAGAATGCGCCAAGAGACTTCTTCAGGGGAGGCGGGGGCAACATCGGGGTTTTCTTCGCCGGCGATGTCGGCAAACAGCGCGATGTCTTTTTCGCGGGTGTTGGCATACATAAAGGCGCGGAACGGATCGGAAATGGCCATGACGGCCTGTTCTTCGGTGATCGAGTTTTGGATCAGCGGGCGTAGGCCAGCCTGATAGGCGTCTTCAAACACCGGCTGCATGACAAAATAGGTCATGAAAAGCGCCATGGCGTTCAGCACCATATTGGGCGGGGTTTGGTTCAGGCCCAAGGCAGAGCGCAGCATCGAGAAAACAATGACAAAACGGGTGAAACTGGTCATCACCACCAAAAGACCCGGTGCAACCGACAGCACCGTGACCAGCGCAAACAGCTGGATGATGCGGCCCGACAGGGTGGCGTTGGCGTCGCTGCCCGCCTCGGATTGGCCAAAAGTGGACGACAGATCGCGGATCAGACTGCCGATATCGGCATCCTGGGCAAAGGCCGGGCTGGTGAGCACAACAGCGGCCATAAAGAGCGCAGCAAGCACCCAGGATCTTTTGACTTTAAGGGGGGGCAACACCGGTTTGCTTATTGGCCGGGGATGAAGTCTTTGACGATCTCGCGCAGGGCGACGCCAATGAAATCACCGTTGACTTTGACCAGATCGCCACGGGCCACCATGCGGTCATTGATCATGATATCAATCGGGTCGCCGACCTTGCGGTCCAGTTCAATCACCGAGCCACGGGTCAATTCCAACAGATCGGAAATTGACATGCGGCTGCGACCCAGCACAACCCGCACGTCCAGTTTGACGTTATAAAGCGCATCTATATTGCGACCATCGCCGCCCTCGGCCATGGCCTGTAGGGTTTCTGCATCAAGGCCTTCGGTGGCTTTGGGTGCGTCGGTTTCGGTCTCTGGGGTCTGAGTGTCTTCTGACATGGTCTGGACCTTTGTGTTTACGGTTTCAATTGCGCAGAAGCTTGGCGCAGCGCGTCCAATAGCTCTGCGCAGATGCGATCAAGGCTGTAGTTCATAAAGCCGTTTTCCCAGCTCATCTTGGCTTCGCCATTGGTCAGGCTGGGGTCGGCGATGATGTCGGCGTTGGTGACTTGTTCGGCGACAAAGGCGTTGCGCAGATCAGCAGCGATGGCGGCTTCGGTGTCGGGCGACAGGCGCAGCGAAAGTTTGGACTGGCGCGCGCCCAGCCGCATGGCGTCTTTCAGACGCGCCTGAACCAAGTCAGCGGACATGGTTTTGATCAGATCCGGGGCGATGCGTTCGGAAATTTCCAGCACCATATCCACCAGATCGCGTTCTAGTTCGGTGCGCCGGGCCGCGTCTTGTGCAAGGAATTCAGTGAGTTGCTGGCGGATGTCTTCCAGAGCGGTTGCCGATTTGACCTCTTGGGCCTCTAGGATTTCGCGGCGTCCGGCCTGACGGCCTTCGGTCTCGCCCATTTCCATGCCCTGCGCGCGGGCTTCGGCCAAAAGGCCGGTCAGCTCGTCTTCGGTAAAGGTGTAAACCGGGGCGGCGGGTGCTTCGCCCTGCGCGGCGCCGTGACCGTTGATCTGGTCAGTTTCGGCATCAAAATCGCGCAGAATGAGGGCCATCATACTTCAGCCTCGGTGCGCAGCCAACTGCGCAACACGCGCAGCACATCGTCGGGCTTTTCTTCGGCCATGTTCTGGATGGCTTCGACGCGGGCCTTGATCAAGTTGCCACGCACACCCAGGGTTTCGATATATTCGTGGGGGCCTTCGTCGCCATCCAGATCAAAGATGCTGGTGACGCCCGGTGCTTTGGGATCAAAGGGGCCAACTTTGGGCAGTGGAGTTGCGCGGCCCCGTGGTGGCGTTGGGCTGCCATCTTGGGCCAAGGGCATGCCATCGCCAAGGGCGGGATCTGGCGTGACAGAGGATAAGAGTTCGGCGGATTCCGGATTGACCACAGCCGACGGTGTTCCGTCAGGGCCAGCAATGGCAGCGGCGCCTTCGGCCGGTGGCAGTGCCGGTGTGGGCTTTTCAAGCAGGGTGCGCAGGGCCGGGCGCACGCCCAGGATCATGATCAGCGCAACAATGGCCAAGCCAAGCAAACCCCGCAGAATGGGCACGATATTGCGGGTCAATTGCTCGCCCATGGACAGGGTGATCGGGTCGCCGACTTCCATCGAGTAATCCATGAACCGCAGGCTATCGACGGAAATGTCATCCCCGCGCGCGGCGCTAAAGCCAACAGCGGTTTTCACAAGCTCTGTCAGACGTTCGATTTCGGCGGCATCGCGTTCGGAATAGATCACCTCGCCGTCTTCGACATTGTAGATGCCGTTGACCAATACTGCGATGGACACCCGTTTGACTTCGCCGGCTTCGCGAATGATTTCGCGGCGGGTGTTGCCAATTTCATAGGTGACCACTTCGCCGGTTTTGGATTGGCTAGAGGCCGCGCCACCGCCGGCCGCATCTTGCAGGGCGGCCGGGATGTTGTTTTCAACGCCCACGCCGCCGCCATTTTCGGACCCGGCCTGTTCTTCGGTGCGGCTTTCGGTCGAGCGCACAACCTGTTGATCTGGGTTATAGCTTTGTTCCACAACCACTTCGCGGGCTGTGGTCAGGTCAACGTTGACGCGTACACGGGCGTTGCCTGCGCCCACGCGGGCGGTCAGCATGTTGCGCACTTCTTGCGCCAGACGTTCTTCGATGCCGGATTTGGCGGTTTGGCTGCTGCCTTGGCCGGTGCCATCGGCGTTTTCCGCAAGGATGACTTCGCCGCTGGCGGACAGCACCGTCACGCGCCCCAGATCCAGTTCAGACACGGAGGAGGCCACGAGGTTGCGAATGGCAGAGGCCTGTTTGCGGCCAATGGTGCGGCCCGGCACAGGGCGGACAATCACCGAGGCGCGCGGATTGGCGCGTTCGCGGGAAAAGGCCTCGCGTTCTGGCAGCACCAGATGCACCCGCGCGCTTTGCACGCCTTCCAGAGTTTGGATCGAGCGGGCAATTTCACCTTCCATGGCGCGCAGACGGTTCACCCGCTGCATGAAGGAGTTCATGGCAAGACCGGAGGATTCGTCAAACAGCTCCCAGCCGGGATCGCCCTCGATCGGCAGGCCGGTTTCGGCCAGCACCATGCGGGCGCGGGCCAGATTGTTGCCGGGCACCAGAACCGAGGTGCCATCTTCGGACATGCGCGCGTCAAAGCCGGCATTGGCCAGAGTGGCCTCGACCGAGGTGGCCGTAGCCGGGGACAAGTTTTTGTAAAGCGGTGCATAATCTGCTGTGGTGACCGCGGAAATTCCAAGAATAAGGGCCGCCATCAGACCGGTTGCCACCGCCGCCAGAATCATCAGCTTGCGTTGGCCCAATCCGATCAGGTTGTTTATCAGGTTTTGCACGGTGCCTCCGGGGCGTTCTCGGTGTTGTTAAAATAAACTAAACTATTTTTGCCTAACAAGTAAATATCCATGTCTATACTTGCATTCATAAAGAAATAATAAGATTATAGTTCTTGATAGATCTATGGGTAATCAATGGCCAAAGCACCAAAAAACAAGGATCAGAAGCCAGAAACCGACGCCCAAGGCGGCGGGCAGGGTGATGGCGATGAGGCCGCAAAGCCAAAGTCCAGCAAAAAGCTGCTTTTGGCGGCGGTTGTTCTGTCCTTGCTGTCCTTGGGGGGCGGGTTCTTTTTGGCGCGCATGGCCTTTCAGCAGGATGCGCAGCAATACGAACCGGATTACGTCGAAGAATCCGAAAGCGCCGAGATGGCAGATGGCGACGCTGGTGCGCATGGCGATGAGGACGGGCATAGCGATGACGAAGAGCACGCCGAAGAAGGTGGGGCCGCTGGCGAAGAGGTCGCAGATCCGAAGACAGAAGGTTTGTTGGCCTTTGATGAGATCCTGACCAATATCACCAGTTTTGATGCCCATGGCGTGCCGGGTCACTCGTTTCTGAAATTAAGCGTGGTGATGATTTACCGGCCTGATCCCGGTGCCGAAGCCCTGATGGAAAAGCGTCAGCCGTTCATGCGGGATTTGTTCAATGGCTATGCCCGCAGCCTGACCGAGGCTGATGTGCGTGGCATGGCTGGGATTTTGACAGTCAAGGCCGAGCTGTTGAAACGGGCGCGGGCGGCGGCGGGCAATGATTTGCCACAAGAAATTCTGATCAGCGATCTGATCGTACAATAGGGGCGGTGATGAACAAAACCATGTCACCAGAAGAAATCGCAGCGCAAAGCGGCAATCTGATTGATGAGATCATTCGGATGTCTGACTTTAGCTTTGAGCGCTTGCCGATGCTGGACATCATCGGGGAACGCCTGGCGGATACGCTGTCGGTTTTGATGCCCGATCTGACCGGGGTGATTTGTGAAGCCTCCCTGAAGCAATTGGATTACCTGCCGATGGCCCAGGCGATGGACGGGCTGAATATGCCCGCGTTGCTGGGGGTGGTGGCGGCGCAGAACCTGGATGGCGAATTGCTGATTGCCATGGATGCCACCTTTGCGTTGACGGCGATTGAATTGATGCTGGGCGGCACGGCCAAGGGCGAGATGCAGCGCCAATCCGAAGAATTCACCGCAATCGAGCGCGGTTTTGGCCATAAGCTGGCGGATGTGATTGCAGGTGAGTTGCAGCGCGGTCTGGCGATGGTGGGTGATGTGCATCTGGAAATGGACCGGATTGAAACCGATCCAGACTCTGCCACGGTCACCCAGCCGGCCAATCTGTGTGTGCGCATGCGGTTGACGGTGGTCTTGGCGGGGCGCACCGGGTCGGTGGATGTGATCATTCCTTATGATGCGCTGGAACCAATCCGCCCGAAATTGGGTAAAATCCACTTTGGCGAGCCAAGCGAAGACGGCAACCCCTGGAAAGACCAATTGTCAGGCCAAATTGAACGTTCGACCATCGAGCTGGAAGCGGTGCTGACCAATATCGGCGTGCCGATCCAATCGATCATGGATTGGAAGCCCGGCGACACGCTGAACCTTTGGATCGAAGAAGACCACGCCGCCACGGTGGTGTGTGCCGAAACAGAAATGTTTAAGGCAGTGATGGGCAAACGCAACAATGGCAATACGGCCATTCGCATTGTGAAACAGATTGAACAGGAAGAGGAGACCGAAAATGGCCGCGACCCTTACTGATATGGTGATCATTGTCTTGCTGGCAGGCAGCATTGGCTATGGTTGGTATATTTCCCGCAAAGTGCAGGTCTTGATGGCCGCGCTGCAAGAGCTGGAGCCTTTGGTGAACGCGTTTTCAACCGCGGTGGATAAATCCGAGGAATCCGTCAATCAGCTGAAGCTGAATCTGGAAGAACCGCAGCAGCCGGTTAGCACGCAACACATGTTGGCAGAAGAAGACGACGACGAACCGATGTTTGCCACCCGTCGTGCTCCGGAGCATAAAATCCCCGGCGTGCAGGTTGTGCGCAACAAACAAGATCTGGTGCGCCGTTTCTTTGATGCGTCGCGTTCTGAGTCAAAGGTATAGATCATGGCAAAGTTTCTGGTTGGTAAAGTGTTGATTGGCGGGCTGGTGTTGACGGCCTTTGCCAAAGCGGCTGTGTCCTTTCCGGAATTGCCCACACCGTTTGATACGCCGGCGCCGACCCAAATGCCGGTGGTGCAGGCCGCGGCCTCTGCCGAAGAAGAAGAACCGACGGGCCCGGTGCCTGCAGATGCGCCGCCGCCGGTTGTGGCGGGTCTCAGCTCGGTGCCAGCGCAATGTGAAACCCCCGAAGAGGTGTTGCGCGCCTTGTCGGTGGAGCGTGACTTGATCATGGGGCAGCAAAAAACCCTGAATCTGCGCGAATCTGAGCTGGCCCTGGCCAAGGAAAAGCTGAGCATTGAAAAAGCCGCTTTGGTTGAACTGAAAGAGTCGATTCAATCGCTGTTGGGCAAGGTTGAAGCGGCCCAGACAGAAGATCTGGAACGGTTGATCAGTTTTTACAAAAACATGAAACCGGCCGAAGCTGCACGGATTATGGATGATCTGGACATCGAAGTGACCATCATGGTTTTAGGCACGATGAACCCCCGGACGGCCGCGCCGATTATGGCCAAAATGGCCCCGGTGCGGGCACGGGCCGTCTCCAAGATTATCCTGGAACGCAGCCAGTTGCCGGGTGATCAGGACCTGAACGGGATCCGTTTGAAATAGGGACAGATCACTTTATCGTACGGCGGTTGGTGGATCAACGTGTTACTACCCGGTCTGAGTTACGCAGCAGATGAATGCCCACCCATGCAAACCAAACAATAAAACCCAAGCCGAATATGGCGCCGGTTATCGGGGCAAGAGCTGGGACGAGTGTGCTTAGTCCGGCAAGGCCAATCAGCAAGCCACAAATATTCATGGCCTTTGAAAATGCCCTAGTGCGCAAGGCCCCCCAGCTTAGGATCGACACCCACAAACCACCGGCAAGCTCATTACCGCCGCCCAGACCACTTTCCACTGCTGTAAGGCTTTGCAGAAAAATAACCGCTTGTGATGGGTTCAGAGCATAGAGGGTAGAAACTGTGCCCAAGGTGATGTTTGAAAGCATGCCACTGGCCAAAACGAGACCTGCCCAAATCAAAGCAAAAGAAGTGGCCACCTGACTAAATGCGGGTGCTTTTTCTTTAAGCTTGTCATGAATGGCGAGGGCGAGGATGACCAAAACAATGGCATTCAGAATCCAAATTACCAAATTCCAGATATACATGATCAACTGGTTCTCAGAGAAAAACTTGGCCTGCGCAACCATGTCGTTTCCGTCATAGCCAGCGGGCTCCAACACGCCTAGCAACAGTCCAATACCAAACAAGTAGGTTCCGGCTGCGACCAGTCCGGCAATGCCGCCAATCCGTTGAAAATTCATATTGATCAGGCCCTTTCGTGTTAACCGTGGGATAAAACGTGAGATGCGTGCTGTAAACAGTCTTGATGTGCAAAGATCTAGCCTGAGGTTACACAATTCGGAAATCGGTCGCGCTTAGCGCCCTTTCAACTGCCGCGATCGGCTCGCTCACTCCTCATCTTCCCGCAACGTCGATCCAGCTGGGGGTTTGCGTCTGGGGTTGCGTTGGATTTCCATGACAAAGCTGATGATTTCCGCCACCACTTGCCAATGTTCAACAGGCACCACGTCGTCGACTTCGATCACGTCATAAAGCGAACGGGCAAGTGGTTTGTTTTCGACAATTGGCACATCGTGTTCTCGGGCGAGCTGGCGGATTTGCCGGGCCATCAGGTCGGCGCCTTTGGCGACGCATACCGGCACTTCGTCGATGCCCTGTTCATATTTCAGCGCCACGGCAAAATGGGTTGGGTTGGTCAGGATCACGCTGGCGGTGGGCACGGCGGTGGCAATACGTTGCTGGGCGCGTTGACGACGCAGGGCGGCGCGTTTGCCTTTGATCAGCGGATCGCCTTCGGCCTCTTTCATCTCGTCGCGGATTTCCTTGATCGACATCATCTGTTTGCGCCGCCAGTCAAAGCGCCGCCACAGAATGTCCAGAATGGCCACCGGCACCAGAAAGGCGGCAGCGGCGATCAACAATTTGGTGGTGGCGTCCAGCATATAGCCGGGCAGGGCTTCGGGCACAAAGCCCGGGGCCTGCCAAATGTCGCGCACGGCGGTGTTTGTCACCCAAAGCGCCAGACCGCCGACCACCAGTACCTTCGTCAGGTTTTTGACAAATTCCACCACAGTGTTGGCGGAAAACTGGCGTTTCAGGCCTTCGACGATCGAGATTTTGGACAGTTTGGGTTTGACGCGGTCCAATGCTGCGACGGTTTCGCCCTGGATCAGAACCCCAAACAGGCCCCCGGCCAAGAGCAGCATGAATATTGGGGCCAAAGCGGTCGCCACTCGCATGATGAAATCCCAGAATATGGTGCCAAGGGCGGCGGTGCCCGCGCCACCAACCCCCACATCGATGCTGCCCGCGTGATCAATCAGCGAAGACAGCGCATCCACCAGCGGCGGGCCTT
This sequence comes from Cognatishimia sp. WU-CL00825, assembly GCF_040364665.1. Lineage (NCBI taxonomy): Bacteria > Pseudomonadati > Pseudomonadota > Alphaproteobacteria > Rhodobacterales > Paracoccaceae > Cognatishimia > Cognatishimia sp. WU-CL00825. The sequence continues at coordinate 47,503 of NZ_BAABWX010000006.1, forward strand.
GCCATTGCAATGCAAAGGTGGTGATGCCGATCAGCGACACCACCACCATCATATTGCCCGTTTCCCGCGAGCTTGGGACGTCGCCTTTTTTACGGGCGTCGCGGAGCTTTTTCTCGGTGGGCTCCTGGGTCTTACTGCTTTTGTCTTCTTCGTCTGCCATTTTGTATCAGAACCGGAATGTGCCGAACCACTGGATGAAGTCGGACAGGAAGAACTCGATCATCGAGGGGATGGCCACTGAAAAGATCAGCAGGCCAACCGCAATTAGAATGGCTGCGGCAACAAAAAACACCGGCAGCTGGGGCATCATACGGTTTGCCAGCCCCATTCCCAAGTTGAGAATGACGCCCATGACAAAGAAAGGCGCGGCGATGGCGGTGCCGATATACAGCGAATGGCTGCCAGCCTTGACCATTTGCTGGGCAAAATCGCCGGTGATTTGCGGCCCCGGCGGAAACACCACATAGCTTTCAATCAGCCCGCGCAGAATGATGTGATGGGTGTCGGTGATAAAGATCAGCGCCACCGAGCCGATGATCAGCAGCGAGGCCACAAGGGTGGCGCCTTCGAAAGAGCCAAGCGAAGGGCCAAAGGCATTGGCCAGACCCGAGACTTGCCCCACCTGATAGCCGGCAAATTGCATGGCCGACAGCAGCACGCGGGCCACAAGGCCGATCCACAGACCTACGGTGACCTCGGATGCCAGAAGCACAAACATTTCAGCCGGAGCTTGCGGGGCGATATTGGCGGTGGGCACGATGGGATAAAGCGCCAAACACAGCACCAGGGCAAAAGACAGCCGGGCGCGCAGGGGGATTTGGGTTTCCCCAAAGGCTGGCAAAAACAGCATGGCGCTGCCAATGCGCGCGACCACCAGCACGTATCCAAAGATCAGACTGGCGACAAAATCCTCGAGTGACATCGCTATGTCCCGATGGTGGCGACGGTTTTCAGCGAGGCGCGGCGGTGGACTTCGTTGTGGGAAATCACCTGTGTCATCGGGCTGACGCGTTCCAGAATAGAGCGCACATAGGGGCGGCTGTCGGGTGCCACCAAAAGCGCGGGCCACTGGTCGCTGGCGGCAAATTGCTGAATTTCCTTGCGCACGGCCAGAACAAATTCCTGCACCCGTTGCGGCGACATGATGAAATTCACTTCTTCGCCGTTGCGGGAAATTGAATTGTGCATCTCGGTTTCCCAAGATTGGCCAAGGGTCACCACAGAGACATAGCCACTGGCGTCGGTCAGGGCCTGGCAAATCTGTTTGGCCAGTTGGGCACGCACATGTTCGACCACAAGCTGGACGTTTTTGGTGGTGCCAGCGGCTTCGGCCACGGCTTCGATGATTTTGGGCAGGTTGCGGATAGAGACCCGTTCAGAGACCAGAGCCTGCAGCACATGTTGCAGCATCACGGTGGGGGAGTTGTTGGAAATCTCGGCCAGCAATTTTTGATAGTCTTTGGTTTGGCCTTCGATCAATTCTTGGGTGGCGGCATAGGTCAAAAGCTCTGGCATATGCTCTTTGATGATCTCGGTCAGATGGGTGGTGACCACGCTTTCAGGATCAACCACGGTCATGCCACGGCTTTCCGCCTCGGAGGCCCGGCTTTGATCGACCCAGACGGCGTTTAGGCCAAAGGTCGGTTCGCGGGTGCGTTCGCCGGGCAGATCAATTTGTGCGCCCGAAGGTTCGATCACCATCATGGCACCGGGGCGCAACTCGCCGCGCGCGGTTTCGATGCCGTGGATGGAAATCGCATAGGTCATGGCGGGCAATGTGGCGTCATCTTTGATGCGCACGGGTGGGATCACAAAGCCAAAATCGGTGATGAACAGATTGCGCAGGCTTTTGACTTTGCCGGGCAGGGCCGCATCTGGCGAGTTGATCAGGGGCACCAAGGCGGCACCCAGATCCAAGCGCAGATCATCCAGTTTCAGCATTTCCTTGATCGGATCAACCGGGGCTTCGCCAGATTTGACGGCATTGGCTTCTTCGGTGATGCGCAGCTTTTCCTGTTCGGCCAGGTGGCCTTGCATGACATAACCCAGGGATGACATTGCAATGGCCAGCGCGGTGAAAACCAGCATAGGGAAACCGGGTAGAAAGCCGATGACCAAACACAGTGCAGCGGCCATATAAAGCGCCTTGGGGAAATTACCAAGCTGCGCCAGAACCGCCTCGTTTGCAGCCCCTTTTGTGCCGCCTTTGGTGACCAGCAGACCGGCCGCCAAAGATACGATCAGGGCGGGGATTTGTGAGACCAGACCATCGCCAATGGTCAAAACCGTATAGTTGTTGGCGGCTTCGCCGATGGTCAGGCCACGGCTGGTGACACCAATCAGAATGCCGCCGACCACATTGATCAGGGTGATGATCAGCCCCGCCACCGCATCACCGCGCACAAATTTCGACGCACCATCCATCGCGCCAAAGAAAGAGCTTTCTTCTTCGAGTTCCTTGCGACGCGCGCGGGCCTGATGCTCATCAATCATGCCGGCACCCAGATCAGCGTCGATGGCCATTTGTTTGCCGGGCATCGCATCCAGCGAGAAGCGGGCGGCGACTTCGGCGATCCGGGTCGAGCCTTTGGTGATGACGATAAAGTTGATGATCACGAGGATGGCAAAAATCACGATGCCGATGACAAAGTCACCGCCGACAATAAAACGCGAGAAACCTTCGATCACCTTGCCCGCGGCGGCGGTGCCATTGTGGCCTTCGCTGAGGATCAGCCGGGTTGAGGATACGTTCAAGGCCAGCCGCAGCATGGTGACAACCAGCAGCAACGTCGGGAAAGAGTTGAAATCAAGCGCGCGCGGAATCCAGAGGGCGACCATTAGGATCAAGACCGACAGGGACAGCGACAGCGCCAGGCCCAGATCCAGCAAGATCGGCGGCAGGGGCACAAACAACATGCCCAAAATCATCACCACACCCAGCGCAAAAGCGATGTCGCGGTTGGCCAGAAGCCGCGAAAAATCGCGGCCTGCTGTTTGGGTGGGGTTGGTGTCTGGGGCGGTCATAGTGGGTTAAAACATCTCTTTGTGGTCCGGCAGAACCGGGCGCAACGGGCTGTTGGAATAAATACTATAGGTGGCGCCATTTTCTGCGGCGCTCCAGAACACCGGTGGGGCGGGCAATTTTGGCGCAGCTTTGGCCAATTGCACCGCCTGAGGTGCGGCTTGTTCGGCAAGGGCCATCAGACGATCCAGATCTTTTGCCACCACTTTGCGATTGCGTTCCAGCGAGGCCAGATAGCGGGCTTGGTGAATGTCGGTGGCCGAATGATAGCGTCCGGCAGCCAGTTCCCATGTGCCGGTTTGACGGTAGAGGTCCTTGAGAAAGCGCGCGGCGTAATCGGCGTTTAGGATCGGATCAAAGGCCGCGTCCTGACTGGCAAATTGTTCGCCATGCCAGCGCAGATTGATCTGCATGCAGCCCACATCGATGCTGTTGATGCCCTCGGCTTGTTTTTCGCGTACCCAGGCCTGCGCATCAGTCCGGTTTTTGAAAAACGCCCCCTGACCGTTGGCGTTTACCGTCCAGGGCCAAACCGCCAAACCGGCAGGGCCGGTGCGGCCCGCCTCTTGAATGCCAATTGACAAAAGCAAGTGATCAGGAATGCCGTGTTTAGCCTCGGCCTGCAGGATCGCGGCAATACATTGCGCGCCAGTGGTTTCAGTTTGCACTGTTTTGGGCTTTTGCACCACAACCGGGGCGCTAGAGGCATATAGGTTGGAAAACAGATCCGCCACAGCGCGATCAGCAATACAGAGCAGAGCCGCGAGGACCACAAACCAGAACACTCCAGAAAGCCGGGTACGTGTCATCTACACACCGCCGCTGACAATCAGGTCAAACACCCGGTTTGACAGGCGCGACAGGGTGCTGAAGATAAAGGGCAGAGTCAGCGCCAGAACGCCAAAAATCGCGATGATCTTGGGCACAAAGGTCAAGGTCATTTCCTGAATTTGCGTCAGCGCCTGAATGAATGAAATCACCAAACCCACCAGCAGTGCCACCGCAAGGATAGGGGCGCAGGCCACCAGAATTGTGGTGATGGTCAATCGCAGAACCTCGTATGCGCCCGTTGGGTCCAACCCAGTCTCCTTTCTGCGGTTTGTATCGCAGCGCTTAAATCGGCATGCGCATGATGTCTTGGTAGGCCTCTACAATTTTGTCGCGTACGGCAACGGACACCCGCACGGTGCTTTCCATGGTCATTGTGGCTTCGACGACCTGTTGAATACCGGCTTTGCCCGCAAGACCCGCCGTGGCGGTTTCGTCGCCCTGACGCACGTTTTGCACCGATTGCGCGGCCGCATTGCGCAGCATGTCGCCAAAGCTTTCGGTCTTAGCCGCGTCAACATCTTGGCCAACTGCCGCCGGGCCGCCATTCAGCTTGCTGGCCTTGCCATAGGCACCTTGGACAATCGCATTGGGACGGATCGATGAAATATCGCTCATGGGTCAGGCCTATTCTATCAAATCTATCAAACGGTTACGCATGGAGCGCGCGTTTTCCAACATGGTCATATTCGCCTCGTATGACCGCGAGGCTTCGCGCATGTTGGACATTTCGATCAGCGGGTTTACGTTTGGCAACTTAACATAACCATTGTTATCGGCGGCGGGGTGCGCTGGTTCGTAGCGCACGGTAAAGTCTGTCATGTCACGGGAAATGTCGGCCACTTCGACCTGTGAATTGCCGGACCCATCAGAAATGAGTTCGCTAAAGGAAATGACCTTGCGGCGATACGGGTCCCCGCCCGGTTCATTGGCTGTCGAGGCGGCATTGGCAACGTTTTCTGACACAACCCGCATACGTTCGCTTTGAGCGCGCAGGCCGCTAGAGGCAATGCTGGTAATCGCTTTGAAGGAATCCATAGTGGTCTTTACCCTCCTGAAACCATGCGCATCATGTCATGCGCTTTGCGATAAAGGTTGGCCGCGATCCGGTATTGTCCTGCGGTGTCGGTGGCCTCTAGAATCTGTTCTTCCAAGATCACGTTATTGCCGGAAATATCGGAACCCCAACTGGTGGCAGATTCCTGCACTTGGGCATCCAAAGAGGTACCCGCGGCCTCGGCGGCCCGTAAATAGCTTTCAAATCCCTCGACTTCGCGTGCCCGGTACCCGGCGGTATCGGCATTCGCGATGTTTTCAGACACAACCTTCTGTTTGTCAGACAGCCACTTGAGACGATCAGACGCGAGTTGAAACAGATTAGGTGTATCCAAATTCATGATGGACTCCTGCTTAATTCTTGTTGATTATAGCAAGTATAGCAAAGATTAACAGGGGGTTTATTCTTGTGTCCAAGGTTTTTTTGGAACTTAAAAGCAAGATTTCCTCTTTGGAAAGCACAACAATAACCGGTCGCGTGCAATCGGTTGTGGGCATGTCGCTGACGGCGGCGGGGCTGCAACGGGCCGTGGGTATTGGGCAGCGCTGTATGGTGCGGGGCATCAAAGGGCCGGTTTTGGCCGAGGTGGTCGGTGCCAATGATGACGGGCTTAAACTGCTGCCTTTTGGCACTTGGGAAGGTGTAGCGGTTGGCGATCCGGTAGAGCTGGTGCAGCATGAGGAAGGCATTTCGCCGGATGACAGCTGGATTGGCACTGTGGTTGATGGGCTAGGCCGCCCGCTGTCTGATGCGCCAAATTTCAAACGTGGGCGCAGCCGCTCTTCGGGGCGCAATGGCCCGCCGCCCGCCTTTGGGCGCAAGCGTGTTGGACAAAAGCTAGAGACCAGCATCAAATGCATCGATGTGTTTACCCCGATTTGTCAGGGGCAGCGCATGGGGGTTTTTGCGGGCTCTGGGGTGGGGAAATCCACACTGATGGCGATGCTGGCGCGCAACACAAATGCCGATGTGATTGTGATTGGTCTGGTGGGGGAACGTGGCCGCGAAGTACAGGAATTCATTCAAGAAGATCTGGGGCCTGAAGGCATGGCGCGATCCGTTGTTGTGGTGGCAACCGGGGATGAAGCGCCGCTTTTGCGCCGCCAAGCTGCGCTGACAGCGACCACGGTTGCCGAACATTTTCGCACCGCCGGGCGACAGGTTTTGTTGCTGCTGGACAGCGTGACCCGCTTTGCCATGGCGCAGCGTGAAATCGGATTATCAAGCGGCGAGCCGCCCACCACCAAGGGCTATCCGCCGACGGTGTTTTCTGAAATGCCCCATCTGTTGGAACGGGCTGGGCCGGGGCGGGATGGTGAAGGCGATATCACCGCGATTTACACGGTTTTGGTGGATGGCGATGATATGAACGAGCCAATTGCCGACGCCATTCGCGGCATTGTGGATGGGCATTTGGTGCTGGATCGTAATATTGCCGAGCAAAACCGTTATCCGGCGATTAATATTCAGAAATCTATTTCCCGGATGCTGCCTGCCTGCCATTCGCCTGAAGAATACACCATCATGCATGAGGCCCGCAAAGCGCTGGCGAAATATGCGGATATGGAGGATTTGATAAGGGTTGGGGCTTATAAACCCGGCACAGACCCGGAAATTGACGCCGCCGCGCAGTTTTACAAAGTGGCCAATGATTTTCTGGCACAGCGCAAGGCGGAAAAATTGCCATCCGATCAAAGCTTTGCCGAGTTGTTTCGCATGCTGCTGGAAGCAGGGATCGAAGTGCCGCTTGATCTTGGCACCCCGGCGTAAACGGAAATCGGCCGCTATATAAAGCGGCCGATCAAGCTCTGTTAAAAGAGATAAGAACAAGCATTCAATTGCGAAGACTAGCTTCGCCAGAAGCTCTTCCGCTAATTGATATTCCTTAACGGAAGAGCGACAGGATGTTCTGTGGAGCCTGGTTCGCCATAGACAGCGACTGTGTCGCCAGCTGTTGCTGTACCTGATAGGCTTGCAGACGTGCTGCTTCTTGTTCCATGTCGGCATCAACCATCGCAGAAACACCGGAATCCAGTGTGTCTGTCAGAGCTGAAAGGAAGCTTTGCTGGGATTCAACTGCTTTTTCGCCGATACCCAGTGTGGTCGCTGCTGAAGTCGCTGCCTCGAGCTGAGTATTCGCCGATGTCAGGATAACTTCACGTGCTGCAGCATCTGCAGCCGCATCGATATCCAAAGCGGCTAGGGCAGTTACAATCGCACCCAAGTCAACTTCGTCGATGTCCATATTTGTGACGGACAATGCACCTGCTGAATCTCGTGAGATGCCGGATACGATCGAGCGAGTACCGCCACCATCAACCATGCTATCCCCATTGAAGGTCGCATTTCCGATTGTCGATGTCATACGGTCAGCCAGCGCAACAAGCTCTGCTTGTACCAGGCTGTGATCGACGCTTTCGTCTTGTGCAAAGGCAACACGCTCAACAAATTGACGCGCCAAATCTACAACTTCTTCGGCGCCCGCACGCGCAGTGCTGACAGAGTTCTTTGTAGAGGTCAGGCCTTCGTTGATGGCTTTGAACATGCCACTGTCGCTTTTCATGTTCTCAGAAATCGCGAAATAGGCTGCGTTGTCTTTACCAGAGCTGATCTGCAGACCTGTGGACACGCGGTTTTGTGTATCATTAAGACCCTTGTTGACCATGTTAAGGGTCTGAAGGGCTACCATTGCGGAACTGTTAGTGAGAATAGATGACATTTAATGCTCTCCTCAATTTCTCATATTTATATCAGTCTTCTGACTGAAGCTGGTTTTTCACCAGTAATGACAATATAGCGCCTAGGGTTAAAGCGGAGTTTACGTTTTGTTAATTTTTAGAAAAGATCTGTGACTAAAATTCACGATCTATCTGTAATTTGGTGGTTTTATTGTCATTCAGCTTTTGACCGGTCTTGCCATACAGCCCATTCAGGCTGTGGCGTTGGGTGGCCTTTTCAATCTCGCGCACCACAGTGCCGGCGGCAGTGGCCATGCGCGCCAAGAGGGTGCTGTTTTCTTCGACAACCCGCTTAAGCTCGTCCAAACGCTGCGGCAAGCGTCGGGCTTTGGCGGCATCTTCTGCCATAAAGGGTTCGACCAGCGGCATCTTGAGTTCCAACCACTTTAGGGTATCGGCCTTTTGCTCATAAAGCGCGCTGACGACATTGAGGTCGCCGCCGTTGATGGCGTCGATCTCTTGTTGCAACAGCCCGATGGCATCTGAAAGCTTGGCGGCAAAGGCATCGAGATTTTGCACATCGCGTTCGGTCAGGCCCGCAGACAGCCCACCAGCGGCGGCCGTGGACCGCGCTTTTTGGCGCTCGCCAAACCGAAATTTACGTTCTGCAATCATCGCGCGTCACTCCTGTCGCATCTGGCCTGTCACATCAGGGCTTTTTATAGGCCGCCATCATTTGTTCGATATTGCCGGCCAACCCAAGACCGCCGCGTTCGACCAGGCTTTGGGACAGGGCTTCGGACATAAAGCTGCGCCACATCTGGCTGTCTTTGCCGCCCGACGCAGACCCCATATCGACGGTTTTCATCATCTCATCCACAAATTGCGATAAAAACACTGCCTCGAAATCCTTGGCGGATTGCAGCTCTTTTTCGGTCAACTTGGCGGTTGGCGCGGCTTGCTGCGCAGGTGACCCAATCGCGTTAAGACTTGGGATATCGCTCATCAGATGATCTCCAGATCTGCGTGCAACGCGCCCGAGGACTTGATGGCCTGCAAGATTGAAATCGTCTGGCGGGCCCCCACGCCGATGGCATTCAACCCGTCCACCAGGTCTTGCAGGCTGACATCACCGTCTAGAATGGTGAACTTGCTGTCTTTTTCTTCGACATCCAAATCGGTGTCGGGAATGACAACTGTGGTGCCGCCAATCGAAATCGGGCTGGGCTGGCTGACGTTAAAGCGTTCGCGCACCCGCACGGTCAGCCCGCCTTGGCTGATCGCCACTTGGCCGATACGCACATTTGCCCCAATCACGATGGTGCCTGATTTTTCATCCACCACCACCCGCGCAGTCACGTCTGGCGTCACCGTCAGGTTTTCGATCACCGACATGAATTCGGCCACATTGGCTTTGTTTTCGATGCGGATTTCCACCGTGCCCGGATCAAGCACTTGGGCGAATTGCGCCCCGAGTTCGACATTCACCGCGTCGCGCATCCGGGTGGCGGTGGTGAAATCCGGCACGCGCAGGGCCACACGAAAGTTGGTTAATTCGCTTAGACGAAAGCCCACTTCGCGTTCAACAATGGCGCCGTTGTCAATGCGGGCGATGGTGGGCACGCCTTCGGTGACCGTGGCGGCGTTGCCTTCGGCGCGAAAGCCCGAGACCGCAACCGCGCCCTGGGCCACAGCGTAAACTTCGCCGTCTGCACCTGACAGCGGTGTGACCAATAGGGTGCCGCCGCGCAGGCTGGACGCATCGCCCAACGAAGACACGGTGACATCAATTGGCGCGCCCCGGCGGGCAAAGGGTGGCAATTTTGAGGTGACCATGACAGCGGCCGTGTTGCTGGTTTTCAACAGGTTTGCGTCGATATTAGCCACGCCAAGACGTTCCAGCATGCCGCGCATGGATTCACGGGTGAAGGGGCTGTTGGCCAATTTGTCACCGGTGCCGCCCAAGCCAACCACAAGACCATAGCCAATCAAATGGTTTTCGCGCACGCCTTCGAAGGTGGCGATATCCTTGATCCGCACCTCTGCACTGGCCACTGTCGCACAGGCAAGCGCGCCCAACATCGTCAGCAAGCGCGCACACCATAGCATCAGGCCTTTGGGAAATTTTTGGTACTGCTCCATAGGTCTTTCCTCTTGCCCTGCACTAAGATTAGCCATTTATCTTTGCCTCGTCCACATTAACTCGCATTTAATCTTGGTTATTTTTCTTTTTATTATTGAAACCCTCATTTATCCTTGCTAGCGATAAAGGATAACATGAACAATGTGGGAACGGGGGTAGCGATGCGCGCCTATGTTTTCGAACCACGAGAGAAACGCCGGGCTTCTTTGGCGGCAGAGCTGGAAAATGCCGGCTTGCAACCCCTCTTTGTTGGCGAAGAATTCTTTGAGACGGGGCTTGCGCCTCTGTTGCAGCCTGGCTGTGAACATCGAGCAATCCTGATCGGAGAGTCACCCAACACCCATCAACAAATTCGCGCCGTTCGCAGCGCGAGTTGTGAAAACCCCATGATCGTACTGCGGGATTTCCGAAATTCGCAAGACACCGCTGCGGCGCTGGATCGCGGTGCGGATGATGTGATTGTCAGCCCGATCAAAGGCGGTGAAGTTCTGTCGCGGATCAATTCCGTGGTGCGGCGCTTTCATGGTCATGCCTCTGAAAACGTGGTGGTTGGCGAAGTGACGGCTTATTTTGATGGCCGCGATCCGATTGTGTCGGGCGCGCGTATCAAGCTGAGCAAACGCGAACATTCGATTTTTCAGCACCTTGCGTTGAATTCCAACAAGGTGATTTCCAAGAACGCCATCTATGATGCGGTTTATGGCATGAGCGCGGATCAACCGTTTGACAAGGTGATCGACGTTTACATCTGCAAGCTGCGCAAAAAGATTGCGGCAGCAGCCGAAAGCGGTGCGCAGTATATCGAAACCATCCATGGGCGCGGCTATAAGCTGAGCGCACCGGAAGAGACCGATGTACCACCGGTAAATGGCTTGCGCGCCCGTTTGGGAATGGAAGCACGCGCCAATTAGGCGCGTGTGATTATCTGAGATAATTCAGAATGCTAAGACCTGAAAGGCGGGCTGACACGGTGTAGCTCGCCTGCAATTGCGTTTCCATATTGGACACACGCGTTGCGGCCTCGTAGGGGTCAGCATCTTCGATTGTGGCGATTTGCGTGCGTTGCAAGATCGACAGGTCGGACAGGCGATCGTTGGCACGTTCGACGATTTGTTGATCAAATCCGATAGACGACGAGATATCCAGCATGCCCTGGGTGCCTGCGGCGAGCGCGTCGGTCGCGGTCGTCATCCAAGCGGTATAAGCCGCCTCATCGGTGATCGCGTTCACATCCACAGATGCCAGCATCGACAGGCCTTTTAACAAATCGCGTATACCTTGATCGTTGGCTTGTACGCCATAATCCAATTGCTGCCCTTGACTGACACGCGCGACCACGCGGTTGTTGGGCTGTGCACTTCCGTCCAGCTCTGGCGTGCCATTGTAAAAGGTGGCTTCAAAATTATAGTTTGGATTGCCGCTGTGACTGGACGCAAAGATCTGATCAAGTTCCGCTGCCATCGAAGCCGCCTCGGCGGCGGTTGTGGGGCCGGTGCCGACCACCGCGCTCAACACATCTTCGGGTGACAGGCCCGTGGCAGCATTTGCCTCGGACCAGCGGTTCAACGGTGGGGTATTGCTGGCGGTGCCGCCAAACATAAATTCACCGTTATAGCTGCCATTTAACCCCCCCAATATGGCTTCGATGGCGGCCCGCGCTTGTGTTTGCAACACAAAGGTCGAATTGGATTTTTCATCCTTGCTGAGCAAAGCCGTGGTTGTCACGTCACTGACGGATTCCCGGATGCCATCAATGGAATCCAGCATGGTTTGCAGCTTGTTATCCAGCAACTTGTTGGACAGCATATAGGCCTGGGTGTTGTCTTCTAAAGTGCGCATCGAAAAGGCGATGGCTGCGCGGGATCCCATGTCGCCAAACAGATCGGCGCGCTTGCCGGTGGCCAGTTCGTGACCCGCCCTTTGCAGGGCAATTTGCGCCGTGCTGACATTGCTGCGCTGAGACTGATTAAGCTGCATCGTCGACATGCGGGTGATATTGGCCAACCAGGTCATACGCGCCTCCTAAACAGCGGCCAGCAGCGTATCGAGCATCTCTGCCACCGCTGTCAGCATCTTTGAATTTGCCGCAAAACTTTGTTCGATCAACAGCAGCCGTTGCATTTCTTCGTCAATATTCACGCCTTCGACGTTTAAACGCGAGGCCTGCACCACTTCGGCAGCGGATTTCGCGGCATTATAGCTGCGTTCAGCGCGCGAGGTTTCCGTGCCCTGGCTGGTGACCATTTCAGACATATATTGCCCAAGGGTCACATCCGGATGAATGCCGGTCGCCGGATCTGCGCCCAGGGCTCCGCCAAGCGCATCAATAAAGGATTGAATTTGCGTTGAATCCGAAGCCGCTCCGGGGGCGGTTGCCCCAAGCCCATCGCGGATCAACCACGGGCTGCCCCCTGCCCCGGCATGCACCGCGTCATTCACCCGCAAGCGCGAGGCAAGACCATCCAAGTTCGCCGCATCAAAGGCAAAACCATTGTCGGTAAACAAACCCGCCTGACCCGCGGCCAAGGTGCTGTCTGCGGCCTCAAAGGATTGGATCAACCCGCGGGCAAATTCATCCAGCTGCAGCTGAAATTTCGGCACTGTGTCGCGTTTAAGCGTCGTAAGACCCGCTAGACTGCCATGTTGAATGCCGCGCACACCGTCTTTGTTGGGGGTGATTTCATTGTCCCCGGCCATGATGGTGCCATCGCCAGCCTCAAAGGTCACATCATGAACCCGGTCGCCTTCAAGCAGTGCGGCGCCGCCCGTGGTGTAAACATTGACCCAGCCATCGGCGTTATAGGTCACGCGGATGTCTGCAATGCCCGAGATCTGATCCAGCACCTGATCGACCTGATCATGATAACCTGCGGCTTCCAGACTGCCCGGCTCAAAATCACTCAGCCGTTGATTATAATCATGCAGTTTATAAAGCGACTCGTTGAGGTCCGCGATTTCATAGCGGATTTCCATATCCAGATCATTGCGCACCCCAGCCAAACGATTGCTGGTTTCCCGGATCGAATTGGCCAGATCTTCGGCGGCAAACACCGCCCCTTGTTGCGCGCCCATCGACGAGGGCAGGTTGACCAAGGTGGTCAGCGAGGAATTGAATTCTGAAAACTTGCCATTCAGCGAGGACTCTGAGGATGGATCCCCCAAAAACACCGTATAATCACGCAGCCCCTCGTGCAGAGCCTGATATTCGGCCATTTTGGAGTTTTCATTGCGCGACATGCGCACCAAAGCGGCGTCTACTTCGCGGCGGATTTCGCCGATGTGAACGCCGCCGGTCCCCAGCGCGCTGCTGACCAGAATTGCTTCGCGGCGCACATAGCCCGGGGTCATCGCATTGGCGACGTTGCCCGATGTGACGCGCGCCATGCCCTGAGTTGCGCTTAAACCAGATGCAGCGGCATAAAGGGACCCCGAAAGGCTCATGTGATGCGCCTCTTACTTACGTTCCACTATCGTTTCAGACGGGTGGTTTCATCCATCATGTCATCCACGGTGGTGATGACTTTGGCGTTGGTCGAAAAGGCCCGTTGTACCCGGATAAGGTCGGTCATTTCCTCGGCCACGTCCACATTAGAACCTTCGAGCGCGCCAGCGTTGATGGCCCCGGTAGAGCCAGAATTGGCCTCGTCAGCGACAAATGTGCCAGAGTTGCCAGACAGGGTATAGGCGTTGCCTTTCATCTCGATCAAACCATTCGGGTTGGCGACAGTGCCCACCGGAATTTGATACAGCGCGCGGCGCATACCGTTGTCAAAGACGCCAAAAAGCGTGCCTTTTTCATCAATTTCCGTACGGATCAATTCGCCTACGCTGGAACCATCCCGGTCAAAGGACTGCGAAAAGTCACCTGCAAATTGCGTGATGCCGTCAAAAGTGCCCGGCGCGCCAACGTCAATAGTCATGGTTTGCGGCGAGGTACCGTTATTGAGCGTAATAGTGGCCTGACCTGTGGTCGCATCAAAGGAAAACGCGGCGGGTGCCGTGGCAACAGAGGTGATATTTGTATAGGCCGCGGGTGCGCCAGACAGCGAACCTGAATCGGTGAAATCAACCGTCATGGAGCCAAGCGGATTGCCCTCTTGGTCATTGATAGTCACATCCCATTGATTGGCCGTCGAGGTCGGCTGCCAGCTGAATTCGATGCGCTGGGATTCCCCCAGGCCGGTGAAAATCTCGGACGAGGTTTCAAACGGCGCACCGGGCGTTGCAAGACCTGTGTCTTGTGAGGGCAAGTTGCCCAAGACGGTCATTTCGGAAGTTTGGTCTGCGGAGAGGCTGATGTTGCCGATGTTTACAGTTTGCATCGAGCTAAAGGAACTGCGGTCGATATTACCAAGTGAGCCATCGACGTCATAAGGAAAACCCGAAAGATAAAATCCGGCGGCGTTTACCAAATTGCCGTCTTTGTCCGGCAAAAACGCGCCCGCGCGGGTCAACATATAATTGGTTTGAACGGTTTCATTTGGATTGGCCGAGACCACGAAGAACCCATTGCCACTGATCGCCATATCGGTGGCTTTGTTAGTGGAAATCAAACCACCAGATCGGTTCATGTCCAACTCGTCCACCGCAGTGACCGACAAAACGCCAGATCCATTGCCGCTGGAGGCGGTGGTTGTGACCATGTGGGCAAAGCCACGACGATAGCCGATGGTGTTTGCGTTTGCGATGTTTTCTGAAATTCCGCCGACAGCGTGAGAGTTTGCCTGTAGGCCACTCACCCCGGTCTGAAGCGCACTAGAAATGCTCATAACAACTGCCTCATTATTATTTTTATGGGTTACCCCGTATCCATGACATACACGAAACTATTTTAAGGAGAGTTAAAGAATTCATTAAAAATGCAAAGATAGTCAAATTTATTCTTAGATTTAGCTAAGATAACACAGTTTTAACCATCAAAGCCCCTGACCGGACAGGCGATCCAAGGATTGATTAAGGCTTTCTATCCTTTGATCAGCGCCCTGACGGGTCAATGGAAAGACATCTGCGGGTTGGGTTAAAAAGCTTTGGGCGATGCGCAGCCAGTCTTGCGACTCTGTTAGCGTGGGGAAGGCACGCACCACCTTTTGCGAGGTGATCATGTCGCCGGAGCGGTGAGAGGCAATCAGCAGATAGGTGGCATCATCCACGTCAAAATTTCCGGGGAATTCAGCCCATAACCGATTGTAGAATATCGCAGATTGCGCCCATTCCTGTTCTTGCCAAAGCGCCTTGCCCACATCGCGCAAATTCCCCGGCCCCGGTGATTTGACATGGGTGCTGAGCAGACCTTTGCTGTCGCCAAGCCGCGCCATGACATCCGCTTTGATGCGGTTCACCTTGTCGCGCAACTCTGCGTCATCTGGGGCATCCAAGGCCAACAGCAGGTCGCGAGATTTGTGCAATTGCCCGCCCTTGGCATAGGCCTCGGCCAGCTTTAGCGTCACGGCAAATTCGGCCTGCACATCCTTGGTTGCTGGATCGAAAATCGCCAGATCGCGGTGCAGATCCAGCGCGCGTTGATATTCCTTGGCCGCCATGGTTGTGCCGCCAATCGACAGCATATAGTCGCCCATGTTTTCGACGTAGCCGGGAAAGGCCGCATAGTAACGAAAGGCCGGAACCAACTGATAATGCACGCTTAACCAACGCGATAAAGGCAGCTCGCCCCGCACGCCTTTGGCATAGACCTCTTCCAGCTCCTCGGCGGCCAGCTGCTCTGCTTTGGCGGCAGCGTCGCTGTTTGGAAACCGCATCATGATTTTGCCGTTGGTTTTCAGCGCCCCGATGCTTTCGCGATTAGACTGATAGACCTGCGCCAACTTTTGCAACGCGATCAATTCCAACCGATCCCCACGCCAGGCGTCCGCGCCAAATTCCAACACGTCTTGCGCCGCCAACAGCGCGCCGCGTCCGCCATCGTCCAGCGCCATATCCGCCAAGGCCAACCGGCCCCGCACCGCATATTTGTCCCAACCCTTGGCCGCCTCAAAGTAAGATTCAAGCGCGGTGCTGGCATTTTTGCGCACCTCGGCCGCGCGGCCCCGCAAATAATAGCCCGCCGTGCCTTCGGACAGTTCCGGGAAATCTTGCAACAAGCGCAGCGACTGGCGTGCCACCGCGTGATTGCCCACCTCGATCATCGCCTCGGTCAGCAGCGGCAACACCACGCGCGCCACCGGGCGGGTTTGATAGATCAACCCCAGCAACCCAGCTTCGAGATTGTTGGTGAGAAGTGCGGCATCTGCATCAGCAATGCCCTGCATCGCAGCCCAAAACGCTTGATCCGGGCGATTGGGATTGGCCAAAGCCGAGGCCTCAAAATCCTCGATCGGAATTCCCGACAATAGATTTCGGGCATCTTGAAGCGCCTGAAGCCGCCGTTCCTGGCCCAGACCCGTCGGGGTGATGGCATCCAGAACCGACCCAGCCTCGTACATCATCATTTGCCCCAAATAGAGCTCGGCGGTGTCCATCAGGATCATCGCGGTTTCTGGCCCGTGCGAGGAGGACAACGTATCGATATGCGCTGTCAGGTTTTCGTAAAACCGCTCTTCGGGCCAGCGCCGCAAATCCAAATCCCACAACTGCTGCACGCCGCGCCGTGGGGCGGTGATT
This sequence comes from Cognatishimia sp. WU-CL00825, assembly GCF_040364665.1. Lineage (NCBI taxonomy): Bacteria > Pseudomonadati > Pseudomonadota > Alphaproteobacteria > Rhodobacterales > Paracoccaceae > Cognatishimia > Cognatishimia sp. WU-CL00825. The sequence continues at coordinate 63,849 of NZ_BAABWX010000006.1, forward strand.
TCCTGCTTCTTTGGCTGCGCGGCAACCTCGGCTTTGGGGCTTTCCTCTTTTGGGGCCGACGCGCCGTTGATCGCGGTTGCCCAAACAACCAGCGCAGCAGCAAAGACCGAAGAGCCCCAAACCTTATTCATCTTTTCTTATCTATCCTTGATAAGCGGCAATTAAACCTTGTTTTAATCTTTATATTGATGGATAGTTTAACAAGCAATAAGCAAGATTTTCCTAATTCGCGCGATCTATTCTTGAGGATCGTCTCAACGAGGCTCTGGCATGGGAACCACAAATTACGTCTCCCTTTCGCTCGCAACTGCGCTGCAGCGCAGCTTGGACATTGCAGCGCATAATATGGCCAACGCCTCGACCGCCGGATACAAAGCCACCCACCCGCTGATGGAAGCGGTGGATCCCACAAATTCCGGCGACGCGACCCAAGCCGTAAACTATGTGCGCGACAAGGGGGTCTATGTGGACGCCACCCAAGGCGCGTTGGTGCCCACGGGCAATCCGCTGGATGTTGCAGTTTCTGGCACCGCATGGCTGGGGTTTGAGGCCGAGGGCGGACAGGCCGCATATGGACGCGATGGCCGGCTGGCTGTGGACAACGAAGGCCGCTTGGTGACCATGTCTGGTGCCGCCATTGTCGATGTTAGCGGCGCACCGATCACCATTCCAAGCGACGCAGGCCCGTCGATCACCATCGCATCAGATGGCACGATTACCGACCGTCAAGGGGCCACGATTGGCCGCATCGGCATGTTTGACGTGCCGCAAATCGACAAAATGACCGCGCTTGGCAACGGGCTGTTTGTGCCCGCCGCCGATGCTGGGGCCGCCCAACCCAGTGAAAATAGCAAGATCGCGCAGGGCTATACCGAGCAGAGCAATGTAAAACCCGTCGTCGAAATGATCCACTTAATGGATATTCAGCGCGCCTACGAACGCGCCGTCAAAATGATGGACGATGAAAACGACCTGACAAAACAGGCGATCCAGCGGCTTGGCCGTGTGGTGTGACCTGAACAGCAGGCAAGCAGGAGAATGAGGCAATGAAGGCACTAGGTATCGCCGCAACCGGCATGTTGGCCCAGCAGACCAACGTTGATGTCATCGCGAACAACATCGCCAACGCAAACACCACCGGCTTTAAAAGCGGACGGGCTGCGTTTCAGGACCTGATCTATCAATCGGTGCTGCAAGAAGGCGCGTTGACCTCAACCGATGGCACCGCCCGTCCGGTGGGGCTGAATGTGGGTCTTGGGGTGCAGGGCGCTGGCGTTGTGCGCTTGAACACCCAAGGGGGTCTCATTCAAACCGCCAACCAGCTGGATCTGGCCATCGAGGGCAACGGCTATTTTGTGGTCAACCGCCCGGATGGCACGCTAGCCTATACCCGTTCAGGTAATTTCAACCTGTCCGCCGAGGGCCAAATCGTGACCCTGGATGGCTACGAAGTTGATCCCGGCGTGAACGTGCCATCAGGCACCCGCGAAATCGCGATCAACGCCCAGGGCGTGGTCATGGCCTATGTCGATAATGAAACCACGCCGGTGGAACTGGGTCAGCTGAGCATGGCGACCTTTTTGAACGACGCCGGCATGAAGCCCATCGGCAACAACCTGCTCGAAGAAACCACCGCTTCGGGCGAGGCCACAACCGTTACCCCCGGCGATCCGGGTGTGGGGGTCATTCGTCAGGGACATCTGGAAAATTCCAACGTGAATATCATCCAGCAGATCACCGATCTGATTTCGGCTCAGCGGGCCTATGAGATGAACTCCAAATCCATCGAAACCGCAGATCAAATGCTGCAAACAGCCAATCAGATCAAATAGATGATGCAGCGGGCGCTTCATAAACTCCTAGCAGCGGTTGTCGCCACAACCCTGACCTGCGTCACCGCAGGCAGTGCCTTTGCGGCCCAGATCACCGATCTGATTGCCGAACGGGCCACGCAGGAATATGGCCCCGCCATGCCGGCAAATGGCAGGTTTTCGATCCGCATGGACCAGAGCCTGCCCGATAGTGGGGAATACATCCAGGAATTCTGGATTGATCGGGACACCGGCCAGTTTATCGCCAATATCATCACCGATCGCGGCGGCATTCAGCGGGTTTGGGGGCTGGCGGTGCTGACGGTGCCGGTGCCGGTTGTCAATCGCCGCATCATGCCCAATGAAATCATCGCAGCCACGGATGTGGAGACCATCGAAATGCCCTGGGCGCGGGTGCACGCATTTGCGGTGACCGAAGTCGCCCAATTGCAAGGCATGCAAGTGCGGCGCATGTTGTCGCCGGGTCGGCCGGTGCATCATCAATCGGTGATCCCGCCGATTGTCGTCTCGCGCGGGCAACGTGTAACGATCGAATTGCAGCATGGTCCGCTTAAGCTTTCGGCCATCGGCAAAGCCATTGGCGACGCCCACAAAGGACAGGAAGTCCGAGTTGTGAACCTTGCAAGTAACAAAACCATCATAGCCATCGCCCTTTCTGACGGCGTTGTGGAGGCCCAATTTTGACCCTTCGATCCGCATTTTTGTCCCGTAAAAAAGCGCGCTTTGTCACGCTGATTGCCACCGCGGCCCTCGTTGGGTTGGCCGGGTGTACCGAGAAATACAAAGAGCACCGTAATCCGCAATTCAGCGAAATGGATGCCGCCCCCATTGCCGAGGTCAACCGCATCAGCGTGCCAATGCCCGCAACAGAACCGCACCGCCGCGCGAAACGCGCCGAAGCCAGCAGCCTGTGGAGCCGTGGCACCAGCAGTTTCTTTGACGATCAACGCGCCCAAATGGTGGGCGATATTCTGACGGTGGTCATCAACATCAAAGATGACGCGCAACTGCGCAATCAGTCGGAACGCTCGCGCACCAGCACCCAGGACGTCAACGATCCTGTGTTCTTTGGCTATGGCGGCAAGATTGACCGCATTTTGCCCGGCATCGCCGCTGCGGACCTGCCCACCGGGGGCAATATTGTAGATCTTGGCAATACATCTACCTCGGGTGGTGAAGGCTCTATTCGCCGCAACGAAGCCATCAACCTGCGGGTGGCGGCGCTGATCGTAAAAGAACTGCCAAACGGCAATTTCGTGATCGCGGGCCGCCAAGAGGTCAAGGTGAACCAAGAACTGCGCGAATTGCGGGTTGCGGGCATCATCCGGCCACAAGACATTGGCACCTCCAACACCGTTGCCTATGACAAAATCGCCGAGGCCCGCATTGCCTATGGCGGACGCGGTCAGCTGAGTGTAGTGCAGCAACCGCGCTATGGCGAAGACTTCTTGGATGTCATCCTGCCCTATTGATGGCCTGAAATGAAAAAGATTTTGATCATACTCCTCGGGCCCCTCTTGCTGGGCCCGGCTGGGTTTTTTCTGGGGAAAATGCTGGCACCGCCGCCCGTCGTCCCAGAGCCAGTCCCGATCGAAGCCCATGCGACTGCCAACGAAATCCTCTATAAAATGCCCCTTGGCAAGTTCACCATTCAGGTGATGCAGCCCAAGGATATCCTGCATATTATGATCGATTTTGACGTCTATATCGCTGGCGCATCAGAGTTTGAGCGGCTGAACGGCTCTAATGGGCGCACGCGGCTGCGCGACGCCACCATTTCCATCGTGTCAGACATGGCAGAAACCACACTGTGGATTGCACATGGCGAAGAAAAGAATTTGGATTATGCGGTGCTGGCCGAAGATATCACCCGTAAATTGCACCGCCAATTCGGAGCCATCCGCACCGCGAAAATCAATCTATTCTATTCCGCGCGCTCGTCGCGCAAATAGACTTAGCTGGCGGCCAAGATCGCTTCGGCTGGCAAGGTCTCATCCCCATCAAGCTTGAAGTAATTTTGCCCCTCGGTAAACAACACCTCTTGGACCACCGCCTTGCGATAGGTAAAGGCTGTGATCGGGTCGCCATCGCCATTTACGGCCTTGATGGTAAAGGTGTATTTTCCGTCCAAAACCGGGTTGCCGCTGTCGTCCAATCCATCCCAGGTCAGCTGTTGCAGCTCTGTTGAATCCGAGGACAGACCGGTGATTGTGCGCACCACCCTCTCTGTGGTGGGGTCATAAATTTCTGCGGTCACCGTGGCTGCGCCATCGCCCACATTATAGTAAGAGTTGGTCTCACCCGCCGCCAAATGCACCTGGTCCGATGACACGGTCACTTCGCGGCCAATCATGGCAGCGCCCGACACCGACAACAAAGACGCCATTTGGCTGCCCAGATTTTCCAGATTGCTATTGGTTTTCACCGATTGTTCAACCTGGCTTAGCTGCGCCAATTGCGACACAAACTGCGTGCTGTCCATCGGTTCAAGCGGATCCTGATGTTGCACCTGAGCGGTCAACAAGGTCAGAAACCGTGTGTAATCCTCGCCCAATTGCGACAGCGAAGAGGTGCTGTTGTTGGTCGAAGCAGCTGTGCTGCCTGATGTGATTGGTGCCAAACCCATGCCGCGTCCTTACGTCATCAAATCCAATTGCCCGCCGCCAATTTTTGCGGTCTGGGATGTGTCTTCTATCTCGTCGGTGGCCTCAAGCGCGCCATCGCTAAATTCATTGCCCCCCGACCCAGAGCCGTTTTCGCCCTGATCTGGATTCTTCGAATATTCCTGAAACTCAACCGAACCCTGACCAACATCCGCGATCACTTGCGCCAGCAGGTCGCGCTCTTCGCGCAAGCTGTTTAAAACATGAGCATTTTCTGCCCGAACCACCACAGCCAAAGAGCCATCTGCGCGGGTTTTCAACTCGACTTCGATGCTGCCAAGTCCGCGTGGTGTCAGCTCGACCTTGGTCACGCCCTCTTGCAAATCAACAGCGCGCACCTGCTGGATAAGTGCGCTGGCAAACCGCGGCGATTGCGCCTCGGGGCTGCGCGCCTGAGCTGTCGCCTGCGCCGAAGTGCTGTCCAGAGTTTGGGCCGCATCAATGCGCAACGCCGGTGTGTCACTCAGCGGTGTCGCCAGCAATTCGCGCGGCACTTCGATGGCCCCGCCCACCATTTTCTCTAGGGCGGCAAATGCGGTTGATTGCGCCTTGGCGCTGGGGGCAAACAAAGCTGCCATCATACGATCTGACAAGGGTTTGATATCTGACGGCAGGCTTTGCGGCGCGATATTTGGCAGCACCACATCCTCTAATGACGGGCTTTGTGTTGGTTGCGCTGCGGACAAAACCAAAGAGGCCGCGTTGGTTGCTAGATTTTGCGTGCCTGTCACGGGTGCTTGGGCACCCGTTGATTGCCCAAACACGATGGGGGCCTGCGCACTGTTGGCGGCTTTTTTCGGGGCACCCAAGTGGGTTGCTGCGTCCTTTGCCTGCCCCGCAACACCGGCAGGCTGTTGCGTCAGGCCTTGTGTGACAGCAGCTTGTTTTGCACCATCTACATTTGGACCCATATTGGCATTCAAAGCCATATTCTGCATAAATTCAACGACTTGAGACCGCACACGCAAAGTGACTTCGACAAGTGCGGCCAGCACGTCGGGCACCGTTGCCACGGCATCATTGACCAGGACGTTCAAGTCAATGTCCGTTGCTGTTGTCGCCTGCCCGACAAGAGCCGTTGAATCGGCTGTAAACGCCGCCAACTTCTCTTGCAGCTCGGTCATAAACGCGCCGCCGGTCAGTGTGTCTAACTGCTCCAGCACCGCGGCCAAATCCTGAAACGTGCTGCTGATAACTTCGGCTGGCTCCACGGGTTGACCATCGGTTTGCGCCAAACTCTCAAGCCGCGTGATGATATCGCCCAGGTTTTGCAGAGCCTCTTGCAAGGCCTTTGCAGTCACCGGGTTTGCCAGTGCCAGATCGCCCCTTTGGAGGCTGGTTTGTTGGCCAACCTGCCCTAATATCATCGCCGCAAAGCCCTGCGCGCCCGCATTCAAAACTGCGGCGTTATCCGTGGATGCCGCAGGTGCCAGCGCGGCCATTGCAGATGATTTTCCCGGTGCGCTCGCCGTGCCCAAAAGCGCCATCACCGGATTATTTGATGCTGTTTGCATAGCCTAACCCGCCATCGCTGTGGTGACGCCGCGCGACAGCAAGGCGAATTTCATACGTGACATGGCGCGCCGTTCAATTTGCCGCAATCGCGCCCGTCCAACACCCAATCGTTTGGCAATATCGTCGACCGATTCTGGCACCCGGCGCAGGTTGCGTGAAATCACGATATCTTGTTCGACATCGCCCAGCTCTTTTAGCGCCTCCAGCATGACGCGACGCATTTCCGCGTTGCCTGATTCAGCAATCGCATGCTCTTCGGGGGTTGGCGCATCTGAACGCAAGGACTCGTCGAGTTCGCCATCAAGCGCCTCGACCACACCGGGCATAAAGGCCAAGGCCTCAGAGCTCAGGCTTGCTTCTATTTCACGTCCCTTGGGCACATCAACAATGTGCTTAAGCCGCGTATTGGCCTTGCGCACATAATTTAACACCCACCAATGCGCATAGGTCGAGAACCGCACCTGCTTGGCGGGTTCAAATCGATCTGCGGCGTGGATTAAACCAATCATGCCTTCGGCGACCAAATCGTCGTGATGATCGGGGTTTGAATTCAGGCGTCGCGCGCAAGAATGAATTTGACGGGCGTGCGAAGTGATCAACACCTGCAACGACGCCCGATCCTTTTTGATTTGCCATTGCTGGATCAAATCGCGCTCCTGCTCTGCCTCCAATAACGGCGCGTCAAGCGCCGCTGAATACGAAATTGCCATGTACTGCCTCGCGAAATCTATGTTTCGTTAAGGATTACAAGACCACAGTCGCAAGGATGAGCAAAGATAAATCTGATTAACAGAAGATTAAATCAACTGCGCGTTGCACTTTAATGACAAGAAGAAACGGATTATTGCATGCGCGATGCGCTGGGGTGGGAAATATGCCCGGTTGCCGCAAAAGATGTCGTGAAATCAAGCGCTGTGCTGTCACCAGCGCGGCGGTTTACATCAGAAATCTGAATAGACTGTCCTTGCTTGGTCATTTGCAGAATGACGTTCCCAAGCAATTCCCCAAGGCGATTGCCCGAATAGTCCTTGGCGTCGGAAAAACCCTGCGGTTGCACCAGGACCAATGCGCCATAAGGCACATCCAAACCCAGTTCCTCGGCCAGCACATCCCCCAAAGAGATGCCCGGCAGAACCTCGGCACTTTCCATCATGGCAATGGGTTGGGACAGGTCGCGTTTAGAGGTCAGGGTGATCACCGGCAGGTCCATGACCGATTCCATCAGCCCGGTTAAGGGTGAAACCAGTGCTGGCTGCTCCAGAGCGACATCGCCACTCCATATCTGCCCGATCAACTTTGTGTGTCCCACTATATATTCCCCTAGGCCATATATATGTATGCAGACTAGATTAGATTGTTTCCAATCAAAGGAGAATTACCTCTTTGTAAAGATGTGGGCACTCGCCCAAAAGTCGAGATTTGGTGTCAAAGCGAGATTTAGAGCAGGTCTAAGTTGTAGTTCACCCCAAAAACTCTCGGATTTATTCTTATTCCTAAAGAACCTGACAACATTTTGCGGGATGAAAAAAGTTATCCACAACCAGTTGTATGCGCACCGATAGTTGACACAAGCTGAAAGAGAGCTGTGGATATTTACAATTCTCTTCTTGACAGGGAATCTCGACGCAATCACTCAACCCAAGAGGTTCTGGTAGCCCTCTGCGTCCACCGTCAGCACATAGCCGGCGGATCGCACGGTATTCACCGTCACATGCGCGCCAAACACCGATGTCAATTTCTTGCGGATATTGGCGACATGCACGTCAAACTTGCGATCTCCATAGTCCCAGGGTCGTTGGTCCATCGCATAACTTAACGTGTCCCGGGTCACCACCTCGCCATTGTTGCTGATCAGAATATGGGCAATTTGCGCCTCGACCGTGGTCAAACCGGCGCGGCTGGCAATATAAGCTTCGGAATCCCAATGCGAGCTGTCACGCAACAGGGCTTCGTCAGCCGCGTCTGACATAATACCAATCCGGGCGCGCAACCGCAGCGCCAGCTCTCGCAGTGTAAAAGGCGCGCGGATCACGTCATCTGCCCCCGCCAAAAATGCTGTCTCTGCTTCGCAGGGCGAAGATTGGCGGTCAATCACAAGGATAAAAATTCCGCCGATCTCTTGCAGCCGCGCAATCAAATCGTCGCGATCAGCCAGCTTGCCCAAAATCGCCACTCTGGGCCGTGCGCCTGCCTCTAACGCAGTCACCGCATTGTCGCCACTGACCAAAACCTCGGCGGAAAAACCGCAGATCACGTCAAACAAATGGCGCAACGACAGCGCCATTCCGGGGTCTGTATCCACGATCATCACAAAGGGAGAACTGGGCGTCATCACGGGCATCATCCTAGTTTGCGACTCAGGGTTTACCAAATCCCTCAAATAATGGGCAGCCTTTGCAGGGCTATTTCCAAGGAATCGCGACAAAATCACCGCGCAGAGGATCAAGAACAGCCAAAAAACGCCCGCAGAACAGGCATGAATAACCCAGCTTTAACCATTTTTTCTATTTGCGCCGTTTTTTTGGCAAAAATTTAACCCAAAGAACAATATTGTAGATGTGAGGTCGCAGAATGCACCCGAAAAACTCAGAATGGAGTGACAGCTATGGCAGGGACTCTGGCTATGAACGTTGGCGCATGTGCCGCTACGTTTGCCGTCGCGCGTATTAATGCGTTGTTGGCGTCCACGGACACCGACCGCTTTACAAAAGAAATCCTTCAATCAACCCGCCGCGTACTTTCTGCTGATGCAAGTGCATCACAAGTGTATGCCGCCGAGGTGAAGGCCCCCTTGATGTAAGCCGCCGCGCGCAGATCAATGTGCAACCTGACGCACAGCGAAACGCCAAAGAGACTCAACCCTTGGTTTTATTTAGGTTTTTCAAGGCCTAAGCACCATGAACAAACGTGACTATTCTTGACACATTCAAGAAGTGCTCTATATAGTCCGCGACGAACAGGGACCTAGCCATGCCGATTAAAGAACACATGGACAGCTATAAAAACGACCCCAAAGACAATGTTGCAACTATTGTTGCGGCCTATGCGCAGCGTTCAGATGTCTCTATTGACGACATCATGGCGTTGACCAAACAGCTTTTGCCGGTTTTTCAGACCCAAACCGCTGTGATAACAGAGGCCCCGATCACAATTGCCAGCAAACCCGCGATGGCCCCGGCCATACCGCTGGAAAACGCGGTGACTGACGACAAAGTATTCTGCCTGTGCTGCGGACGCGGCTTTACCATGCTTAAGCGGCACCTGAATGCCGAGCACGGTCTAAGCGAAGACGAATACCGCCAGGTTTTTGGCCTGCCGGAAAGCATGCCCCTTGTGGCCCCCAATTATTCCGAGCGCAAAGCGGCCTATGCCAAGCAAGTTGGGCTTGGAAAATACAGCCGCGACGCTGATCTTCCGGACGCGCCGCACGCTGGATAAAACAATCCCTCGCAATTTGCCTTATTGTTGACTTAATCGTGCCCTGCTGCGGGCACGGTTTAGGTCAATACATTGCCTTGACCCAATGTGTGCAGAAGCGCGCTTTGGCAAAAAGCCGGATCAACCGGCGACAAAGAGGCAAGAAACATGGCATCCGATGCAACGGTAAATATCATCCGGAAAATCGAAGTGGTCGAAGGCCACGGGCACCACGGTGGTGCTTGGAAAGTGGCTTACGCGGACTTTATGACCGCGATGATGGCTTTCTTTTTGCTCATGTGGATCCTGTCCTCTTCAGATGAACAAAAACTGCGCGGCATTGCCGAGTATTTCACCAATGCCACCCTGCCCGGCGGCAGCGGCGTCTTGGACGGCGCGACTTTAGGCCCTCCTGGCACATTGACCGCTTCTAATGGGGCGACCGTGGCCCGCGGTTCCGAATTTGGCGAGGTCGACGACCCGTCGCCCGCAAAATGGGAAGTGATGGACACGACCCCTACCGGCGATCCAAAAGAAACCGTGCGCGGCACCCACGAAGGCCATCATGAAAACCCGGCAGCCGGTGCGCCAAGCGCTGAATTCAACGCAGAAATTGGTCAGGACGAAAGTGCAGCGGCGCAAGCCGGTGCCCAAGCCCAAGCTGGCATGGCAGAAAACGGCGAAATGACCCAGGCCGCAGATGGCGCTGGCGGCATGGCCGCGGGTAATGCCAGCACCGATCAGGCCAATATGACCCAAATGGCCGCTGGCAACGTGACAAACACCAACCCGGACCACACTGCAGACGAAGAACGTTTTGCCGAGATGAAAGCCGAAATTTTGCAGGCGATGCAAGCCAGTCAGGATCTGGCACCGCTGCAAAAGAACCTAATTTTCGAAAAGACACCAGCCGGGCTGCGCATTCAGATCATCGACCAAAAGGGCCAGCCAATGTTTTCCAGCGGCAGTGCCAAGATGAACGATGCCACGCAAAAGCTGATGGCGCTTGTGGGTGAATCTTTGCAAAAGCTGCCCAATAATATGGTGATTTCTGGCCACACAGACGCGGTGCCTTTCTCTAATAAAAAGGCTTATGACAACTGGGATCTGTCGTCAGATCGTGCCAATGCCATGCGCCGGGTTTTGCTGAAAACCGGTGTTGCCCAAGATCGCATCACCCGCGTGTCTGGCATGGCAGCCACCCAATTGCTGAAACCTGACACACCCAAAGACCCAACCAATCGCCGCATCGAAGTTTTGCTGGCCTATGAAGCTGCGGATAAACCCAAGCCAAAAATGGCGAAACCAGCGATGACTCAAACGACGCAAGCCGCTGTTGCGCCAGCACCGATGAAAACCGCAGAAGCACCGATTGCCAAACCAACACCAAGCGTGGCCGAACAGGTTGTGCCTGTCGAAACGGTTACGGTTTTGGATGAAGCGGTGTTTGAAAACCTGCGCAGCGCGCTGCGCTAGGCAATCATTCCAGATCTACGCGGGCCTAGCCCAAACTCTCTGATTGCATGGACAAGCGGAACTGCTTCCAGTCAATCGGAGAGTTTTGCGTTTTCTGCTCCAACACATCAGACGGCTGCGCGCCGAGGATCAAGAAAATCGCCCCAGCGGTAATGGCCGTCAAAGCAAACAAGCGCAGCCCGCGCCCCAGTACCGAAGGGCGTTTCTTTTTGGCGACAACAGCGCTCTCTGTCTTGGCACTGGCAAAGGCAACCGGCTTTGCTGGCACCTCTTCCAAAGTGTTTTGATGCGGCGCGGCTGACTCTGTCAGACCCACAAAAACATAGCCGTTTTCAGTGCTGATTTGCACATCGCCCAGGGCGGCCAACAGCACATTGCGCAGGGCATTCGGCAACAACGTCTCTGCAATGCGCATATTGCCCGGCGCGGTTTGGCGCTGGCCGGTCAAACGCACCGCAAGCAACTGACGGTCATCACGCAAGAACAGCGATTGGGCATCCGTCACCTCTGTCACCGCTCCAGCGCCATTGCTGATTTCAAAAAAGCCGTTTTCGTACCGCATCACATAGGGGGCTGGCGCGTCCGGCGTTTGCTCCAGCTGTTGCAAATCAGAGGCCGATAAAAAGCCCGCCCCAAGCGCGCCCACTGCGCTCTGGTCTATGTCATCCATGTCCTGCGTCGGCTCTTGGGCGGTTTCTTGTGCTGGTGGTTTGGCTTTGGCCGCCTCTTTCACCAGGGCCACAAGCCCCTGCCCCGCCAACTGCAACGCAGCGGCTTCTGGCGCGCGCGCGGCTTCGCGCGCAAAATCAAAATGCAAATTGCGCAGCGAGGTCTTTTTGACAACCTGCGGCGTTTCCGGTTGGCGGCAAGATGCAAATTGCAAAGAACTTGGTGCCTGGGCTTTGGGGTCTGGGGCGTCCTGCGGCTCTGCAATATCCAGATCCATGGCATCCACGCCCATAAAGGTGGCCGGGTTCAGCCCCTCTTCCATCGCATAGGAAAAATTCACCGCATAATCATGCGCGTCTTCGGCAATATCCGGGGTTTCCTTGAGCAACATTTCCAAGCTGCGCTCGTCAGAATATTTCATCTGCCGCGAGGGAAATCCGGAAACCGGTGGATGAATGCTGATCTCTTCGGGGCGCAGACCCAGGTGTTTGCGCAGCCGCTGCGGAAACACGCCAGCCTCTTCCTGGCGAAACAACATCAGCTGGCATTCACCGCTGGGCATCAAGCAAACCGCCAGCCGCATATCTGCGGGCCAATCGCGATGCAGCAGACGCAGTTCTTCTGCCTCTAACATCACCGTCATAACTTGCTCTGTGCCAAACATGCGCTTTCCCCAAAAAGCATCTTTATTCTTTAACCCATTCTTTACCAATCAATGGAGAGTTGTCAATTATTCATAGCTATCCTTTTGGTTGTAAGGTTAATTTTGGGTCTTTTCCGCCTCGGAATGGTCGAATGTGCTTTTAATTCTTGCTCCAACCCCACTATTCATGGCAAAAATAAGGCAATTCGCCTGTTCGATCCGCCACCTGGCCTGAAAGATAGATAGATACCATGAATATCATTGTTGGCTTTATCCTTGTTATGGCGCTTGTTTTTGGCGGCTTTTTGCTGTCGGGCGGCGAAATGGGGCCCATTTTGCACGCGCTGCCGTTTGAGGGCATGATGATCGGCGGGGCCTCGCTTGGGGCCTTTGTGGCGGCCAACTCTTTTGGCGATTTGGGCGCAACGATCAAAGGGCTGATCAAATCACTAAAGGGCCCCAAGTGGAAACAAAGCGATTACATCGATTTGTTGAACCTGATGTTCGGCCTGACAAAGATCTATCAACGCGATGGCATTCTGGCGCTGGACGAACATATCGAAAACCCGCATGAAAGCTCTATCTTTTCAAAATTCCCCAAAATCCAGCACGACCACCACGCGATTGATCTGATCACCGACAGTTTTCGCATGTTGGCCTTGCAATTTGATGACCCCTATCAAACCGAAGACGTGATCAACAAAAAGCTTAAGAAACATCACCACGAAGTGCTGGTGCCCGCACATGCTTTGCAAGTTGTGGCTGACGGCCTGCCTGCGATCGGGATTGTTGCCGCGGTTTTGGGGGTTATCAAAACCATGGGCTCGATTGACAAGCCACCCGCTGTTTTGGGTGAAATGATTGGCGGCGCGTTGGTTGGGACCTTTCTTGGGGTTTTTCTAGCCTATTGTTTTGTGGCACCCCTGTCTGGCCGAATGAACGTGATCGAAGAACAGGATGGCGCGTTTTATAACGTGATCCGCGATATCTTTATTGCGCTTTTGCAAGAACATTCGCCCACTATCTGCGTCGAAATCGGGCGCGGCAATATCCCCAGCACGCTGCAGCCGTCTTTCTATGAAATGGAAGAGGCGCGTCAGGAAATCACCGAGGCTTAATCATGGATCGAAATCGTCGGATCGAAGCCCTCAGCGTGATTCAGCGAATTAAGGAACATGAACTGGATGGGCACGCGGCGCAGATGGGCCAAATTCGCGTCCAACAGGCGCAGTTGCAGACTGAAATGAGCGACCTGCAACATCGCGTTGACACCGAAGCGCATATCAACACGCCCGAAGCCGCCCCCTTTTTGGCCGGATTTTTGCAAGCCATCGAAACCCGCCGGGCTTTCTTGCAGCAAGAGCTGCAAAAACTGGATGAAAAAGCCGCCCTGATCGAAGGACGGCTGTTTGAAACCTATACCGAGGCCCGCACCAACGAGGCGGTTTTAGACAAAAGTCTGCTTGAGAAGCGTAAAGAAGCAGATTTGGCCGAAACAACGTCGCTCGAAGAGGTCGCGCGCAACCGTTATTTGCGGCAAATGGCCAACAAGCCCTAAGCCGCGTTCGCCAATCCCTGTGCCCAAAGCTCGCGAATTTGCGTGGCCAAAGTGGTCGGATCAAACGGTTTGGCAATCAGCCCTAATTCATAGGGGCCCATCAGACTGCCCTTGTCGCTTTCGCCCACTTTCGCAGTCATATAGATCGCCGGAATGGTTTCGTAACCGGGAATTTTACGAATGGCTTCGATGGTTTCCGGGCCGGTCATGCCAGGCATCTGCACGTCACACAACAGCAAATCAGGCGCGAAACCTTCGACAATATCCAGCGCCACAGAGCCAAGCTCGGCCTGCGCGACCTGAAAGCCGCCAATCAGCTCCAGCGCCATATTCGCGATTTCGCGGATGTCGTCTTCATCTTCGACGTGTAAGATTTTGTTCAAATCACTCATAGTTTTGCCTCTCTAACTCTCATTTCATTCATCCACCGCGCGCGCGGCGGCGTGATTTGCCGCGGCCACCACCGGATGGGCGGGCGAATTTCGACACCACGCCACGTTCCGATTCCGGGGCCGCTTCTTTTGTTACGATTAGGATCACCGGCACTGATTCCGGCAGACGGCCACCGCTAAGGGGCACAATGGTCATGCAGCTTGCGGTACCTGTTTTGTCAAAATGCATTATCGCGTCAAATTGCTCTTCTTCGCTCAGCGCCAGCGCCTGTGGCACATCCTGCGTTGCGGCAAAACTGGCTTCTTCGGAATCCAGCTTTGGCAAGTCACTTGCGCCAACACCCATCAGTTTGAAAGACACGTTTTGCCCCCCACCAAAGGCCGGAATATTGGCAAGCCAGCTGGAATACATATTTGCCTTCAGGCCGTTTAACACCAATGGATCGGACATATTGCCATCCAGCGATTTGGTCTGCAGAACCGCCACATTGCGATTGGACAGTTTTTCACGTTCCACCAAACCGCTGACCAAGGCGCGACCGCCGTCGCTCAGCCAGTCAAAGATCGAAGATTGGCCAACAACGCCCTTGCCGCTGACCACCTGACTTACCGTGATACTGCCTTTTTCCATCTCAACATCAAAGCCACCGCCGCGCAGGTGTTCCAGCAAGACCGGCAACCCATCGTCGCCGTCGTCAACCGCAACGGCCGCAACTGGTGCTGCTTCGCTTACACCTGATCCACTAAAGGCCACCTCTTCGTCCAGCGCCGGCATTGGCACCACTTCTTCGTTCACAATGCGCGGCAGATCGACAAAGAATTCGGTGCCCATGCCAACTTCACTGGCAAAGAAAATCGCGCCCTTGTGGCTTTCCACAATCAATTTCACAATCGACAGGCCCAATCCGGTGCCCTGTTGGGTACGGGTGTCACCCATATCAGCCTGGGTGAATTTCTCAAAAATCGTCGCATGGGCGGCCTTGGGAATGCCGCAGCCAAAGTCGCGGATCGAAAAGCGCAAACGTCCACGGTGGATGATCACCGAGACAATGATCTCGCCGCCTTCCGAGAACTTCGCCGCGTTTGACATCACATTGTCCATGACCTGGGTCAGGCGATCTTTGTCACCCATCACCATAAAGCCATCGCCGTCATCCTCGACGTGCAGCCGCATGGTTGCCTTGAATTTCTCGGCGTAAAATTTGTTGGACTCCATGGCTTTGTCCACCACATCCATCAAATTGATGGGCGCCATCTTAAAGTCCATCTTGCCGGCTTCGATCTTCTCCATATCCAGAATGTCGTTGATCAGGTTCACCAAACGATCGCAGTTGTTGCTGGCCATGCTGACCATCTTGTTCATTTGATCCGGCATTTCGCCAATGGCCCCGGACAACGCCAGACCAAGTGCGCCTTTCATCGAAGTCAGCGGCGTGCGCAATTCATGACTGACCGTGGCGACAAATTCGTTTTTGGCTTTTTCGGCCACCTTGCGCGAGGTGATATCGCGATAAATCGCAATGAAGCGCGGTTCATCGTTTTCAGGCTGCACATATTCCAAACTGACCTCATAAGGCGTGCCATCACCAGCGGTCACTTCCCAGGTCATGCGGCGTTGCGGGCCTTCCATCAATGCTTCGCAACGTAAATTCAAAGCGTGCACATCGCTTTCCGTCAGAATATCTTTGACCGTGCGACCCTTCCAGGTACCACCGACGCGCTCTTCGATCAGGCGTTTGGTGGCGGTTTTGTTGCAATAAAGCAGATCCAAAGTCATTGGCCGCAGCACCACAACCTGATCTTCGATCAGTTCCAGACTGTCATGGAAACTGTCGTCAGAAATACCCTTGCGGGTCTGGGTCATATCCGTGGCAACCACGGCGATTTCGCTCAGCTCGTCGCCCGCGCCCGACACCGGAATAACCGTACATTGCACCCAGGCCACCGAGCCATCCGCACGTAAGATTTTCAACGGCCCATCCCAGGGCGCGCCCACATCCACAGCTTTCATGATGTCGTCTTGCAAAATCTCTTGCTCGCGCTCTGGCAACAGGTCTGCCAGCGGCGTGTTCAACAAGCTGTCACGTTCACGATCCGTAGTTTCACAAAAACTATCGTTCACATGCGAAATGCGTCCATTGGTGTTTAGCATCAGGAACACGGTATGTTCCTCGACCGCACTGCGATAGAAAATCTTGCTGCGCATTTCCGATTGCAGCACATCTTTCTGGCTTTCTGCCAACAGCATGCTACGGCGCAGTTGCAACACCAGAAACAACAGCGACAGTATAATAAAGGCCGTCAGCCCCAGAATGGTCCACTTGTAGGTCTGATAAATCCGTGCTGTGGCCTGCATCAGATAGTTTTCATAGGGGCGCACGCGCAGAGAAATCAACAGATCATGCACCGCATTATAATTTTGCGGGGCCTGCCAAACTGTTGCCCCGGCGCTCAGGGATTCTGGGCTATCAGCCTGCACATTCAACAGCGCGTTGATCACCAGCGCCAAAGCATCTTCGGGCACGCCCGGCATAGCAGATAACACCCACTCGGGATAAAGCGGCGTTGACACCCAAAACGGATGGTCCACGGCGGAATTCAAAGACAGCGGCGTGAAATCATCCAGATTTATGGCACCGCTTTGCGCCAGTTCTTCCAGCACACCCGCCCGCACCACGCCCGCATCAACCAGACCAGATTGCACCGCATAGATCACTTCGCGTTGGTTGCCGCCGGAAAACACCACTTCGCCCAGCAGGTCACTTGGCTCTAGTCGACGACGGCGAAATTCCTGGGCCGCCAACCACCAACCGCTGAAATCACTGGCAGAGACCGCCATCAGGCTTGCCCCCTGCAGCTGACCCAGTTGGCGCAGGTTGGAATCAGAGCGCGCAAAAACCACCGCGCCGATTTTGTCATAGGTTCGGCCCTGCCACATACGCGCCTGCGACAGCACCGCGCGTGCGCCGCTTTCCACTTCGGCAGCCACAAACAGCGCCGGATTGGTCAGCGCAAAATCAACACTGCCCGCCGTGATTTCAGCAGACAGGGTTTCAACCGTATGGGGGCGTACATTAAACCGATAGGGAACTTCTTGAAATTCCGCTTCGCTGTTTAGAAAATCAATGGTTGGGCGCCAGGCCTCTAGGGCGCGTGTCGCGCCTTCGGTTGCCAAAATGCCAATCGTAAAGGTTTGTGTGGCCCGGCTATTTTGTGCCCAGGCCCCAGACCCTTGCGCCACAATCAACAAGGTCACTGCCAGTTGCAGAACCCAAGTACCAAGCCATCGACCAAGGGCTTTAAGCCCAACGCCTAGGGTTGCCCTATGTGCCATCCACACTTTGCTCCATCTCATCGAGAAGCGCGTTGAGGAGTTCGTCGACAAAGTCGGTGTTGAGGGGGCGCGGTCCGTCAATCACGGTATCGACATGCTGTTCCAGCTGCGCGGCTAAAGATCCCATACGGGGATAGCCCATGCTGCCACAGATACCGTGTAATTTATGTGCGGATGCGCGAATTTCCATGCAGGCGGATTCTTCCGTTGCTGGATCTTCAAGTTGTTCAAGTAGGCCACAAAAGCCTTCGATGCGATCTTCTAACGACGCCACAAAACGTTCGCGAATACGCGCAAGACCGGCCTCTAGCACGGCAGCTTTGCTGGCATCCATTCCCTGCATCATGGTTCTGCTCTCACCCAAACATCTTTTCCTCAACGCTCTTCAGGCGCTGATTGTTTCTTGCCGTTCCACAATTACCATAAAACTGGGCAACAATGTGGCAAAAACGCTCAAAGAGATTAAAGATTGGTTAATGAATTCGGCACTTTAGGCCGGTTAATTTGCAAATGGTGCGGCCCTGACACGGGCGCACACTGCTTTTCAAAGATTACGCAGCAAAGGCTGACCGTCCAGAGCCTTGACGCTGCGTGCCGCCCGCCACTTCGTTCAGCTTTTCAACTGCCCGATCCAAGAAGCGCAAATCACCGCGTTTCTCAAACAATTTGGGGGCTGCAATCTCGCCGATTGTGGCGGTAAAGCCGGTGGCCACTTCTTCGCAATAGACCAGATCAGGATCGTTTAGCATCATGACAAATTCATCATGCATGCTGTCGGCCGTTGGCAATTTGCTTTTGGCACCCACACAAACAAATACGCCGTTGCCGATATAAGACAGAAACGCCTGTGCGCCGACCAGAACATCAGAGATCACTTCGGCCACATCGGTCACCACATAGGTGAATTCTTCGATGTCAGATCCTGAATGCACCATTTCCAACTCGGGAATGCGCAGGGCAAAGGCCCCCATGGCAAATTGCTTTTGCTCCAGCATCAGCATCACATAATTATCAAGTGCAGCACTTTTTACCACGCCGCGCACTTCTTTCACAGTCACCGGATCTTTGAACGGCGGCTTAGGCGCGGCGGCGGCGGTTGGGGCCGCGGCGCTGGCCTGTTGTGCTTTGCGCGATTCAGATTGCAGACGATCTGCAAGACGAATGCGCGTCATCAGTTCGGTGGTATCAAACGGCTTGGTGACGTAATCGGTTGCCCCCGCCATAAAGGCCCGGTCAACGTATTCTTTATTATTCATCGCCGTAATCATAATGACCGGCGTATTGCGATAGTGCTCCATTTGGCGCACGTGCTGGCACAATTCGGTGCCATCCATACCTGGCATCTGAATGTCAAACATGAACCCGTCAAACGGCGTCGGCGACGCAGCGATCTTTTGCAACGCATCTTCGCCGCTCTCAGCCAAGGTCACATCCGTGTACCCATGCGCCTCAAGGGTCGCGGACAAAATCTCACGGATCAGTTCGTCATCATCGACGGCAAGGATCTTCATCGTCTTCTCCAGTCGCAATGCCGTGCAAATCGACGGCGCTACGGATGCTTCTGCATCCAAAATTCATCAGGTTTCGATCATACCAGCAGATGGTGGCCCGTTTGGCGTGATCGTCAGAGGCATCTCAAGTCTCATTGTTGAAGTTATCCGGACAATTGTGGCGCAAATTGGGCGATCTCTTGGATTGAGTGCATCATTCTTGCCTTGTTTTAACCGGTTGTTAACCCTGATATTCAGAGCACCTTAATTTAAGGTTAATTTTCAACGCCTTACAGAAATATCTAGGGAATTTAATTTGGTTGAAAATATTAAACCCAAAGTTGAATCTTTCTTTCAAAATAACCGAAAATCACCCCGACCAAGCGCAGCCTTTGGTTGATTCTCTGCAACCACCTCTGCTGTCACGCTAGATTTGCCGTCAAAACTCGGCCATCGTTTCGCTTTTCGAAACAAAGACCAACTCAGCCATCCGCGTCAAATAAACCAGGCACCAGGGTTTCCCAGAACTCAAATATCGCATTGGCATTCAAGGCGGAATTCCAACCATGGGCGCGAAATTCCTCGCGGTCCAGCTCTTGGCTTAAGGAGGCGCCAAACAGGCGTTTGTCCGCATCCCGTTGCGTGGGATTTCGCCGCGCCACCACATCCGCCACAATCGCAAATTTGCGCCCGCGTTCCGCCCGCGCCAGACGTCGCGCGCCTTGCTCTGCGTCCTCGGCCTCGGCCCGCGCTTGCCGGTCGGCGGCCACTTGTTTTGCCGCCTCCGAAGCCGGGGCCACGCTGGCGGCCTCAACCGGTTTGTAATCCGCCTTGAGCGCCGCTGCCAAATAACCAACCTTGGATTTTACCCCATCTTGCTGCGCCATATAGGACAGTTTTTCCGTCACATATGCGGCCCCGTGTTCCGCAATCCACTGCCGCGCCAAACGGTCAGAAATGCCCTGCGCGATCAGTGCCTTATAGACTGGCAGATTGCGCGTCCCGTCGCTGTCATCAATCTGAAACATCGCCAGCTGTGGGTTTTCTTTGATCAGAAACCGAATATCGGTCACCGCCCTGCCCTTCTTCTGAAACTCTGGCGTGATCTCGATATCAGAGCTCTTATTCACCTCGGCCACCGCCGGTTTGATAATCTTGGCGTTCAGATGTTTAAAGCTCTCGTAATAGCTCGACCCCTTCACCCCCATCAGCTTGCGAAACGTCTCAAGACTCCACCAACCGGTGCTGCCGGTGCGCACAAAACGATAGCAATTTTCATACAGTGCCAGCCCATGCCCCGAGCTGAAATTGCGCTGAATATGCACATTGATCAGCGCATAGATTTTGGGGTCATGTAGTTTCTGCGCCAAGGCCGGCGAATAGGCATATTCACAGACACCGTTTTTCAACTTGGCATAAGACAGCAGCGAACTGACGCCCCACTCCTGTTTGCCGTCCTCATCCAGCATGTCCCATTCGGCAACGGTTTCGGCCAAGGCGCGCAAACTGCCGCGCAGCGTGTCAAAATCGTTGGAATTATAACCGACCATCATCGCCAGCGTGCGCGCATCGATCGAATGGCTTTGTGCCGAGGTCAGAGCATCATAGGCATTCAGTAAAAGCACATTGGACAATTTGCGCTGCAACAGGCTGAGCTTGCCACTGATATGAATGGCCGCAACGTTCTTTTTAACCGTTTCGCGACGCAAGGCGCCCGCAAGGGTATCCATATCAATCTCGGTCTGGGCCATGATTCTCTGCTGCTTTTGGTTGCGCTTATGTCTGACACATAAGGTACCCGTACTCAAGAATTAGCTGGGTTCTTTACGCCGTCCTGTAAACGGGTCCCCAAAGAATCAGATTGACTCGCGGGCCTCGAATCACATCGGATACAGCCATCCCGACACCCATGAAGATGCCGTTTATACCCCGTTCTGAGGTCAAATTGCCGCTTAATCGCCACAATTCATCCCTGAAATTGCCACACCGAGAATCGGCACCCCTAATCCCGTCCTTGGGTACCTATGATCCTGTATTAGGGTTCCTTTGATCCCGGAATCGGGTGCCCTTTGTCCCGATCTCTGGTCCCCAAACATATCTAATACTTTGTAATTGAACGGTAATTAGTACCTAAATATCTTAAAGACCTAAAACTAAATAAACTCTTTGTTGGGTGTATTTTCTCTTCAGAATTAGGTTTCGCCGCGAAACCTCATCAGAATTCTTCACAAAATCTGTTTCATTGCTTTGCAATGCTAGCCGGGTTCCAAAATGTACGCTAGTTTGCAGTATATCCTGAAAACAGGCGCACATATGACGAGGCACAGTAAGTGAACAAAGCTTCCACACCTCCCCTGCCCCCTTATCTAAACCTAGATCCCGAGGCAGCGGCCAAGAAGTTACCCGATCCTATCGACACCACACGATTCGCAAAAGCCGCGGCTTTTTGCGGCAAAGGCCGCGAAGATATGGCCCGACGGGGCTATGCGCCCGATGGGGAAAAACGGCTTAGAAAATTCTCGACCTGGGAAATCACCAAATATCTGATCCCGGTCGCGCCAGCCCATTTGCGGCGTGTGCTTAAGGCCAATCCTGATTTGCCACAGGGCGAAGGTGTGGGGGGGTCAAAGTGGTTCACCCTCGAAGAGGTCCTGACCCTGCGCAAGCATTTTGCAAACGAGGGCGTCAGCACTAAAGAATACCTGCCCTATCGCCCCGAAGGCCAACCGGCCAAAGTGGTGGCCGTGGCCAATTTCAAAGGCGGCGTGGGCAAAACCTCGACCGCTGCGCATCTTGCCATGTCTGCGGCTTTAGACGGCTATAAGGTTCTGGTGATCGACTTGGATTCCCAGGGCTCGATGACATCCATTTTGGGCGGCAAGGTGCCGGACGAATGGTCAACAGTGTTCCCGCTTTTGGCCAAGGATTACGCCAAAGCCGTGGTCGCGGAAAACCAGGTGCGCAACGCCGGCGGCCAGCCAGAGATTCCGTTGGACGAGACCCTGCAAGAAGCCTTGAAAGTTTCGTCGCGCGACGTGATTCAAAACACCCATTGGCCCAATATCGATTTGATTGGTGCTCAGCTCAATCTTTACTGGGCAGAATTTCAAATCCCGGTCTGGCGCATGGGTCTGCGCAATTGGCCGCTGTGGGACGGCTTGACAAATTTCCTAGAAGACGAGGGCATTTTAGAGGATTACGACGTGGTCTTTCTGGATACGCCCCCTGCCCTTGGCTATCTGACGATCAACGGATTGGCCGCCGCTGATATTCTGCTGGTGCCGCTTGGGGCGTCGTTCTTGGAATTTGACAGCACGGGTCGGTTTTTTGACATGCTTTACTCGACCTTTGCCAGCATCGAAGACGGCGAAAACTCTGCGGCCCGTGCGGCGGGTTTACCGGAGCTTAAGTTTGAATGGGATGTGGTACGGGCGATTGTGACGCGCTTTGACGCCAGCCAACAAACCGATATGGCGAATGTGATCCAGGCGTATTTTGGTGACTTTATGAACGCTTACCGCCAAGATTACACAGCGCTGGTGGGTCAGGCGGGCGAGCAGGTGAATGGCATATACGAGGCGGATTATCGCGACTTTAACCGCGATACATATGTGCGGGGCCGCGAAACTTTTGACCGCACCTATGCCGAGTTCAAAGAGTTGCTGATTGGCAGCTGGTGGCGTGACGCAAATATGGAGGAAAGCTAAGATGGCAAGACGCAGACGGCTGGTGGCCCCAGATCAAAGCGAACTTGAAAAGCTTGACGAAGGTTTCGCTGCGAAACCTCCGCTGGGTCAATCCATGACCCCGCCTATTGCGCAGGTCGCGGGCGAAGCGGCGGTTTTGGCGGGGATGGCGAATGTAACTGACCGGGTCGCAGCTGCCAAAGATGCCGCTGACGCCAAAGACTGGCGCGCGGCCTATCAAGATGGTCGGGTGGTGCAGCAGATTTCGGTCGATGACATCGAGCTGAATTTTTTGAGCCGCGATCGGGTGTTCAACGATGTGGAAGAGCGCAAAGAGCTGATCGGGTCGATCATGACACACGGGCTGCGCACGCCGATCGAAGTCACCCCAACCAAGGACGGATACGGGCTGATTTCGGGAAACCGCCGCCTCACGGTGTTTCGCATGTTGGCTTTGAAAGACCCGGAATTTTCAAAGATTCCTGCTTTTGTGCGCACCCATAAAGATCGGGCGCAGGCCTATCTAAGCATGGTGGAAGAAAACGAGATCCGTGCCAATCTTTCACATTATGAACGCGGCCGTATTTCAGTTTTGGCGACTCAGCAGGGCGTCTATGGCTCTGTTTCGGAAGCGGTTAATCATTTGTTTGGTCAGGCCTCCAAGGCGAAACGGTCTAAGGTACGCAGTTTCGCTGCGGTACACGAAGCGCTTGGCGATCTTTTAGGGTTTCCGCTTGATCTGACAGAGCGCACGGGCTTGCGTATTGCCGCGGCGCTGCGAAGTGGCGGACAGGCCAAGCTTCGGTCCGCTTTGGCGGGATTTGACCCAAAGTCAGCGGCGCAAGAGTTGAAACGTTTGGAAACCGCATTAAGCGCGCTGGAGAATACAGAGAAAGATCCGACCCGTGGCGGGCGGCCATCAGAAGTTACCAAACTGCCGAAAGTGACTTTGCCGGGTGGTGGAGATTTGCGCGCGCAGGTGTCGGCGCAGGGCTTAAAGATTGACGTAAAGGGTCGTGAAGTGAGTTCCGAAACCGCGCGGGAAATTTTGGCAAAAATAGCAAAAATGCTACACTAAAGCACAGGGGGAGGTTTCGCTGCGAAACCTCGCTTTGGGGTCGTGTTATTGACCTGCGAGGGCCGTGGCGTGATAGGCCACCGGCTGCGCTGGCCGGATAGTCGCCACCAATTCCGCAACCTTGATGCCAAATTTGCGCATTTGTGACCGGTTCAGAATGGTGCCGTTGTCCAGCAAATACATCCAATCCACCACATTCAAGACATGGCCGCCGGCATCCTCTGAAAGGCGCAGCCGATAGGTCATGCGCGCGGTGGCACCTTCGATTTGCCCATGCGCCTGCCCAATGATGTCAGGGGCCGTGGCGGTAAAGGCTCCGTTTTCCTTTAGTTGCAAGGCCCAAGCGCGGTGCTGGGTTGTGCCACTGGCAAAGGTGAAATCTTCGGTCAGGCGCGCGGTGGGTCCGGTCCAATCCCCGCGCATGTCGGCCACAAACCGAGACACAACCCGGCCAGTTGGACCATATATCAGACCTTCTGAAATCAGGTCGCCATCCAGTTGCTGTGGCAAAAAGAAATCAGGGCCGCTGCCAACGTAGTCTGATGGGCGTTGCGCGGCGAAACCGATGCGGGGCAGAATTTTTGAAAACGATCTAAGCATGGCTAAGTTCTACCTGAACAACATTGGTGTGGTTGACCGAAAAGGACGCGGCGCAGATTTCCAAATAGAACTGCCAGTTGCGCAGGAAGGGCTGGTCATAGCCCAGACCCAGAATGCGCTCGCTTTTGTCATGGAGTCGCTGCGCCCAAATCCGACAGGTTTGCGCATAGTCCTGACCAAAGGCAAAGTTGTCTTTCACCACCAAACCCGCCTGACGGGCCTGATCGGCGATGATGGCATCTGACAGCAACATGCCACCCGGAAAGGTGTATTGCCGGATGTAATCAGAACCTCGGCGATAGATATCAAAATAGGAATCCTGCACGGTGATGGCCTGAACAACTGCCCGTCCGCCTTGGGCGAGGCGGGCTTTGAGCATGTTGAAATAGCTGGGCCAATACCGTTCCCCAACCGCTTCGATCATTTCGATGGAAACAATATTATCAAAGGTGCCCTCGATGGCGCGGTAATCTTCCAGACGTATGTCAGCGCGCCCGTCCAAGCGGGCTTCGGCGAAACCCTTTTGACTGGGCGATATGGTCAAACCGGTGACATGGCGGCCTTGCTCGACGGCGCATTCGGCAAATCCACCCCAGCCACAGCCAACCTCTAGCACGGTTTCGCCGGGGGACAGCCGTGTTAGAACGCGATTGTATTTGGCGGCCTGCGCGCGCTCTAAATCAGTCTCTGTTCCGCTAAATAGAGCCGAAGAATAGGTCATGCTGGGATCAAGCCAAAGTTGATAGAATTCATTGCCAACGTCATAGTGCGCCCGAATGTTGCGCGAGGCCCCACGCACCGAATTCGCGCGCAACAAACGGTCAACAAATCTGAATTTCAGCCGGTTCCACGCGGTTGGATTGGCAAAGTCCGAAAATGTGTCGAGGTTTCGCAGCGCAACTTTGACCAGCTGTTCGATAGACGAGGTTTCCCAAAGGCCCGCCACATAGGTTTCACCCATGCCCACATCGCCGCGCGCGGCCATTGCCGCCACAACAGACCAATCACGAATATCCATGTCAGCTTCGGGGCCATCGGTGCCAAAGCTATGGCGCTCGCCATCTGGGGTGGTGAGATGCAATCGACCAACGGTCATTTGGCTGCAGGCGTCAAAGAATTCTCGTTTAACGGCGTCGGTCAAAATGGTCATCCTGAGATCTCCTTTTCAGGCGGGGCAGGGCGGGTTTTATATGGAGCGCCTCTGAGTTTGAGACGCAGCGCTTGCCAATATATTAGCGCGATTGTGCGCAAAGGCCCAAATGGTCTGCGCAAGGCGGCTGAAATGATTGCGCGATTTGTCAGCGGCTGTCGCGGTCCTATCAGATTTGCAAACAGAGTCTCAGAGCCGTTGCACATTTGTATTTTAATGCAAATTTTGTCGTCTAAGATATTGAATTTAAAAGAGTATTCACCATTCACCTCTTGAAAAGGTGATACATGCATCAGTTTTGCTGCCTTTAGGGTGTTTTCGGGTGAAATAGGCTCTGTTTTTGGGGTCTTGCAAAGGTAGGAATGGCGATCCCCAAAGGTGTTATTGACCTCGGCGATCACCGCCATAAGCTTGTCACCGTCATAGGCCAGCCAAAAACTGATGGGGTTGAAAACATAGCCCAAGAATCGGGGCTGGGTCAGTAGCAGCACCCGTATATTGCCAAGGCCGATGCTGGCAAACTGTTGGCGTGCCCAGACCACGCCCGTGCCGTGTTTTGGAGCGCCGCCATGGTTTTTGTCATGGACCGAGGCCAGATTGAACCGGTTGCGCGAAAATAATAGGGGTGTGCTGCGGTGCTCTGGGTCAATCAACACATAATCGATGCTGTAGGTAAAGCTGCGGCTGAGTGTGCCACCGCGGGTGTGGGTGGTTTTGGCCGGGATATGTTGCGGGCGGGCAGGGGTCATGCGGTCACCCGGTTTAGGGATTTGCTGACCCGCACCGCGCTGGCAAACCCGTCTTCGTGAAACCCGTGCCGCAGATAGGCCCCGGCAAACCAGGTGTTGTTGTCGCCCTGAATGTTGGCGAGTCTGGTCTGGGCTTGCAGCGCTTTGCGGTCAAACACCGGGTGCCGAAAGGTCTTTTCATCGTAGATTTTTGTGGGGTCGACATCGCGCACCGGGTTCAGCGAAACAAACATCGGGTCATTTTCCGGAATGTTTTGCAGCCGGTTCATCCAATAGGTCACGCCGATCGCGGGCCTGTGGTCGACGCCATCGGCCTTATAGACCCAACTGGACCAACAAGCCCGGCGTTTGGGCATTTGTGCGGTGTCGTGGTGCAAAATCATGTGGTTGTCTTGATAGCGCAGGTCGCCAAGAGCTGAGCGCTCTGTCTGAGTTGGGTTTTTCAGCAAGCGCAGGGCGTCGTCGCTGTGACAGGCCATAATCACGTGATCAAAATGTTCCGGGGCCGCACCAAGGGATTTGACTGAAACGCCGCTGTCGAGCCGATTTACCGCCTCTACGGGCGATTTTTGCCGCAGGGTGACCCCCTGGGCCAGCAAGCGGTCGGCAAGACGGCGGATATATTCGATGCTGCCGCCGTCCACTGTCCACCATTGATGTTGGCCGGTGGCGCTGAGCAGGGCATGGTTGCGAAAGAACCGCACCAGTGACCGGGCAGGGAAGCTTTGGATTTCTTCGGGGGGCGTGGACCAGATCGCGCCGCAAATCGGCATCAGGTAATAGCGTTTGAACCAAGACCCTAACTGCATTTCATCCAGCAATTCGCCGATGGTGGTGCTGTCAGATTTGGCCAGCTGTTCGGCCCCGTTGTTAAACCGCATGATGTCGCGCACCATGCGATAGAAGGCCGGGCGCATCAGATTGCGTCGCTGTCCGATCAGAGCGGGCAGGTCGCGCAGGCCATATTCCACCTGGCCATTGTCGATGGTGGCCCCAAAGCTCATATCGCTTTTGACCACCGGCACGTCCAGATCATTGAACATGCGGGTCAGGTGCGGGTAATTCACATAGTTAAAGACAATAAAGCCGGTATCAACGGGCTGGTTTTGATGTTTGCCAGCAATCACGGTGCGGGCATGGCCGCCCAGCTGCGGATTTGTTTCATACAGAGTCACATTGTGCTGATCCGCCAGCAAGTAAGCTGCGGCCATGCCGGAAATGCCACCCCCCACAATCGCGATGCGTTTTCCAAGGGTCGGGGACGTATCAAATGACATGGGTTCTCCAGCTGTGTTTATGAAGTTACGCGGAAAATTGAGGATTGGATCAAAAAAATTCTGCGAAAAGTGATCCAAGTCTCGACCGGACGCGTAACAGGGCTATGCTGACCCTAGAAACAACCCAGACTGACGCGTTTGAAATGGCTGTGCTTGCACAGCGCGCCGCCTATAAAAAACGGGACACTGTGATCGATAAGGCACCGCCAGAATATACGGATCAGACCGCCTGGATGATGGCGGTCAAACAAGATCGAGATCGCGCGGCCTTTGGGCGCTTGTTTGATTTTTATGCGCCGCGGCTCAAGGGGTTTGTGATGCGATCCGGGGTCTCGGCGGCACAGGCCGAGGATATTGTGCAAGAGGTGATGCTGACGGTCTGGCGCAAATCTGCGCTGTTTGATCCGCAGCGCGCCCAGGTTTCAAGTTGGATCTATCAGATCGCAAGAAATCGAAAGATTGATGTGCAGCGCAAGGAGAACCGCCCAGTGCCAGAAGAGCTGGTGCTGGACGGAGAGGCTCAGGAAGACGCGGGCCAGGTTGTGGCTCTTGAGCAGGAAACACAGACATTACGTGCCGCTTTGGCCAAGCTGAAACCCGGACAACGCGAGATGGTGGAAAAGGCCTATTTGGGGGAATTGTCGCACAGCGAAATTCACGCTGAAACCGGGCTGCCCTTGGGCACCATCAAATCGCGGATTCGTCTGGGGCTGGAAAAGCTGCGACACGAGCTAAAAGAATTGAGACACTCATGAGCACGATAACACATCATGTCACAGAGCCGGTGCTGATGGCCTATGCCGCTGGCACCTTGGAAACCCCTTATGCGGTGGTTGTGGCCACTCATATTTCGATGTGCGACGAGTGTCGCGCGCGATTGGCGGCGCATGAGCATGTTGGGGGCGTGGTTTTGGATCAAGGTGGATCAGAGCCGCTTTCCGGGGATCTGAAAGCGCGGGTTTTTGCTGGATTAGACGCAGAGCCTGCAGCCCCCGAGCCAGAAGTGCGCCCCGACATCCCCTATGGGCGGTCAGGGATCTTTCCCGCACCGGTTATGACAGCACTGAAAGGCAAGCCGCCAAAATGGAAACGGTTGGGCTTTGGGGTGCGTCAGTCGATATTGCACGCGTCACAGCAAGGATCTGTGCGGCTGCTATATATTCCGGGTGGGCAGGCGGTGCCCGATCACAGCCATCGCGGGCTGGAATTGACCCTGGTTTTGCAGGGCGCGTTTGAGGATGAGACCGGACGGTTTGGCGTGGGGGATCTGGAAAGTGCCGATGATGATCTGGATCACGCGCCCACGGCGGTCAAAGGCGCCGCCTGTATCTGTCTTGCGGCCACCGGCGCACCGCTGAGGTTTAACTCTTTGGTGCCCCGGATCTTCCAGCCGATATTTCGGATTTAACCTGCAAGAAACTGGTCAAAAACCTGTTTGGTCAGCTTGGTGCCATCTGGGTCAAGGCCGGTTTTGAGGCGGCAAAAGTCTTCGCCCCAGTTTGATGTGCGGCAACGCAGGGGCGGATTTTCAGCCTCGACAGCCTGCATGACCACATCAGACACTTGGTCTGGGGTCTGATAGATGTCTTCTGCCTGACGGCTTTGTGCGCCCCCGATGTATTTTTCCAGAATGGGGCGGTATTCGTCGTCTAACATGCCGCCGGTGCTTTGCAATTGCTGCAGCACATTATTGGCGAATTCAGTGGCGATGCCGCCGGGTTCGACGATGGAAATATTGATGCCAAAGTTGGGCGTTATGTAGCAGGCAATGGCTTCCATAAATCCTTCGACGGCAAATTTGGCCCCGCAATAGATCTCGTTAAACGGCTGACCAACAAGGCCACCCACGGACGAGATGGTGATGATGTGGCCGCTGCGTTGCTGGCGCATATGCGGCATGACCGCTTTGGTACAGCGCGCAACGCCTGTGAAATTCACATCCATCACCCATTGAATTTCCGCTTCGGAGGCCTGTTCGACGGTACGCACAAAGCCTGCACCGGCATTGTTGATCAACACGTCAATGCGGCCTTCGTTTTCGATCACATGGGCCACGGCATCGGTGACGCTGGAGTTGTCTTGCACGTCAAGTTGCAGCACGTCTATGGACACTCCAGCTTGGGCCGCCGCTGTGTCCAGCGCTGTGCGTTTTTCCAGATTGCGCATGGTGGCATAGACTTTGTGTCCTGCCTGTGCGGCTTGCACAGACATGGTGATGCCAAGACCGGTGGAGGTGCCGGTGATCAATATAACTTTCGACATTTTGAAGTCCTTGTGGAGGAGGGGGTTAGAGGCCTCCAAGACTGCGCCAGACCATGTCAAAGGTCTGATCTGCTTCGTCTTGGGGGATGCGGGTGCCGGCCAAGGCATGTTTGCGCGCCAAATGCAGGGCAGGGCCGATCAGAATATTGATGGCCACCCCAAGCGACGGCGGAGAGATGACATTTTGATCAATGGCGCTGCGAATGACGCTTTCAACTTCGGTTTGCATTGGGGCAATTTCGGTCTTTTGCGTTTGGGTCAGCACCTGCGCGGCCCCTGTGGTTTCTAGAAACAGGAATGCGTGCGGGTCTTGGTGCTGAAAGGTCAACAATGCGTGCCACATGCCAGACACGGCCTGTTTGGCTGAAACACCACGGGTGGGGGCCATCAGTTTGGCATGAAAATCACGTTTGATGTGCAAGTAGACCTGCTGAAGCATGTCTTCCTTGGACTCATAATGCAGATACAGCGTGCCGGCTGAAATCTGTGCTGTTTTCGCCACCGTCGCCATATTGGCGCTGCCGATGCCCTGGGTCGCAACCGTGGTTGTAACGGCTTTGATGATGCGTTCTGCGATGGCTTCTTTGGTCGGGCGTTTCATCTGCGAATCCAGTAATGAATATTCATTACTGTAATTAGGTAAGACTTACAGGGCTTTCAAGACGCAATCGACCTAATCTAGGATTTGATGGGGTAACGATCGGCTTCTTCAAAGACGTCTATGGCTTTGGTGCCCGCCGCAATCCTGGCCGCATGCTCCACGCCTGCCTCGATTGCATAGTGGTCACCTGGCCGATAGGTCTTGGTTTCGCCAAGCATGGTAAGTTCGATACTGCCTTCGATCACTGTGCCCCATTGCGCCAAATGCGCGTGGGCGGGGATTTCGACGTCTTGAAAAAAGGTGAAAAACACCGTGAGCCCAGCGTCAGAGCGGATGGCGCGCGATTGAACGACGTCTTCGGAGAAGGGCAGATCTAGAGCGGGTAATTTGGCAATGAAATCTGGAAAATTCATGGGTTACCTTTGCAATATGATTTTGGGGTCCGCGACAGAGTGCGCCAAGTGCAGCCCTAAGGCAAAGAAAATCACCAAGCAGCAAAAAGCCCGCAACACGTGCTGCGGGCTGATGCAATTGGGTTTGCAGGGCTGGTTTACAGCAAGGCTGCCATGGCGCGACCTGTGTCGACCATACGGCATGAAAAGCCCCATTCGTTGTCATACCAGCTGACGATACGCACGAGACCTTCGGAGGTGACCGAGGTTTGAGGGGCCGCAAAGGTTGACGAATGCGCGTCGTGGTTAAAATCGATGGATACCAGCGGGCGCTCTTCGTAGCCGAGCACGCCCTTAAGCGGGCCAGCGGCGGCTTCTTTGACTGCTGCATTGATCGCATCAACAGTCGCTGGTTTTTCCGGCATAAAACTAAGATCAACCAAAGAGACATTGGCGGTTGGCACACGAATAGCAGAACCTTCGAGACGGCCTTTGAGGTGTGGCAGAACCAAGGAAATGGCTTTGGCGGCACCGGTCGAGGTTGGGATCATAGACATGGCCGCAGCGCGGGCGCGGTACAGATCGCTGTGTGCCGCATCATGGGTTGGCTGATCGCCGGTATAGGCGTGGATTGTGGTCATGTAGCCGGTTTTGATGCCAAATGCGTCATCCAGAACCTTAGCAACCGGGGCCAGGCAGTTGGTGGTGCATGAGGCGTTGGATACGATGATGTCATCGGCTGTCAGGTCTTGGTGGTTCACACCAAACACAACGGTGCGGTCAACCTCTTTGCCCGGTGCAGAAATCAGAACACGCTTTGAGCCGTTTTTCAGATGCTTGGCGGCGCCATCACGGGTGGTGAAAATACCGGTGCACTCATAGGCAATATCAACGCCATCCCATGGCAGTTCTTCGGGATTGCGAATTGCGGTCAGCTTGATGTCTTGGTTGCCGACAAGGATGCGGTCGCCTTCGACTTTGACGTCGGCTTTCAAACGGCCATGCACAGAGTCAAACTGTAGCAAATGCGCCAGCGTTTCCGCCGGGGCCAGATCGTTGATGCCAATGACGTTCACATCTTGCACGTCATTTTCAATGATGGCGCGCAGGACGTTGCGACCGATACGGCCAAATCCGTTGATTGCGATATTCAGGGTCATCCTGGTCTCCAATATTTCAAATTCTGTGGCTCGCGACTCAATTTGCGAGCGTTAGCGATAACATTTGCGCTACCGTTAACGCTAACGAAAAATTTTTGCAAGCTGAATCCTGCGTCCTGGAAAGTTGGGCGGACATTGGAAAGGGCCTTGCAGTTCTTGATCAGACCCGTGACGATGCGCGCATGACAAAGCGGCTGAATCTTAAAGATGTGGCAGAACGTGTGGGCGTCAGTGAAATGACCGCCAGCCGTGCCCTGCGTGGTGCGCCGGATGTGTCTGAAAAGACTCGGCTGAAAGTCGAAGAAGCGGCGCGCACGATGGGTTATGTGCCAAATCGCATCGCCGGGTCGCTGGCTTCGCGCTCGGTGAATTTGGTGGCCGTGGTGGTGCCGTCGTTAAACAGCTATGTGTTTCCAGAGGTTTTGTCGGGCATTTCGTCGGTGCTGAAATCCACGCCGCTTAAACCGGTGGTCGGCGTGTCTGGCTATGATCTGGCCGAAGAAGAAAGCGTGATCCGCGAAATGCTGAGCTGGCGGCCATCAGGTCTGGTTGTAGCAGGGCTGGAACATTCAGAAACCACACGCAACATGCTGCGCAGTGCCGATTGCCCCGTGGTCGAAGTCATGGACACCGACGGCACGCCGGTGGGCCATTGCGTCGGGATCTCTCATTTAGAGGCGGGCCGAGAAATGGCGCGGCAGATGATGGCGCGGGGCTATCGCAAAATCGGTTTTATCGGCACCAAAATGCCACAGGATTTTCGGGCGTTGAAACGTCTGGAAGGGTTTTCAGAAGCGCTGGCGGAGGCGGGGCTGAGCTTGGCTGATCAGGAATTGTATAGTGGGGATTCCTCTATTCAAAACGGTCGGGCGTTGACCGAAGCGATGCTGGAGCGCGCGCCCGATATCGACGCCATCTATTATTCCAGCGATGTGATGTCGGTGGGGGGCTATATGCATTGTCTGGCAAATGGGCTGTCGATCCCGTCGGATTTGGCTTTGGCCGGGTTTAACAACCTGCAGATCCTAGAGGGCTTGCCGCTGTCTCTGGCCACCACCGATGCCTGTCGCCATGAAATTGGCCAGCGTGCTGCGGAAATCATTCTGTCAGAAAACC
>NZ_BAABWX010000007.1 GCF_040364665.1 Cognatishimia sp. WU-CL00825
ATCTTCCCTACGCAATTTATTCTAAGCAGGTAGATCCGGCGACGGTGCACGCAGGGCATGTTTTGCTTTCAGCAGCCTGCTGTTGAGGACCTATCTCGCTTTCGTGCCGATCCATGTGCTCGTTTGAGCCACCTCTCCGTCGAAGACGACGGAGCTAATCCCGACGGCGCAGGGACCACCAATAAGCGAACGGCCGCT
The DNA here is from genome assembly GCF_040364665.1 of Cognatishimia sp. WU-CL00825. Taxonomy (NCBI): domain Bacteria; kingdom Pseudomonadati; phylum Pseudomonadota; class Alphaproteobacteria; order Rhodobacterales; family Paracoccaceae; genus Cognatishimia; species Cognatishimia sp. WU-CL00825. The sequence continues at coordinate 199 of NZ_BAABWX010000007.1, forward strand.
GCACTTCACCGCGCGACGATTGGCCGACTTGGTCTGCCTTTCCCTAGTCTAACAATCCCCAGTCTAACAATTTTAGCAACCAAAGTCGTTAAGGTGCTTCTTTGCTCAGAAAATGTTGTTCATCGATTACGATGTCGCATGCCATTCGCAAAGTGACGCGCCAAATGAAGTATCTGAGGTGCTCTCTGACCTAATGGGGTTTAGCTGGATCGCGGTAAGTGAGCGGCAGACACTTTTGTCGGTAGTGAGAAAATGCGCTTTATTCGACATTGTGCTTAAGCCTTTTGCGACCAATAATTTAGCTTGCCTAATCAATTTGAAAGCCCGTCCTAAACATGTCTTACGCAGAATCTTATAATATCAGAGATTTCCTGTTTCCTTCTTTGCTAAAGATTGGTTAGCGTATCAAAGCATGCTTGCGAATATGGGAGAAAAAAATGCGTAAACTAATGATTGGTGCAGCTTTGGCTGCGCTTATGACACCGGGTCTTGCTGCGGCAGATGACTGCGGCGAAGTGACAATTACCGAGATGAACTGGGCGTCGAGTGCTATCATCACAAATATCGCCAAATTCTTGATGGAAGAGGGCTATGGCTGTTCTGTTGTTTCAGTACCGTCTTCAACTACACCTTCTTTGGTTTCCGTGGCGGAAACCGGTAAGCCCGACATCGTAACTGAATTATGGATAAACGGTGCGCCATCCTATCAAGAACTGCAGGACGCCGGTAAAATCATGACTGCCGCTGATGTGCTTGCAGACGGTGGGCGTGAAGGCTGGTGGGTTCCACAGTATATGGTAGATGCGCATCCGGAACTGGCCACAATTGAAGGTGTGAAAGCCAATGTCGATTTGCTGGGCGGCCGTTTCCACAACTGCCCTGACGGTTGGGCGTGTAAAAACACAAACGCAGATCTAGCACGCAACTTTGGTCTGGTAGATGCTGGATTTGAAATCTTCCTGCATGGGTCTGGTGAAACACTGGCAACATCCATTGCCTCTGCCTATGCCAACGAAGAACCTTGGATTGGCTACTATTGGTCGCCGGACCCCTTGATGGCCAAGTACAAGATGGTCGAAGTGGATCTTGGTGTTCCTTATGATCATGAGGTTTTCACCTGCGCGGCGAAATCAGATTGTAGCGCTGAAGGCGTGTCTTCTTGGCCAATCGGCCCAGTGAAAACCGTTGTCACAACAGATTTTGCAGATCGTGCACCTGAGATTGCTGAACTCATGTCCAACATGAGCTTTAAAAACGCCGACGTTCTTTCGTTCTTGGATTGGATGGAAAATAACGGTGCAACTTATGAAGAAACGGCGGTTCACTTCCTGACCACACGACAGGATCTTTGGTCTGAGTGGATCAATGACAGTGCCAAAGAAAACCTGGCAGCGCTGCTGCCTTAAACGTCACCAATATCAATCAAGAGGGCGCAACACTGCGCCCTTTTTCTAAAAAGGGGCAGGGGATAAATGGCTTATTACGACAATTGGATAGAGAGATTGGGACTGCGAGACTGGTGTGACGCCAATTCGCAGGGTGGCCCAATGTCGATGGCAGATCTTTTGAAGAAGTCAAAAGGTGACAAAGCCGGAGAAAGTGACGCATCCATTTTGGACACACCTTTTCCCTCCTTAGACGAGCTGAATTCGGCCTGTCCCGCAATTCCGAAGACCCGTGTATTTACCGATGCGGTTGAAAATAGTTTCCTGTCGATCAAAGACCCTTTGAAAACCATTCTGGACCCAATTACTCAGCCTCTTAGCTGGGCTTTGGATGGCTCTATGTGGCTGTTTCAAGCTGTGCCCTGGTTTATTGTAGTTCCGCTGTTTCTGCTGGTTGTGTTTTGGGCCACTCGGTCCATGGCATTGGTGGTCTTCGTTGGCGTGTCTTTTCTTTTCATGGCCTTCATCGATCACTATGTGCCCGCGATACAAACCCTATCGATTATTTTTGTTTGCACGTCGTTCAGTGTCGCGCTTGGGGTGCCCATAGGCATATTGATGTCACGCAGTGACGCAATGCAGCGTATTGTCGTTCCAATTTTGGATATGCTGCAGACTCTACCGACCTTCGTTTATCTGATACCGCTTATCTTCTTGTTTTCGGTCACAGAATCTAAACTCTATGGCATCGCCATCATTCTTTACGCGGTTGTACCCGTCATTCGTTTGACTGACCTAGGCATTCGTTTGGTTGACAAAGAGGTGCTTGAAGCGGCGCACGCCTTTGGGATGACCGATCGTCAAAAGCTAGTGAATGTGCAGCTTCCGCTTGCCTTGCCAAATATTATGGCTGGTGTGAACCAAACCATTATGATGAGCTTGGCGATGGTTGTTATTGCCTCCTTGGTTTCAGCACCGGGATTGGGCGTTTTGGTTCTTAGAGGCATCCGGAACCTTGAACTTGGTGTGGGTTTGGTCGCGGGTCTAGGCATTGTGCTTTTAGCTGTCTTACTTGATCGCGTAACGAAAACTGCTTTGGCGCGTGTAAACGCAGCTCAAAAACACTAAGGGGCTGCAAAATGACCAAAGAACCAATGATTTCGATCCGCAATCTGTACAAGATTTTCGGAAGTCAGCCTGATGAGATGATGCAAAAAGTGCGTGATGGGCTGGGCAAGGAAGAGCTGCTGGACGTGCACGGGCATGTGCTTGGTTTGCAAGATATCAACGTCGATATGCAAGAGGGTGAAATTACCGTTATTATGGGCCTTTCTGGCTCTGGTAAATCGACCCTTATCCGTCACGTGAACCGTTTGATCGAACCGACGGCGGGTGAGGTTATTGTTCAAGGCGAGAACGTTCTTGAATATGATAGTGAAAACCTGCGTCGCGTGCGACGCCGGGATATGTCGATGGTCTTCCAGCATTTTGCGTTGTTGCCGCATAGAAATGTTTTGGACAATGTATCGCTTGCACCAATTGTGCGAGGCGACGACCCAGCAACGTATACCAAAGATGCTTTGCATTGGCTCGATCGTGTTGGGCTTTCTGGATACGAAGGACATTATCCGCATCAACTTTCTGGTGGGATGCAGCAACGTGTAGGTATCGCGCGTGCGCTTACATCTAATGCGCCTGTTATGTTGATGGACGAAGCCTTTTCGGCGCTGGATCCGCTTATTCGAACGGACATGCAGGACCTGTTGCTTGAGTTGCAGCTGGAACTCGCAAAGACCATCGTGTTTATCAGCCATGATTTGGACGAAGCTTTGAAACTCGCGGACCATTTGGTGATTTTGAAAGACGGGCTGGTCGTTCAACAAGGTGAACCTCAGCACATCCTACTGAATCCAGAGGATGACTACATCATCGACTTTATCGCGGATATCAATCGGGCGCGGGTTCTGCGCGTGCGGTCGATTATGGAACCGGTATCAACTTCTGAATTCGCTGGAGAAGTTGATCAAGAAGCTTCGCTAGAAGATGTAATCGCCATGTCCGGTGGTGACACCAGCGGGAAATACAAAGTGCTTAAGGAGGGTGAAGTTGTCGGAGAACTCGATCTTAAGGCGCTTGTGCGGGCTTTGGTGAGAACGCAAGCATCTGACAGCAAGAGTGTTGTCTGAACCACTGTAAATCAATCACTGCGGAGGAACGTGTGAAACGCGAAGATCTTTGCCTAATTGCATTGCGCCGGATCATGCGCGCAACCGAGCTTTCGGGCAGGGATTTTGCGCGTATTTCCGGTGTGACAGCAGTTCAGTTTAAAGTCCTACAGACCGTGGCTGAATTTGACTGCGTTACCGCTAAACACATAGCGACCACTTTGCGCGTGTCACAGGCCACCGTGACATCGCTGGTGGACCGTCTTGTGTGCAAGGAGCTTGTTGTTCGCGAAAAGTCTGATGTAGATAAGCGCCGCACAAATATTGTGATCACCGAAAAGGGCGCGCAAACCCTGCGGTATGCCCCGGACCCATTGCATCAGAAATTTGTCCGCAAATTTGTTGCTTTGGAAGACTGGGAACAATCGATGCTTGTTTCCTCACTAGAGCGAGTAGCGACCATGATTGACGCGGAAGACATTGATGCATCACCGCTGTTTGATACTGGCGACATTCAAAAAAACAACTAAATTTCCTTGGTCATTCCGCACTATTTGCGGAGTGACCAACCCAATTATTGGCGTGCCTTTCAAGTCGCAATTAAAAATTCTGAAATCCACATCAACGCGCTGTGGTTGAATTGCCTACTTGATCTGTGATGTATAGGCCAAAAGTGATTTGGTTAATACAGGGCAGGGCGCGTGAAATATTTGAGCCGTCTTAAACAAATTGGAAAGGCAGCGAACCGCGATGTTCTTGCTGTGCTGCTGCTATCCAGCTTGCCATCAATTGGTTTGGCCGAGACCCCTAACAACACGCCAAAATTTGAATACCCTAAGACACCGACGCTTGGTTTCTACGGCACGCCCGGTCTTATGGACATGCCAAGCGCTGAAATGTTGCCTGACGGGCAATTTGTTTTGGGGTACTCGCAGTTTGGTGGCAACCAACGCCTCAGCCTTAGTTTTCAGCCTGTGCCTTGGGCCACTGCAACATTTCGGTACAACGGAATTGAGGACCTGAATTTGTTTGGGTTTTCGACCTATTATGATCGTAGCTTCGATGTGCGCTTTCGCCTTTTGAAAGAAAGAAAAGTGCTGCCAGCGGTGACGCTTGGGCTTCAGGATTTCGCGGGAACTGGAATCTATGCAGGCGAATATCTGGTCGCAACCAAGACATTTGATACGCCTGCGTTGCAAGATGGAAAGCCCAAGGGGCAATTGAAAGTCACTGCCGGTTTGGGGTGGGGACGTTTAGGGTCGTACGGATCTATTGCAAACCTTGGAACACGCCCGGCTTACAACCCAAGCTCGACAGGCGGTACGCTTTCAGTTGATCAATGGTTTCGAGGCAATGTTGCGCCATTTGCCGGTGTAGAATGGCAACTGGATGACCGTTGGGGTGTCAAAGCCGAATATTCGTCTGATGCCTATGTGACGGAAACACAGACTTCAAATGTGTTCCAGCGCAAATCTCCTTTGAGTTTTGGCCTGGAATACCAAGCACGTCCAGGTCTTCGGTTTGGGGCCTATTATCTGTATGGCAGCGAAATTGGTATCAGCGCACAGCTTCAGATGCGCCCCAACCATCCCACACAACAATTGCGTATTCCTGCGCCAGTCCCAATCGCCCCGCGCTCGCAGTGGGCAACAAGCCCCGCGCATTACAGCCAAGACTGGGCCAATAACGACGCAAAACGCCTGAAAATCAGGGATGTGTTCGCAGATGTTCTGGCGCAAGATGGTTTGGTGCTCGAGTCCATCGTACTAGAAGGGACAAGCGCTGAGGTTCGCTACCGGAACAACAAGTATCAATCCTATGCGTTGACGAATGGGCGCGTGGCCCGTGCGATGGCCCGCGGTTTGCCACCTTCGGTTGAGACGTTTCGAATAGTTCCAGTGCGCCGCGGCATAGCCCTGTCCGCATTCGTTGTGCAGCGCGCGGATTTGGAGGCCTATGAATTTGCCCCAAATGCCGCTGATGTTATTGCCAACAAGGCGCGGATTGAAGCGGCAGGGTCGCCGAATAAGGATGCCATCGTATCAAACAACTTGTATCCAGCGTTTGGTACTTCGTTCAGCCCTTATACTGCCCCTTCCTATTTTGACCCATCCCAACCATTTCGGATTGATGTCGGCGTCGAGCTTGATGCCATCCTAGAGCCAGCGCCAGGTTGGAAAGTTGCGGGAACGTTGCGTCATCGCTTGGCAGGAAATGTCAAAGACGGTAGGGCATCCAATTCGTTGCTGCCGCATGTTCGAACAGATCAAAACGAATATGCTCAATTTGGGACAACACTTGAAAACCTTTATGTTTCAAAGCGTTGGAATGCCGGGAACAATATCTATGGTCGCGCTACTGTGGGCTATTTGGAAAGCATGTATGGGGGCGTCTCGGGAGAACTTTTGTGGAAGCCTGTAGACAGTCGCTTGGCGCTTGGTGTCGAAGCCAATTATGTCCAACAACGAGATTTCAACCAAAGGCTGGGATTTCGTGATTACAAAATTCTGACTGGTCATGCATCAGCTTACTACGAAATGGACAATGGGTTCTTGGTTCAAGTGGATGCAGGCAGATATTTGGCAGGTGACGTGGGTGCCACGCTTTCTGTCGATCGTGTCTTTAAGAATGGTTGGTCTGTTGGGGGCTTTGTTTCAAAAACAAATGTGTCTGCTGCGCAATTTGGCGAAGGTTCCTTTGACAAAGGAATCCGGTTCAATATTCCTTTGGCTTGGAATTTGGGTAAGCCATCACGCAATGGAAGCTCTATGGTCATTCGCCCGACCCAGCGCGACGGCGCGCAGCGGTTAAGCGTTCCTGATCGTTTGTACAGTGACATTCGGGAAGCGCATCAAAAAAGCCTGATAGAGCAACGCGCACGGTTCTGGGAATGAAACACATGTTACCCCGTTTTTTAATGGCGCTTTGCGCCACATTACTTTTTGCTGCATGTGCGGAAAACCAAGGCCAAGGCGAGCAAAGGTCAGAGCGCGAGCTGATTAAGACCATCCGCGAATATGTCGCGTTAAAACGCGCACCAAAACAAGAGCGTCCGCCGCTAACGCGGGCCATGCTTGATACGGTGCCAAATAGCTATATTGAAGTGACGATCGAGGATACTGGTGTTTTTGCTTACCTCACCCAGCAACTTGTACGGCGCGATGGCTTGCCCGGACAAATCGTTGTTTGGCAGACAGAAGACCTGGTTACGCTTTCAATGCGCGATGGCGTGTTGATCGCAACACGGGGTCTGCGTGGTGACATTATAAGCGCAAGTGCACTTATTGCAGGAGATGGCCGGCAAGGCCCTGCAGGGCAAGGACGCAGAACCTATGATATTCGCATGGGTGATGGTGCATCCCGTAAACTGGAGTTTCAGTGCTTGGTTCAGGATCTTGGCGCTAAGGTCATCGAGATTGTTGAGCGCCAAAACACAACCCGTCATCTAATAGAGCGGTGTGAGGGCAATCTTGGGACCATTGAAAACGAATATTGGGTTGATTCTACTACGGGTGTGGTGATGCAATCACGCCAGTGGAGCGGGCCAACAACTGGGTACCTTCGCATTCGCCGGTTAACCAATTAATGACTTAATTAAGGGGCACTTTAGACAAATCATCGTGTTTAATTTACCATGTCCAAGAAAAAAGAGAATCTTGTGTGGCGAATGGACCCCTCTAGGTTGAAACAGATACATCGCTGGATTAATAGAATCATCAAATACCCTATGGAGATTGAATTATGAAAAAGATCATTGCAGCCCTCGCACTTTGCGTCGCAACATCATCAGCAGCAAACGCTCAGGGCCCAGTCCCGTCTCTGCCGTTTTTGGCAGGCACAGGCCTGACAACCAGCACCCTAATTGCTGGCGTCATCGCGTCTACAATCCTGATTACAGTAATTGTTGACGAAGACAGCTCCACAACAACGACTGCTGACTAAGCTATCGGTTTGTGGTGCCTTGCACCAAGTTAACGAAAGACGGGCCAACTCGGCCCGTCTTTTTTTGTAAACCACTACAGGTTCGAACAGATTTGCCGCCAGATGCCGAGGCAACTGAGACAGGTCGTGGATTTGGGGCCCTTGGCCTAAATGCCCGCCGGAATATTCATCGGATTGCGCTGAATCATTTTCGGGCTTGTTAGGTCCTTCCACTTGGACAAAGCCAAGCTTGCAGATGGAAATGCGGGTCGCGGGACAAAGCGGCCGCGTCCTGGCTGTGGTTGGCTATTTTGCCCCCAAGCCCAAATCACCTCACCGCGACTAAGCGTAAAGCGTGATTGCGCCTTTACATCAAAACCTTCAAACACATTGTAGTCCAATACCGAATGGTGGTTGCTGGCGCTGATGGTTTTAGAGATTTTTGGATCCCAAACCACGATGTCTGCGTCTGCGCCTTCAACAATAGCGCCCTTTTTTGGGTAGATATTCAGGATTTTAGCAACATTGGTCGAAGTGGCGGCGACAAACTCATTGGGCGTCAAACGTCCGGTTTCAACGCCATTTGTCCAAAGCACCGCCAAGCGTTCTTCTAGGCCATTTGACCCATTTGGAATAAGACAGAAATTATCAACGCCCATACGTTTTTGTGCGGTTGTGAAGGCTGCATGATCTGTTGCGACAACTTGCAAGGATCCCGCTTGCAGCCCTGCCCAAAGGCTGTCTTGGTGATCTTTGGATCGAAATGGGGGCGACATGACTCGTCGCGCGGCGTGATCCCAATCTTTGTTGAAATATTCGCTTTCATCCAAGGTCAAGAACTGAATTAGAGGCTCACCATAGACGCGCATGCCTTTTTGACGGGCGCGGCGGATGGCTTCGTGGGCTTGTTCACAACTCACATGTACGATGTACAAAGGAACGCCAGCAGCGTCTGCAATGGTAATGGCGCGATTGGCGGCCTCGCCCTCAAATTCCGGTGGTCTTGAATAAGCGTGGCCTTCTGGGCCAGTGATGCCTTGGGCAAGCATTTCCTGTTGCATGTCAGCCACCAGATCGCCGTTTTCCGCGTGCACCATGGGCAGAGCGCCAAGTTCCCGGCAGCGTTTGAACGAGGCAAACATTTCATCGTCTTCGATCATCAAGGCCCCTTTATAAGCCATGAAGTGCTTGAAAGAATTCACGCCCATTTCAACGGCGTCTTTCATCTCTGCAAAGATGTTTTCATTCCAACCTGTGATGGCCATGTGATAGCCGATATCCGAACAGATCTGTGGGGCGGATTTTCGATGCCATTCGTTTATTGCGTTTTTGATCGATCCGTCTTCACCGGGCAGGCAGAAATCAACGACCATAGTGGTGCCGCCTACAGCCGCGGCCCATGTCCCACTTTCAAAAGTTTCAGCGGCCGTCGTGCCCATAAATGGCATTTCTAAATGAGTATGGGGGTCGATCCCGCCCGGAATGACATAAGCGCCTTCTGCATCGATATAGTCATCACCTTTCAAATCGGTTCCGATTTTCTTAATGACTTCACCTTCGATTAGGACGTCGGCTTTCCAAGTGCGATCCGCGGTACAAACAGTGCCGCCTTTAATCACTTTGGTCATGATGCTTCTCCCTATTTGTAAACACGTTTTGGGTCGCGAATGATCACTTTCGTCTAGCGGTTATGCAGATCACGCGATGATTTGAGCGGTTTCCAGAACGGCATGCAGCAACACGTCTGTGCCCGCTGCGGCCCATTCTTTTGAAATTTCTTCTGCTTCATTATGGCTAAGCCCATCAACGCAGGGGCACATTATCATGGCGGTTGGCGCAACATCGTTGATCCAGCAGGCGTCGTGGCCAGCACCAGAGATAATGTCCATATGGCTGTAACCCAGCGCATTCGCAGCATTACGCACGGCAGAAACACAGTCTTTGTCAAAGGCAGGTGGGTCAAATTGCCCAACGATTTTGCTAGAAAACTCGACATCGATTTCCTTGCAGAGCTGTGGGGCCATTTCGTTAAATTCGGCGACCATTTCATTGAGAGTGTCCAGTAGGTGCGAGCGCATATCGACGGTGCAAACGACCTTTCCGGGAATGATGTTCCGGCTGTTTGGGTAGACATCAATATGCCCAATCGCGCCAACGGCGTTGGGTTGGTTGCGCATGGCAATAGCGTGCACAAGCTCTGTGATCAGCGCAAGTCCGCGACCGGCGTTCTTGCGCATTTTCATTGGGGTTGAGCCGGTGTGACTTTCTTTGCCCACAAAGGTGCATTCAATCCAGCGCAATCCCTGACCGTGGGTTACAACACCAATATCTTTTTGTTCGGCTTCGAGAATTGGACCTTGTTCAATATGAAGCTCAAACATTGCGTGCATCTTTCGGGTGCCCACAGCTTCATCCCCAACCCAACCAATGCGTTTAAGCTCATCACCAAACGTTTTGCCGTCTGCATCCTGGCGCGCATAGGCCCAGTCTTGTGTGTGCTTGCCGGCGAATACGCCAGAGGACAGCATAGCCGGGGCAAATCGCGTGCCTTCTTCGTTGGTCCAGTTGGTCAGCACGATCGGGTGTTTTGTTTTCACATTCAGATCGTTCAGTGTGCGGATGGCTTCAAGCCCGCCGAGCACACCCAGCACACCATCGTATTTGCCACCAGTCGGCTGCGTATCAAGATGCGATCCCATATAGACAGGCAGCGCGGTTTCGTCGGTGCCGGGACGGGTGGCGAACATATTCCCCATGCTGTCCACGCCCATCACACAGCCGGCGTCGGTGCACCATTTTTGAAACAAGGCACGTCCTTCGCTGTCTGCATCTGTCAAGGTTTGCCGATTATTGCCGCCGGCAATGCCCGGGCCAATTCTTGCCATTTCCATCAAACTGTCCCAGAGCCTATCTGGGTTAATGCGCAGGTTTTTTCTGTGAGGCATGGGTTGATCTCCGGGGTGGCGAATGTTGGTCGGTGTCGCAACTATTTTATCTTAAAGCTGGCGGATTTCCTTGTGGTCGGTCAATGTTTTTTTACCAATTGTGCAAAATTTCAGAAAACAGCTTACTTTCGTTCGCTTTCAGCGCCGCGTAGCAACATCAATAAAGCCGCCAAGGTCGCAAATACCCCGACCATCAATATGGTTGGCTGGGTAGTGCCATGTAAAAGAAACTCCCAAAGAACAACCCAGCTGGGGACCAGATATGTATATGCCATGACTTTACTTGCTGGCAGATGTCGATTGGCGAACTGCAAAAGGAAGAACGAAGCGGCGGTCGTAAAAATTGCGAGGTATAAAATCACAAGCCAAACCAGGGGCCTGACGGCCATAAAGTCCGTTTTTATAAGTGCTGGTGCTGCATAGAGTGTCGTCAATATCAGAGCCCCGAGAATCGTTGCAAATGTGCTTTGCAAAGGCAGTTCGCCACGCCCCAATTTGCGCAGCAGGGCAGGCACCGATGCATGCGCAAGTGCTCCAACCAGAAAGATCAATTCCCCGCGGCCAATATCAAGCGCTATGAAAGCCGAAATGTCTGCGCGAAAAATCACCCAAAGCGCGCCGAACGCTCCAATTACCAGTGCAGAAAGGGTCCAACTGCCAGACTTTTGCTGGACGAGAACAAGCCCAAAGCCCGCGGCCATTAGGGGCGTTAGTGTAAAGACGGCGGAAGTTGCAACAGGTGTTGTGATGGCCAGAGCTTCAAACATGGTAATGAAATAGACCGCCATCAGCCCACCAACGATGGCAAAGCGTGGGAAGCCGTGCAGAGCTGGCCCGATCGGCACTGCAAGGACACGCATAATGGCAAATAGCAGTGCCAGAGCGATCGCAAAGCGAATGGCGGTTAGCGCAGACGGAGAAATGTCGCTGGCAACAAGCCCACCCAAGCTGAACGACAGCGAAACCAACATTGAAAATGTCAGCATCGCCACGTGGCCTCGGCTTGGTTTTATTTCGGCAAATTGATCGCTATTCCGCCGCTGTGCTGCTTGGATTGTTGGGGTGTGTTGTCCAGTTGGCATAATCTTTCTCAACAGTTTTCCCAGTTCGTTCGTCGACTGCGCCAGGGGTGAGGGTTTCCATCGTGATGCAGTCTTCAACCGGGCAAACATTAACGCAGAGATTACACGCGACGCATTCGTCATCTTTAACATCAAAAACACGATCTTCGGTCATCGAAATCGCCTGATGCGATGTATCTTCACAGGCCGCATAGCAGCGGCCACATTTGATACAGGCATCTTGGTCAATGCGCGCTTTGGTGATGTGGTTCAAATTGAGATATTGCCAGTCCGTCACATTGGGCACAGCGCGGCCTACAATTTCCTCGACAGACTGATAGCCCTGTTCATCCATCCACTGACTTAAGCCAGAGATCATCTCTTGCACGACTTTAAAGCCATAAGTCATGGCAGCCGTGCACACTTGAACATTGCCAGCCCCCAATACCATGAACTCTGCGGCATCTCGCCAGGTGGTGATCCCGCCAATACCGGAAATAGGCATGTCGGCTGTCCCCGGGTTGCGTGCAATTTCGGCCACCATATTTAGCGCAATTGGTTTGACCGCTGGGCCACAATATCCACCATGGGTACCTTTGCCGTCGATCATCGGTTCAGGCGCCATATTGTCGAGGTTCACCGAGGTAATGGAGTTGATTGTGTTGATCAGGCTAACCGCGTCTGCCCCGCCATCTCTGGCAGCCTGAGCTGGGTTGAGAATATTTGTGATATTGGGTGTGAGTTTTACGATCACCGGAAGATCGGTTGCCTCTTTGCACCAGCGCGCGACCATCTCGATATATTCTGGAACTTGCCCGACGGCAGAGCCCATGCCGCGTTCGGCCATGCCGTGCGGACAACCAAAATTCAATTCGAACCCGTCACATCCGGTTTCTGCAATGCGCGGAATGATGTCTTTCCATGCTCGCTCTTCGCAAGGCACCATGACCGACGCGACCAATGCATGCTCGGGATAGTCTTTTTTCACCCGTGTCATTTCCTCAAGGTTCACGGAAAGCGGTCTGTCCGTGATCAGCTCGATGTTGTTGAGGCCCAAAAGCTGACGATCGGCACCGTGAACTGCCCCGTACCTTGGCCCATTCACGTTCACCACTGGCGGGCCTTCGGACCCCAGCGTCTTCCAGACAACCCCGCCCCAACCTGCGTCAAAGGCGCGTCTTACATTGTATTCTTTGTCTGTCGGGGGCGCGGAAGCCAACCAAAACGGATTGGGCGAAGAAATTCCAACGAAATTTGATTTTAGATCGGCCATTAGAGGGCTCCCCTTAGATTGGCGTCAATATTGATGGCAGCGTCTCGGCCTTCGGCAACTGCGGTCACCGTCAAATCATCGCCACCACAGGCACAGTCACCGCCTGCCCAAATGCCAGAAACGGATGTTTTACCATTTTCATCAACTTCGATTTTGTTGCCTTTCAGGCGCAATCCCTCTGGGGAACCGTCAAGCGTTTGTCCAATTGCGGTGAAAACTTGATCTGCTTCTAAAGAAAACGTCTCATCTAGCGTCACCAGTTTGCCATCTTCGGATTTAGTATAAGCAAAAGCGACATTGGTCAGGCCTTCATTCGTTGAGAGGCTAACCGGTGCGGCATTGCAAATCAGGCGCACACCTTTTTGCTGTGCTAGATCTTGTTCAAAACGTGAGGCGGCCATTTCATCCTGACTTCGGCGGTATACAATGGACACATCCTCTGCACCTAGCAACTTGGCTTGTACGCCTGCATCGATGGCGGTCATGCCACCGCCAATCACCACAATGCGCCGTCCGATTGGAAGCGAGGATAGATCGGTTGATTGGCGCAAATCTGCGATGAAATCCACAGCGGGCGTTGTGCTGGTGCCATCACCTAAGTTCAGGTTATTCGCCGCCGAAAGCCCAATTCCCAGAAAGACTGCGTCAAAGTCATTCTGCAACGTCTCCAAAGTAATCGTTTCTCCGACGGATTGATCAAAGCGCATTTCAATCCCGCCGATGCCCAGCAGCCACGCGAGTTCTTTCTGCGCAAAATCATTGGTCGACTTATAGGCGGCAATGCCGAATTCGTTTAGTCCACCGCCCTTGGGGCGTGCGTCAAAAACAACGACACTGTGGCCTAACATTGCCAATCGGTGGGCGCATGCCAGCCCCGCGGGTCCAGCGCCAACGACTGCGACAGACTTGCCCGTGTCGCTTGCACGCTTGTAAGGATGGGCATTGCTGTTTAATGCGGTGTCGGTCGCAAAGCGCTGCAAACGGCCTATTTCGACAGGTCGCGCTTCTGCTGTTTCGCGGACGCAGGCTTGTTCGCAAAGTGTCTCGGTTGGGCAAACGCGCGCGCACATGCCGCCTAAAATATTTTGGTCAAAAATTGTCTTTGCAGCCGCGACTTCGGTGCCCGTCGATATTTGACGAATGAATAATGGAATATCAATCGAGGTTGGACAGGCGGTTATGCAGGGCGCGTCGTGGCAAAAATAGCAACGATCAGCGGCAACAACTGCAGCATGCGAGTCCAGTGCTGGGTGAAGATCTAAGAAGTTTTCCTTTAGCGTGTTTGAATCCAATCGACCGGATGCAACACCGTTTTCCCTGTTTATCATTGTCATTGGCTGGCTTTCTAAAGTGGCTGTGACGCACTTAGTTTGCCATAGATTTACTATTTTTACCATACGGTAAAATTTTTAGAGGTATTTGATCCTCTTTTCGGTAGGCTTACGGCATAGAAAAACCGCGCGCCAAAGGAATGTTAGGATGCTATATTGCGTGTTCAAAGCGGTAACAATAGGACTGTACAAAACCGGTAAAAGGTTATTTTCGTCTAAGAAAAAACCCAATTCTGAATGTTCCCGGAGAGAGCGCGCGACTGCGTGTGCGCAGAACCGGTCGATTTTCGGAAACACCGGCAAAGGCTTCGCGTGCGACGATGTATAGACCGCTTGAAATGATAACAGTTGCACCAATGATGGTTGGCAGATCGAGTGTTTCATTAAATAGTAGGGCTCCGAAAATGGCGGCCCAGACAATTTGGATATATTGCATAGGCGCGACCACCGCAGCCTCTCCAGCGCGATAGGCACCAACCAGCAAGAAGGCTGCAAAAAAGCCCATAACGGCGATTGTACCCATGGCCGCTAGGTCAAAAAAGGGCATAGGCTTATAAACAAATCCCAAGCTGGCACCCATGACGATGAATACTGCAGCAAAGGGATACAAGAGCATTACGATTTGGCGCTCTTTCTTGCCAATTTTGCGTGCGATGACGGATTGGGTCGCGACACAGATAGCCGCCAACATGGCGCTGGCATGGCCCGGAGTAATTTCTGTGGAACCTGGCCGAACCACGATCAAAACCCCTATCAATCCAACAATAACGGCTCCGGCTCGGTGCAAACCAACTTTCTCGCCCAAAATAGGAATAGAAAGTATCGTGATCAAAAGCGGGACGGTAAACAGGATTGAATAGACTTGGGCCAAAGGCAGAGACGAAAAAGCATAAAAGCCACTAAGACCGCCACAGACCATAGTCAAAGAGCGCAAAATGATCCAACGGGGGTGTAGCGGGCGCAAAGTACCCGGCGTGGCATCTTGCACCATCATCAGCGTCAAAAGCGGAAAAGACATCAAGCTTGCAAAAAACAAAACCTGAATAGGCGAATATATTCCACCCAAGTAACGCACGATCACATCGTGGGAGGAGTAAATACTAAACGCAATAAACGCGAAAAACGCGCCTTTAAGATTGTTTGATTGTGACATGAGGCTAATCCGAAGTTTGCGCTAACGCTTGTTCCGAATTAGCACAAACTGGTGTTGGTGCAAGGAAAACCCTGCCTCCGCCGTGAATTTGGACAGAACTGAAACCGATGTTTGAAACATCGGTTTCAGCGTAGAATTTACAGAGAAGCGTCCAGGGCAGCAAGAATGGCATCGCCCATTTGTGACGTGCTGACAGGCTGCGCGTCGTCCGCTTGCATAAGATCTGCCGTGCGCACACCGCCAGCAAGGACAGATTCGACAGCTTGTTCCAGACGGGTTGCTTCGTCACCTTGATCAAAACTGTAACGCAGCGCCATTGCAAAGCTTAGGATACAGGCAGAAGGGTTAGCCTTCCCTTGCCCCATGATATCAGGCGCTGAGCCGTGAACGGGTTCATACATCGCTTTTGGACGACCATTTTCCATGGGGGCTCCCAAGGAAGCAGAGGGCAACATACCCAACGACCCAGTAAGCATCGCAGCACAGTCAGACAGAATGTCGCCAAACAGGTTATCCGTCAGAATAACATCAAATTGTTTTGGAGCGCGTACCAACTGCATGGCACCGTTGTCCGCATACATGTGCGAAAGTTCTACATCGGCATAATCAGCGTCATGCACCTTTTGAACCACTTCGCGCCACAGAATGCCGGATTCCATGACATTGGCTTTTTCCATAGATACTACGTTGTTGCTGCGGCGGCGCGCCAATTCAAAGGCAGACCGTGCCACACGATCAATTTCTGCTTCGGTATACCGCTGGGTGTTGATGCCTACGCGCTGCCCATCTTCTTCGAAAATGCCACGCGGCTCTCCGAAATAGGAACCAGAAGTCAATTCGCGCACAATCATGATATCGAGACCAGAAACGATGTCACGTTTCAAAGACGAGAAATCCGCCAAAGCATCAAAACACTGCGCCGGACGCAGGTTTGCAAACAAGTCCATCTCTTTGCGCAGACGCAACAAACCGCGCTCTGGCTTTACCGAGAAATCCAGATCATCATAATCTGGTCCGCCAACAGCACCCAGCAAAACAGCATCTACTTCTTGGGCCTTGGCCATCGTGTCGTCATGCAGCGGTACGCCGTGCGCGTCATAAGCGGCACCGCCCACGAGGTCTTCGCTGACGTCAAATTTCAAGCCACGTTTGTCGCCATACCAGTCGATGATGCGGCGCACTTCGGCCATGACTTCCTTGCCGATGCCATCACCAGGCAAAATCAGAAGTGAGGGGTTGCTCATGTGCGTAGATCCTTCGTGAAATTTCTTGCTGCTGCCTAGCTTCTGACGGCGAAAAGATCAAGAAACGAAGGGGAATTGCGCCGGTTTCAGTGACTATATTGTGAAATTATCCGTGCTGGAGGTGTTTAGAAATCAATGTCGACCCAAACCAAACGGTGTCTACTGGCATTTACGATGTCATCACTTTGGACTGGGTGTTGGTCTTGCGTGAAAACGCCCGAATCTAGCACTTTGATGTCAGAGGAAGGAAGCAGGTAACTGACGCGCAGCCGTCCTGGTGGGTTTGGCCAATCGGCTGTTGGCACTCGCCGGTGGCCCAGGGGGGCTTGTACCCGCGGATTCATCAGCAGGCTTTGGATAACAGAAAGATGTCCTTCGCCGCGCATCGGGTCGATATTAGCCAAAGCGGCGATAACAAATGAGTTGTTTGGTGCCGAACCAAAATACCCGTCCAGAAAGAACGGAAAAAACAAATTTTCATGCGCATTGCGCACACCGTTGCGGTCTTCTGGTCCATCAAAAACCGGTGGCGTCGCGTGGTAGGTTAACAGGCGCAGTGATTGCTGGCCAATTGCGATTGGGATTACGCTATGTGTTGTCGAGGATAATCGAATGGTTTCTTGTATCTCGGCTGACGTGGCTTGCAGAAACCCTTGGTCTAGGGACGTCGCAGCGGCGAAGTCCTGCCAAGTCAACGCGTTGAAGTTTTGAATGTTTCTTTGATCTATCGGGTATCGCGACAAAACTGCGATCCCACGTTGACCTAGAAATTCACCGTAACCTTGAGCGTCTTCAGGCTCTAACAACCTCCCGTCGCCGTCAATGTCTAGGCCAGTTTGTAGGCCTGAATTGGAAGGTGGGGCATATTGGAACATCAAATCCAGACCAAGATCTGCCAGGCGGAACTTTAGTGCGGATAGGCCGAATTCGTGTGTGTCGTGATCGATACCCTGTAAAACAACGATATCAGGGTCCGCTGCCGCGATCACATTTAAAATGGAAACAACCTGCGCGTCTCCTCGGGTGATGTCGCGCAGCATCACACCCGGACCGTTGCGATGCAATTCTGTGTGGTAGGTTGCGATGCGCAGTCGCTCCGCATGGGTTGGCAGGCCCAAGCAAAGGCATATCAATATCAGACAGGCAGCAAACCTTGTGCAACCGCATAAGCGCGCTTGCGGTTTTCGTCGATCATTGATGCGATACGCACCATTGCGATACCGCGCATAACCAGCCCGGCAGGGAAAAACGCCCATATGGCCACGGTCCAGATAAGGGTTTGTGGATCAGCCAAGTTCAATGGGTTTGCCACATCTGAAATTGCCTTAAAGAAGGCAGGAAACAAAAATGGCATAAGAAATCCTAACACAATGTTAAGACGTCCGTCGCGATTAAGGCGAGGCAAAACATCGCCCCCTGCTGTTGGGTCAAACAGCGGTAAGTTTACCCAGACGTTAAAGGCACCGTTACGTGCAGGCCAATCGAGGCCCCGCACCAGGAAATAGAAGATTGCCAGACTGAACAATGAGAACGCATAGGCCATTCCAGCTGCGATGCGTACGAATGCGACCTCTTGCAGGCCCATTTCGGCGGGCAGTGTGATCAATACCAAACGCACGGGGGAATAAGGGAAATCCAGTACTCCGCTAAGGAGCGTTCCGATCGATCGCATCAAGCCGTTCAATGCGTTCGGTTCCGTGCCAGCCTGAGCAATCGACGACAGCATGAAAACGGTTAAAAATACCGCGACATAACGCAAACGATTGAAAGGTGGGGCGTACCGAAATTCAATAATGCTGGGATAGGTGGCAAAATATTCGATAAATACCAATGCCGCTGCAAAGAGCGACAAAAGCAAAACGATTTGGCTTGCATCGGCATTGACCGACGGAAGCACCAAAGACGGGGTCGCGACCAGCAACGCCACTAGGATTGCGCGGGTTAACGCGCTTATAAATTGTGCGAGCACTGCTCTTTTCCCTTCAAACTGGATTGCCACGATTCTTTGCCGTTAGCATTATTCCAACTTGATCCACCTTATTTTGGTGGTCTGCCTCATTCTTGCCTTAATCTTGCCGGGAAATTGGATGTGGCTCAAGGCAAAGTTTGGACTTTGTTAAGAAACTTGCGAAAAACGAGCCTAAAGTGGTGCGCGATTGCACCATTTGATTAACTCCGCATGGTAAATAGCGCTGAATAAAGCATATTCCCGAACAGCCTCGCCCTCACTCCTTTCAAATTGAGACCAGAATTCCGGGTGCCAGCCGCATAGGGGCGTGCATTTTGCAGCTAAAAGGTCATTGGAGAAGCGCAAATGTGTCTTTGTTGCGGCGGAAATTTGACGGGGTGTTGGCTTGGATCGACGGCGCAGACAATGCCAGCATCACGTCGGACAGCACAGCGATGTTGCCCGCCATAGCACGACCAATCTTGGGCCTTTTTTTTGCCCTTAGCCTAAGTTAGTCACGTCCTATGACACGTCGTAAAATCCTGATCCTCGCTGACCAATGCAACCCCGAATGGCCATCGCTGCCCATCGTCGGCTATAAATACGCCCGCGCTTTGGCCAAGGTTGCGGATGTCACGGTGATCACCCATGTGCGCAATCGCGCAAATATCGAAAAGGCCGGAGATCTGGGAGCGCCGGTAGAGTTTATTGACACCGAATGGCTGGCTGCGCCAATGGACAGGCTTGCCACTTGGTTGCGCGGGGGTGACCAGGTTGCGTGGTCCACCAACCAGATCATGTCATATGCACCCTACGTAGCGTTTGAAAAACAGGCTTGGAAATCGGTCAAAGATCGGGTGAATTCTGGGCAATTTGATTTGATTCATCGCATCACTCCTATGTCGCCAACAATGCCAAGCGCGATGGCTGGCAAGGGGGGTGTTCCCTTTGTTGTTGGGCCGCTTAATGGTAACCTAGATTGGCCAGCGGCGTTTTTAGGAGAGCAAAAACGCGAAAAAGAGCGCGCGCGGGGCCTGCGCGACCTTTATAAATTCATGCCCTATGCACGCCGCACACAAACTCGGTCGGACTGCATTTTGGCCGGATTTGAACACACCATTCGGGATCTGAATTTTGCTGATCCAAATAAGATTATTTCTTTCCCCGAAGTTGGTATCGATCCTGCAATTTTCCATGCTGGCCGAAAGCGTGCGCCTTTCACCAGTGAGGGTCCGTTCGAATTCTTGTTTGCCGGGCGCTTGGTCCCGTACAAAGTGCCCGAAGCTGCGGTGCGTGCCTTTGCGCGCTCTGAAAAATTACGGGCCCATAAAATGACAATCATCGGCGATGGGCCAGAGCTGCCGCGACTTCAGGCCATTGTCGATGAACACGCTGCGCAAGACCGGGTTATCTTTGAGGGGCGCAAAACTCAGGCTGAGGTTGCAGATGCAATGCGCCGTGCAGATGCCTTTGTCTTTCCGTCCATTCGGGAACTTGGAGCAGGGGTTGTTGTCGAGGCAATGGCCTGCGGCACATTGTTGATTGTCACAAACTATGGTGCACCGGGCGCTTTGGTTTCCAACGGGCGTGGGGTCGCGTTGCCTTTGTCGTCTATGGACGGGTTGGTCAAAAGCAATCAAAAAGCGATGGAAGACTGCGTGGACAACCCGCGTGTGCACGAAGAAATTGCAGCGGCAGGGTGTCAATATGCCCATCAGGCATTCACTTGGGAAGCCAAGGCCAAATACACCGCTGAAATATATGAGGCTGTCGTGAATAAAGCATCTTTTGCAAGCTTTGACGCCTATAGCTGAAACCATAGGCCTGAAAATCAGCCCTCAAAAGAAAAAGCCGCCCACATTAGGACGGCTTTCGAATTTATTTAGCGTTGTTTTAAACCCAAGGGCGTGAAGCGTTCGCAGTTGCTTCAAACGCATCAATGGACGCCTCTTTTTGCATGGTCTGACCGATGTCGTCCAAACCTTCGAGCAAGCAATGCTTGCGGTGTGGATCAACGTCAAACTTGATGATCTCGCCGTCAGATGTGGTGATTTCTTGGGCTTCCAGATCAACGGTCATGCGGGCGTTTTCGCCTTTTTCCGCGTCAGACATCAGCAGGTCAACGGTTTCCTGTGGCAAGACGATCGGCAGAATGCCGTTCTTGAAGCAGTTGTTGAAGAAAATATCGGCAAAAGAGGTGGAGACCACACATTTGATGCCGAAATCTGCAATCGCCCAAGGCGCATGTTCGCGCGAAGAGCCGCAGCCAAAGTTGTCGCCCGCCACCAAGATTTCAGTGTTGCGATACTGCGGTTTATTCAGAACGAAATCTGCGATTTCGCTGCCGTCGCGATTATAGCGCATTTCATCAAACAAATTCACACCAAAGCCGGTGCGCTGAATGGACTTCAGAAACACCTTTGGGATGATCATGTCAGTGTCGATATTCACCAACGGCATAGGGGCCGCGATACCGGTCAGCTTTTGATACTTTTCCATGTCTCGAGCTCCTTAAATCAAATCACGAATGTCGGTCAGCTTGCCGGTCAGCGCTGCGGCTGCCGCCATCGCTGGAGAGACAAGATGCGTGCGACCTTTGTAACCCTGACGACCTTCAAAGTTCCGGTTTGAGGTTGCTGCACAACGCTCACCTTCGCTCAGCTGATCTGGGTTCATCGCAAGACACATGGAGCAGCCAGCCAGACGCCATTCAAAGCCCGCGTCTTTGAAGATGTCGGCCAAGCCTTCTTCTTCGGCTTGGGCACGCACCAGACCAGAGCCCGGAACGATCATCGCGCGCATGCCATCTTTGATTTTCTTACCTTTGACCACTTCGGCCACGGCACGGAAATCTTCGATACGACCATTGGTGCAAGACCCGATAAAGACTGTGTCGATTTCGATGTCAGTCAGTTTTTGACCAGGTGTCAGGCCCATATATTCAATAGAACGACGTGCTGCTTCAATTTTACCACCTTTGAAATCTTCTGGGAAAGGCACGGTGCCGGTGATTGGCAGAACGTCTTCGGGTGAAGTGCCCCAAGTCACAACCGGTTGAATGTCTTCGCCCTTAAGTGTGATTGTCTTGTCAAACTCAGCTCCCTCGTCCGTGAACAGGGTTTTCCAATATTCCAAAGCTTGCTCGAACTGGCCGCCTTTAGGTGCGTGTGGGCGACCTTTGACATATTCAAATGTTGTTTCGTCTGGTGCAATCAGGCCCGCGCGCGCGCCGCCTTCGATGGCCATGTTACAGACGGTCATCCGACCTTCCATGGACAGATCGCGAATAGCTTCGCCAGTGTATTCAATCACGTAGCCAGTGCCACCAGCAGTGCCAGTTTCACCGATGACCGCCAGCGTGATGTCCTTGGCAGTGACGCCCGGGTTCAACTTGCCGGTGATTTCCACCTTCATGTTCTTTGATTTCTTTTGAATCAACGTTTGTGTCGCCAGAACGTGCTCAACTTCGGACGTACCAATGCCGTGCGCCAATGCGCCAAATGCACCGTGGGTTGCTGTGTGGCTGTCGCCGCAAACAACGGTCATGCCGGGCAAAGTCCAACCCTGTTCTGGGCCAACGATGTGCACGATGCCCTGACGAACGTCAGACACGGGGTAATAATGCACGCCAAATTCCTTGGCGTTTTTATCCAAGGCCTCGACCTGAATGCGAGATTCTTTGTTTTCGATGCCCTTGGCGCGATCCAAAGTTGTTGGAACGTTGTGATCCGGAACAGCAATGGTTTTTTCCGGTGCGCGTACCTTACGACCCGTCATGCGCAGGCCCTCAAAGGCTTGTGGCGATGTCACTTCGTGCACAAGGTGACGGTCGATATACAATAGACATGTGCCGTCTTCGGCTTCGTGGGCGACATGGGCGTCCCAGATTTTATCATAGAGCGTTTTGGGAGACATAGGTCCCTCCGTATTGGTGAATTGGCGATTATGGCTGCAATACGGGCGTGCGAAAACACGCCGCGCCCTTATAGGGCGGCGATGACTGATTTGGACTGACCGAAAAATCGCCAAGGTAAAAAGGCGCGGTCTGCAATGTCATAGATGCGTTTCATGTCTGATCAGATAGACGGAGTCGGCCTCCGCTGCAAGGGAAATGGCTTGTTTTTCATGGCGAGGGCGTGGCACGCTGGCTGAAACGACAGGACAGGCATGGCAGAACACGCTACAACACTCGAAGAAAGTGAAATCACTGAGGTTGCCGCACAGCTGGCAGCTAAGCCAGTAGAGCAAGACACCCAAGAAATCGCGTTAAGCCTTTGGGACCAGGGCGTTGCGTTCCTAGAGGGCTTGTTGCGCCCTTGGAATGCGTATCAGGTTCTAATAGTCGTTGCCTTGCTGGTTGTGTCGTTCGGATTGTCGCGTTTTGTAGGCCCACGATTGCGCACTTGGATGCGGGGCCGCGAAGGGTGGCCTAAGTGGCGCTACCGCTACATGTTGCTGTTACAGCGACGTATGGCGCTGATCTTCTTTGTTGCTCTGATTTGGTTGACGGTTGCGGTTATGCGCGAAATCACGTGGCCAAGTCGCTCTTATCTGTTGGGCATTATTGGTAACCTTGCGGGGGCTTGGCTGATCATCGCGCTTGTCACGCGTCTTGTGCATAACGCGTTTTTGCGCAGCCTTTTGCGGTACGGGGCTTGGGCGTGGGTCACGCTTGCGCTGATCGGCGTTGGCGAAGAAGCGCGGCAACTCTTGGATTCCGCGGCCATTACCATGGGAACCCTGCGACTTTCATTATGGACGGTTTTGCAGGCCGTCGTCATGCTGGGTTTGACCTTTGCGGTAGCTCGCTTTGTGTCCGGCACAACTTCTGACCGTATAAAGCACAACGAAGACATCAGCCCCTCGATGCAGGTTTTGGTGATCAAGTGTTTGCAGGTGGTGCTTTATGGCGCTGCGTTTTTCATCGGCATGCGGATCGTGGGTGTCGATTTAACGGGCTTGGCAGTGCTGTCGGGCGCCATCGGGGTGGGTCTTGGATTTGGTTTGCAAAAGGTTGTTTCAAACCTGGTGTCGGGTGTGATTATCCTGTTGGATAAGTCGATCAAACCCGGGGATGTAATTTCTTTGGGGGAGACCTTTGGTTGGATCAATTCGCTGGGCGCGCGGTATGTCAGCGTTGTGACCCGCGATGGGAAAGAATATCTGATCCCCAATGAAGACCTGATCACAGGCCAGGTGGTGAATTGGTCGCATTCTAATGATTTTGTGCGGCTCGATATATTCTTTGGCACCGCCTATGGGGATGATCCGCATAAAGTACGCAAAGTTGCTATCGAGGCCGCGCAATCCGTAGAGCGGGTGTTGTCCAATCCGAAAGCTCCGGTGTGTCACGTTGTCGGATTTGGGGACAGTTCGGTCGATTATATTTTGCGGTTCTGGATCTCTGATCCAACCGGCGGGCTAACCAATATCCGCGGCAATGTCTATTTGGCGCTTTGGGATGCTTTTGATGCTCATGGCATTAATTTCCCATTCCCACAGCGCGAAATTCGAGTGCTTGATGATGGTAAGCCGCTTGGGCAACAAAGTGGGGTTTGATTTCGAAAGTGATTAAAGCATCACACCTTTGCATGCCATTTAAGGGAAATGGCGAATTCCAGAGGCATTCCTCTTGCGTTTCACTGGAAATTCATACAACGGATGCTATCTTGAATTTAGGCCCTGCGCCGGGGCTGTTCGGCGCGCTGAATGGAGGACAGATCTCTGTCTCTTAATATGGAAGCGGGTTCGACCGCAGATGGTGACCAAATGTCCGATGCGCCAAAAGTTGGTGGAAACGGTCAAGAGCTTTTAGAGCTCATTTTAGACTCCCTTGAAAAAGACAAAGCTGAAGATGTTGTGCAGGTTGATCTGCGCGGGCGGTCTTCGATTGGCGATTTCATGGTGATTTGTTCCGGCCGGTCATCTCGGCAGGTCGCTGCGATGTCTGAAAAACTTGTCGAGCGCGTCAAGCATGACGCCGGGCGCTTGTGCAAAGTTGAAGGCAAAGACACTGGCGATTGGGTGTTGATCGACACTGGTGATGTGATTGTGCACATTTTCCGGCCCGAAGTGCGCGAGTTCTATCAGCTTGAAAAAATGTGGCAACAGGGCGGCAGCGCCTAGCTCTGAACTAACAGCGGCTCGGTGGTATCATGGCCTTGCGAATTCAAATTGTGGCCGTCGGTCGCCTAAGGTCGGGTCCCGAGCGTGACCTGATTGACGACTATTTGGCGCGATTTGATAAGTCTGGGCGCTCGCTTGGCCTGGGTCCTGCAAAGGTGATCGAAGTTGAAGACCGCAAAGGCGGCGGCATGGGGGCAGAGGCAGGCCTTTTGCGTGCTGCTTTGCCTAAAGGTGCCCTCATTTGCACGATGGACGAGCGTGGCAAGCTATTGTCCTCTCCCCAATTTGCCCAAGTTCTAGGCCAAAAGCGTGACCTGGGAACAGCGGATTTGGCTTTTGTTATAGGTGGCGCGGACGGTATTGATCCGTCGTTGCGCGCAGAGGCAGATATGTCGCTTAGTTTTGGTCAAATGGTTTGGCCACATATGCTGGTGCGTGTTATGCTTAGCGAGCAATTGTATCGCGCGGCCTCTATTCTTTCTGGTGCGCCATACCATCGTGCATAGCCGCGTCCCGCTGACGCAACTAATTGTTAAGTGTCACGACAATCGGTACACCCGACCAGCCATCAACCAAGCAACTGGCTTGAATTTGCACCTTTGCTGTTCCCGCGGGTATTTCAACACCCGATAGGCTGCGCGAAAAGGGTTGTTCGTGAACATGCGGATGGGTCAGAATGCGTGTGCCCAGAACTTCCCCCTGCATGCTTAAAACACGCCATCCATTGGCATAGTGGTCCCAGCCCGTGTCGGCATGTTGCAATGTAACAGAGAATGTCCAGGATTGGCCGCGTTTTGTGGCCGCTACATCCTTGATCACAGAAGGGTCGCTTTGCGCCGCTTGTGCCCATCCAAGAAAAAGCCAACACGTCAAAGCGAGTCGCATCATTTCACCTGTACCCCGTCGAGTGTAGTCTGAAGCAACGCGGCGCGGGAATGGCTGGCAAACTCACGGCGCCAAATGATGAACAAAGTTAAGAGACAAGCTAGAATTAACGCCGTTGCCCCAGCCAGCCAAGCGGTTGCTGTCAAACCAAAATAAACCCCTCTAAGGCCTCTGTTGTAGCTTTTTGCACCAGTGATATGCAAGGCACTGGCCTGCCGCGTGCGCAGGTCGCACAACGGATCTTTTGGGTCTACAGGAACAGCACTCATAACAATGGCGACATAGCCAAATACACGATGCGACCAGACAAATTTCAGAAATGCATTTGCCACAAAGAAAAGCATGACGATCAGCTTGATTTCCCAAACAATCGGTGGCGCGCTCACGAGCGTCAACTCGGACGCAACGCCTGTCAATCGTTCTGCATTGCCGATCAACGCAAGGCCGCCGCCCACCGCAATCATACTTGCAGAAATGAAAAACGCGGTGCCCTGCCGCAGATTGGTCAGGATTTGCGCATCATAAATGCGAGGATCACGTACAATGAATTGGCGCATCCATTCTTCGCGATAGAACACCATTAAACGAGAGGTGGATTGTCGATTTTTGGGTGGATTTTCAATGATCCAGCCAATCACGAGCCACCCAACGAACAACAGGCTTACGGCTGCGTAATCCAAATTGGAAAATAGTAAAAGGCGATCAATCCATTCCATGCTGCACATTAGACGCCTCCGAAAAAGGTTGCTAGTTAAAAAAATTGGTTATATTAAATTACCAATTAACGCGGAGGTGTGACATGGAGATGCCAAGACCCAACCAGGCGGTTTTGTCCAACAAGACGCAAATCATAAGTCTGTTGCGCCGAATCCTTCCGCCACACTGCGTGATTGATGCCCCCGAAGAAACACGCGCTTATGAATGCGACGCCCTGACGGCTTATCGGTGCCAACCTTTGGCTGTGGTTCTGCCGCAGACGACAGAACAGGTCGCAGCTGTGCTCAGGCTTTGTAATGAACAGGGTGTGCCAGTGGTCCCAAGAGGTGCCGGAACAAGCCTTGCGGGTGGCGCAATGCCGACTTCTGATGCGATTATTCTAGGCGTAGCGCGGATGAACGACGTCCTAGAGATTGATTATGACGACCGCATTATTCGGGTGCAGACAGGGCGCACAAATCTGAGCGTGACTGGCGCAGTAGAGGAAAACGGGTTTTTCTATGCACCAGATCCGTCCTCTCAGTTGGCATGTGCCATTGCAGGCAATATTGCCATGAATTCGGGCGGGGCCCATTGTCTGAAATACGGCGTGACAACCAACAACCTGCTAGGTGTCAAGATGGTGACCATGACGGGAGAGATCATAGATATTGGTGGTGCCCATATGGACGCCGCAGGATTGGATCTGTTGGGCTTGATTTGCGGGTCCGAAGGGCAATTGGGGGTTGTTACCGAGGCCACCCTTCGCATTTTGCCAAAGCCAGAAGGCGCACGCCCCATCTTGATTGGTTTTGACGATAATCAAACCGCTGGGACTTGCGTCAGTGACATAATTAAAGCTGGTATTTTACCCGTTGCCATCGAATTCATGGACCGGCCGTGTATTCGAGCAACCGAGGCCTTTTCGGGTGCCGGTTATCCTGATTGCGAAGCTTTGCTGATCGTCGAGGTTGAGGGCAGTGACGACGAAATCGACATGCAGCTGAAGCTGATTTCCGAGATTGCACAACAGCACAATCCGGTAGAGCTACGCCAAAGCGCCTCTGAGGCAGAAAGTGCGAAGATTTGGCTTGGCCGGAAGTCTGCTTTTGGCGCAATGGGCCAGATCAACGATTACATGTGCCTTGATGGAACCATTCCAGTCAGCCAACTGCCGTTCGTTCTAAAACGTATTTCAGAATTAAGTGTCGAGTTTGGTCTGGATGTCGGGAATGTATTTCACGCGGGCGACGGGAATATGCATCCGCTCATTTTGTTTGATGCCAACAAAGACGGAGATCTTGAGAAATGCGAAGCTTTTGGGGCTGAAATCCTAAAATTGTGCGTCGCTGTTGGTGGTTGCCTGACCGGCGAACACGGTGTCGGAGTGGAAAAGCGAGAGTTGATGTCCCATCAATATTCACCGGATGATCTGGATATTCAAATGGCGGTCAAAGACGTTTTTGACAAAAATTGGCTGTTAAATGCGGCAAAGGTCTTTCCGCTTGCTGCAAGTGAAAGTCGACGGGCTTTGGAGCAAGGCGCAAATCTATGAACCCGCAAAGCGAACAAGATATTTGCGACGCAATTTCCGCAGCCACATCTGCCATGTTGGTTCAGGGCGGCGGGACCAAGGCGGTAGAAATTGACAATACGTCGGTGCTCCAAACCAATGGCATTTCCGGGGTTTCGCTTTATGAACCGGGGTCACTCACTTTGGTTGCTGCCGCCGGCACGCCCCTGAATGAAATTGAAAGACTGTTGGACACTGAAGGTCAGAGATTGGCCTTTGAGCCAAGCGACTTTCGGGGCTTGCTTGGTACCAAGGGCCTACCAACTTTGGGCGGGACCGTTGCAAGCAACGCAAGTGGGCCACGCCGTGTCGCGGTTGGGGCCTGCCGCGATCATATGCTTGGTGTGCGGTTCGTCGATGGCAGGGGCCGTGTTCTGTCCAACGGTGGCCGCGTAATGAAAAATGTGACCGGCTATGACCTGGTCAAGCTGCTATCCGGCAGTTGGGGCACATTGGGGGTTTTGACTGAAATTAGCCTTAAGGTATTGCCCAAGCCCGAAGCCGTTGGCGTTTTGCTGTTTAACGGGCTTTCGGACGCGCAGGCTATACAGGCGATGTCACGGGCGCTTGGCTCGCCCTACGAAGTGACGGGGGCCGCTCATACGCCTGCTGGCGTCGATAACCACCCTGTAACCATGTTACGGGTGGAAGGCTTTGAAGACTCGGTCTCTTACAGACTTAGCGCTTTGAAATCCCATCTAAAGATTGCCGCAGATTCAATTTTCGAAAGATCATCTGAAAGAACGTCTGCGGGTTGGAAATGGGTTCGTGATGTTAAACTGTTTCACGATCAGCCCGGGCATGTTTGGTCCGTTTCAGTTCGGCCATCAGACGCGGCGGATCTTGTTGAACGCGTGCAACCCAACAAGGTCTTGTATGATTGGGGCGGCGGGCGCATTTGGCTTTTGACCTCTGTTGACCAAGATGTTCGAAAATCAATGGCAGGTCTCGAAGGCCATGCCACTTTGTGGCGCGGTCAGGGATTTCAGAAGTTTCACCCACAGGCCGCCCCAATTGCCGCATTGACGCGTGGGCTGCGGGAAAAATTCGATCCACGTAACATCTTAAATCCGGGATTGATGGACTAAACCATGCGCACAGAATTCACTGAAAGCCAGCTCAAGGATCCCGACATTGCAAGCGCTAACGAGATCCTAAGATCTTGTGTTCATTGCGGGTTTTGCACGGCCACGTGTCCAACCTATCAGGTGCTTGGAGACGAGCTAGATAGCCCGCGGGGGCGCATCTATTTGATCAAGGACATGCTTGAGAACAACCGGGTGCCTGACGAAAACACCGTAAAACATGTGGATCGATGCCTGTCTTGCCTGGCCTGCATGAGCACCTGCCCATCGGGTGTTCACTATATGCATCTTGTGGACCATGCGCGGGCCTATATTGAAGGCAACTATAAGCGCCCCCTAAGCGATCGGTTTTTGCGCTGGGCTTTGGCAAAGATCATACCCTATCCAACGCGCTTTCGACTGGCTTTGTTGGCTGCAAAAATGGGGAGGCCTTTTGCCTGGATGGTGCCGGATGCGCGGATAAAGGCTATTCTTGCGATGGCGCCCAAGGCCATTCCTCCGGTCAGTCGCAACGATCGTCCGCAAAGTTTTGCACCCAAGGCGGTTGCGAAGATGCGGGTCGCGCTGATGACCGGGTGCGCCCAAAAAGCCCTAAACACCGATATCAACGACGCTACCATTCGACTGCTAACACGGCTGGGTTGCGAAGTTGTTGTGCCTAAAGGGGCTGGGTGTTGTGGGGCGCTGACCCACCATATGGGTAAAACGCAAGAAAGCCACCAATCTGCTGCCAACAATATCCGTGCTTGGGTTTCGGAAATGGAGGGGCAGGGGCTAGACGCGATTGTCATAAATACGTCGGGATGCGGCACAACCGTAAAAGACTATGGCCATATGTTCCGCAACGACCCGATAGCGCAGGATGCAGCGCGGGTTTCTAAGATCGCCATGGATGTAAGCGAGATTTTGTTGCGCTTGGACGTGCCGGAATTGCCCGATCAGGGACTGACAGTTGCTTATCATTCTGCGTGCTCTTTGCAGCATGGCCAACAAATCAAAACAGAGCCTAAAAACCTGCTGACGCGTGCAGGGTTCCAGGTTGTTGAACCGGCGGACAGCCATTTGTGTTGCGGGTCAGCAGGTACATATAATCTGTTGCAACCAGAGATATCCGGTCAGTTAAAACAACGAAAGATCAAAACATTAGAGGCCAAATCACCAGACGTAATTGCCGCTGGCAACATTGGTTGCATGATGCAAATTGGATCGGGCACACAGGTGCCAATTGTGCATACGGTCGAACTTCTGGATTGGGCAACCGGGGGGCCGAAACCTAAATCACTTGCGGCAAAACCGAGGCAAGCGCCGGTGCTGCAAACTTAGATAAACCCAAGTGCAGCCGCATTTTTGCCTGGACTGATTGCGAAATTGGCGACAACGAAGCTCGGAGTCGTCATGTCGCGTGTTATGCTATTTTTGGTTGCTTTGCTTGTCATGCCTATGGGCGTGTTTGCGCAAAATGCAGGTGCCTTTTCTGCGGTTGGCCGGTTAGAGCTGGCAGGACGGGGATTTTGCACGGGCACGTTGATTGCCCCCGACTTGGTGCTGACGGCGGCGCATTGTTTGTATGACAAACAGAATGGTGCGCGATTTGATGTTGGTCAGCTAGAGTTCAAAGCGGGCTATCGACAGGGGGTTTCCGTTGCCAAAGCCGGCGTTATGCGGGCGGCGGTTCATCCGGAATATGATGCGCGAAAAAAGGGACAGCTGCATAATCTTCGGTTTGATCTTGCATTGCTGAAACTGAGTAGATCCGTTAAAAATCAAATGGTTAAACCGATGGGTGTTGCTAACCCAGATCTCGGGGGACGCACAGTTGGCGTTTTGTCTTATGGCGCTGGGCGGGCTGAAGATCCGCAACTGGAAAGCGCCTGTGTGATCAAAGGCCGTCCCGAAGGGATATTTGTGACGACTTGCAAAGCCCGTCACGGCACCAGCGGTGCGCCGGTTTTGCAGGTGGTGAATGGCCGCGCTCAGTTGGTGTCGGTGGTTTCGGCGATGGCGCGGGCCAATGGCCTGCCAGTTGCACTGGCTGCCGCACCCAAAAACGCTTTGGACATATTGGAGCATGAACTTTCGAAAACCTTGCTGTCCGAACTGGGCAATTAAGGGGTAAGGGTTTGATATCAAAAATTAAACTCCTGGTTTTATCTTGCCTTTTGTTCCCGGGCCCTTTGGCTGCGGGAACGTCTCTGGAAAAATTCACAACCCGTGGTGATATGCTGGGTTGGGAAGCCGTGGGTCGGGTCGACCTGGGAAAGGGCAGTTTTTGCACTGGCGTTTTGATCGCGCCGGATCAGGTTTTGACCGCGGCGCATTGTCTGTTTGATAGCAAGACGGGTGCGCCGTTGGATGCAAAAGATATTCGGTTTCGATCTGGCTATCTTAATGGGCGATCCCTCAGTGATAGATCTGTTAAAAAATACGTGATTTCAGAGGGTTATGAACATTCTAGCGGGTCTTATGCGCTAGATGTAATCGCTAAGGATGTGGCGCTTTTGAAGCTTGAGTACCCGATTTCAGACAGTGAGGCCGCGCCATTTTTGCTGCATCAAGATGGCGCTGCGGTGACGCGGGTGCAGGTGATGTCCTATGGGCAGGGACGGGCAGAGGCGATGAGCTGGCAGCGGCAATGTGATAAGCTGTTTCAGGATTACAGATTGATGGCATTTGATTGCGATATCACCTTTGGGTCTTCGGGCGCTCCGGTGTTTGCAATGCAGGGAACGCGGGTGCGTATTTTGTCGTTGGTATCTGGCCTCACCAATGGAAAAGACGGGCGAAATCTGGTGATTGGCGTGCAATTACAAAGGCTTGTGGGTGATTTGCAACGGCGTATTCGAAGTGGAGATATCGCCTTGCCAAACAGCGGGGCAGCGGCCAAGCGTATTACGGTTGGCGGCGGCAAGCGTTTGAGTGGCGCAAAGTTCCTGACGTCAAAACAGTGATTGCAGGGTCTTGAAAGCCGAAATCACCTTTCCCATCTGAGTTTGACCGGGTGCCGAAATCGGGCCCGGATCAGAAAAATGCCTGTCCAAATTCGGAAGGCAAAACGTTGTCGCTTAGAAAAGGATAACCTATGCGTAGTTTTGATTTTGCACCGCTGTACCGTGCCTCTGTTGGCTTTGATCAAATCGCAGATTTGATGGATAGAACGCTGACACAAGATGCGGGTGTGCCCAGCTATCCTCCTTATAACATTGAAAAAACCGATGATGACTCTTATCGGATTTCGATCGCCGTTGCAGGTTTTTCCGCAGATGATCTTGGCATTGAAGTCAAGGAAAATGCGCTGATTGTGACCGCTCGTAAAGTCGAAAAAACCAGCGAAAAGACCTATTTGCATCGGGGTATTGCCACCCGATCCTTTGAGCGAAAGTTCCAGCTTGCTGACCATGTGCGTGTGCATGGGGCCAGTCATGAAGACGGCATGTTGCACATAAATCTTGTGCGCGAAGTGCCCGAGGCACTGAAGCCACGTCGCATCGAAATCAGCAGGGGTGATGCCCGTGTAGAAGCTGATGTTGTTGACGCCAAAGCGGTCAATTAATCTTTTGCTAATTGTACAATTTGTACGTTTCTGGCGCTGAAACGTACGATTCGTGCCAAAAATTGTAAAAAGAAATGGGCCCAATAGCGTGGGCCCATTTTTTGTGTGTGATTTTGCCGCGTTCTGAAAGTTTAGAACAAGAAGTCGTTGGCCCCAAGGTCGTCAATGTCGACGCCAAGGAGCACGGCAGAGTCGCCATTCCCAAAATCGATCTCGACCCCTTTGCGGGTTTGTGTCGCGACATCCAGAACATCGGCAAAGCTGTCAAAGCCAGCAATATCAATGGCAATGCGGTCATCGCCAGAACTGTCAAAGTCGCGGATCACAGCGCGGTCATCCCCTGTTGCAAAAACAAAGATGTCATTGCCGGCTCCACCGATCAGCACATCTGTGCCACTGCCGCCGGAAATGACGTCGTTGCCTTGACCGCCAAGGACCACGTCATTGTTTGCGCCGCCGGACACTTGATCGTTGCCTGCACCGCCGCTGACACGATCGTTGCCAGTGCCGCCATTGATTGCGTCGTTGCCGTTGCCACCAAACAAAAAGTCATCGTCCGCACCGCCGTCGATCAGATCATCACCGTTGCCGCCGCGGATGGTGTCAGCGCCCGCGTCACCATTCAGCACGTCCCAACCGCTGCGCCCAAGGATCAGATCATCCCCAGCCCCCGCATCAATCACGTCGTCAGCGCGACCACCGTCAAGCGTTTCACCCTGGTCTGTTCCGGCCGTGCGGGCAACTGTGTTGATATGCACATTGGCGATCTGCGCGCCGGGCAAAGTGAAATCTGCGGCACTTGGGTCAATGGTGTCGCCAAAGGCGTTGGTGCCCCCCAGAATGATCTGGTCACCTCCTGGGTTACCGGCAGAGCCGTTAAAGCCCGGATGCACGGTGACAACGCCATTTTCGGTGATGCCAGTGTTTGGGCCGGTTTGGTTGATAAACGCTGCGTCTTGTTCGGTGTTTTCCTCGGTTCCTGCGTCGCGCACGCTGTTGCCGTCAAAAGCGATGCTTTTGGCACCAAGGAACTTGCCATTGCTGTCAAATAGCTGAACGCCCTCGGCGGTGCCAAAAAAGGCATCGTTTGAAGGCAGCAACATCGATGCAAGGCCAAGATAGCCGTTGGAAACGCCATCAACCAGAATGGTTGTGGCTGCGAGTTCTCCTGCGGCGATGGGGCCGCGTGCACCCGCGACGTTGACAAATTGCGCGTCGCCATCTGCGCTTAATAGCTCGGCAGCAATGATGCCGTTGTTGCCGTCTTCGGCGAGCGCCTCAAGACCTGCAGAAGCCGCTTGGCCCAAATTGTAGACATCAAAGCTGTTATCATGAAAGGCAGAAAAGACTGGGGTAAAAGCGGTGCCGCCTGTCTCTGATGTATTGTGAACGCTGATGCGAAGTTCTGTATTCATTTTTCAAATCCCGTTGTTGGAGTGGTCAAGCAGGGATGTGATAGAGAGCAAACG
Organism: Cognatishimia sp. WU-CL00825; assembly: GCF_040364665.1. Taxonomy (NCBI): domain Bacteria; kingdom Pseudomonadati; phylum Pseudomonadota; class Alphaproteobacteria; order Rhodobacterales; family Paracoccaceae; genus Cognatishimia; species Cognatishimia sp. WU-CL00825. The sequence goes on from NZ_BAABWX010000007.1 coordinate 34,009, forward strand.
GCCAATTGATGAAGACACATGTTTTGACGTTAATTTGTAAGCGTGTGACGCGATATGAGTGAAACTGAAAGGACAGGTTTTTCAGTCACTTAATTGTGTGTTGGCTGCCCCTGAAAGAGGGGGGTTTTATCGCCTGATGGGTCCCAAATTGAGAGCAGGCGGAGGTTTTCGCTTTTGGTACATGCAGTCTGCCAAGGGCGCGCTTGGGGCAATGGGCTTGGGTTGCAACTGCCAAGGATGGGCGTTGCGGACGTGGTAGAAACCCGCTTGGATCACGGAAAAGAGGCTCTCGGTTTTGTGAGGCGGTTTTTCTGCTTGGTATTTTGCTTGGGGTTAGCGGGCAGCTGCGATTGTCAGCCCGGTTGCCACCGCGGTGAAGACCTCGGAAAACGAATGCTCCGCGCTGGGCATCATGCCTTTCATCAATTGACCAACAAAGCCCATCAGGCTGGAGCCGCCAACATAGATCACATGATCGATATCTGTCGCCTGAAGATCGGCCTTTTGCAGGGTTTCGGTCACGCCACGATGCAAATCAGAGGCATAGCCGCCCAAGGAAATAGTGAGGTCGGTGGGGCTGAGCGGTACAGCAAGGGATTTTTCCACATAGTCCAGCGAGATGCGCGCATTGCTGGCCCCGGCATTGGCAGCCACTTTGCCGGATTCGACCGCAAAGGCGATTTCATGGCCAAGCTCGTCTTGTAGTACGCTGTGCAACCGCCCCAGAATTTTCGGGGTTACAGCCATTTTATACATGTCATCCACCAGCCGCCGGGTCTGGGTGGTGTAGAGAAAATGGATTTTCTCCCAGGTGGCCAGATCGTTGAAAATGGCGTTGGGAGTGCTGACGGTGCCTGTGCCGAATTCGCGGTTCAATGCAGCGCCTTTGCCAAGCAAGGGCATCACATGGTCAAAACTGATAGAGCGGTCAAAATCTGTGCCGCCGATGCGTACCCCGTGATTGGCGAGGATTTCCAGCCCGCCGGCTGTTTGCTGAAAGATGGAAAAGTCAGAGGTGCCGCCGCCGATGTCCACGATCAGGCCAAAGCCCTTGGATTGATCTGCGCCACCGGCGATGGCGGCGGCTTGGGGTTCGGCCATAAAGGCGATATCGGTGAATCCCGCAGCCTCGTAGCATTGGCGCAGGTCGTCTTCGGCTTGTTGTTCACGCGGATCGTCGGTGCCATGAAACACCACGGGGCGACCGGAAAGCACCTTGGTGAAGCTTTGGCCTGCTTCTGCTTCGGCGCGGATTTTGAGTTGTTTGAGGAAGCGGGCGATAATGTCGACAAAGGTGACACGTTCGTTCAAGAACTGGCGTTTTTCATGCATCAGGCTGGTGCCCAGCACGCGTTTTAGCGCCCGCATATAGCGGCCTTCGTCGCCGTTCAACAAAGCCGCGTTGGCCGGATCACCGATCAGGGTTTTGCGGCTGTCAAAATCAAAGAAAAAACTGGTGGGAAGCGTGGTGTTGCCCGGTGTCATTTCCACCAGATGCGGCTGCCCGTCACGCAGATAGCCCACGGCCGAGTTAGAGGTTCCGAAATCAATGCCAAGGGCAGGGGAGATCGTGGGCATGGCGCTGTCCTAATGGGTTTGCAAGGCGCGAGGGGTAATTTGGTTGGGGGGTGTGGTCAAGGGGGTGATTTGGCAACTGTAAGGATACCGTTTCAGACTTTGGGGGTTTGCGGGTACAGGCGTTGGTAGCTCGGCAAGGTGTCGTTTGGCGCAGGGGTGGCGTGAAAGACGCCGCGGGCGATGGCGCGGGCAAGGCAGGTGGCCGCAGCATGGCCGAGCAGTATAGGGTCAAGTTCAGGGTCTTTGAGCGGTTTGGCGTTTGTGCTGGCAGCAAAGACCAGATCTCCGTCCATCGGGGTGTGGCTGGGCACAAGTGCGCGGGCCATGCCATCGTGGGCAGCTGTGGCCATGCGGGTGCATTGGGCTTGGGTCAGGTCAGCGTCAGTGGCCACAATAGCAATGGTTGTGTTCTGGCTGTTGAATTTGGTTTTGGGCCACACGGGCGCGGCATAGGGCGCTGGGCCAAGACCGCCGAATTCTGCATTGATTTCAAAGGCTGCGGCATGGAAGTGGCCGTTGTTTGTGTGAACGGCATCGCCAAGCGCATTGACTGCAACCAAAGCGCCAACCGTGTGCCCACTGGGCGTAATCAGTGACGCAGAGCCAAGACCGCCTTTCAGGCTGGCCGTGGTGGCCCCGGTGCCGGCACCCTGCGACCCGAGTTGGAATTTGCGGCCGGCGTTGTGCAGCGCCTGTTGGCCTAGGTGGTAATAGGGGCTGCGCGCCCAGTTTTTGTCGCCGCCATTGGTAAGATCAAACAGGATGGCGGCGGGTACAATCGGCACAATCTGGCCCGCGACCGGAAAGCCTTTGCCCTGTTGGCGCAAGGCATCTGCCACGCCCGATGCCGCATCCAGACCAAAGGCAGAGCCACCCGAGAGCACGAGCGCGCTCACCTGCTGCACAGTTTTATCGGGGGCCAAGAGATCGGTTTCGCGGGTGCCCGGCGCGCCGCCCATCACATGCACGGCAGCGGTAAAGGCGGTGTCGCAGGTCAGAACCGTGCTGCCGGATTTGATCTGCGCATCGTGGGCATTGCCGACGCAAAGACCGGTGACATCGGTGATGAGATTTAGCGGGCCTGGGTGCATGTGGTGTCCTTTGGGTGCCCGCAGCCTAGCGCATCGGCACCAGGGTGCAAGTCGGGTCGCGGGGGGGCGTGTTTACAGGTTGGATTTTGGGTATTTTTGTCAAGAACAAGCTGTAGGGATGGCGCAAAATCACCGTGGTCTGGGGCTGCGCGGTTGTTAAGCGGGGTGGGATCGCCTATTTGACAGGTAAGCAATTTGGGGGCCGCAGATGGGCTATATTAAGTGGGTTTTTCGGGGGGTGGTTCTGGTTTTGGTGCTGGGATTTTTCCATTACACATTGGCGCAGCATGATGTTGTGCGCATTGTGAATACCTATGAAGAACGCCAAGAGCTGAATGATTGGACCCGCGTGTTTTGGTCTAAGCCAGACAGTCAGTCGGCCAATCTGACAAACCGCGATGTGCAGTTCATTCAGGCGGTGCGCCCCAATGGGGATGCCATCGTTTATCGCAACGAGGACACGGGCTGGAGCTGGCCACCGTATTTCAAGTTTGACACGGCCAATCTGTATACTGAGGCCAATGATGCGGTGTCGTCAAAAGACGCGCCCGAATGGGTGGCCATCCGGCATTATGGTTGGCGCAACGAGTTTTTGTCGATCTTTCCAAACGCCGTTTCTATTAAGCCGGTGACGGGTCCGGATGCTTCGTTTGTTCCATGGTGGAATATTTCGATTTTCGTGGTTTTGTTTGCGATTTTCTGGGCCATCAGGGTGCGTTGGATCAGGTTCCGCGAGGCGCGTATTGATCCGGTGCTGGAGGATGTTGGCGATAGTCTGGCTGATGCCGGAGATGGCATTGCGGCGCAGCGCGGGCGGTTGCGGCGGTGGTTTGGCGGACAGAAGAACAAGTGATGTAAATGGGGCCCAGAATTCTGAGCCCCATTTGTTTGAAAGCGTCAGGTCAGTCGGCCGCGTGGAAGAATGCGCGGGTGCCCTCTGCCTCTTTTAGGATGGTTTGGCCAGCGGTGTCTGCGCTTGATGGGCCATTCAGAGATCACTTACATAGGCTGGCCGTATAGGCGCTGTATTTGATCAGTGGTTTGTTTTTGCCAGAGGGGTAGGCACGTGCGAGATAAATATTTGGTTTGTCGTTGCGATTGCCAGACCAGTAATCGACCAGATAGGCTTTGTCGGATTTTGAAAGGTATTTGTCGGCCCCTTTGAGCATGCAGGTGCATTGGTTTGAAGTGACGCGCGCCTTTTGGGAGATGGCGGCGCTTTTGCAGATTTTGCTGTTTGAGGCTGCCAAGGCGGGGGTGGCCAGCAAGAGAGCTGCGGCGCATGTGGTTAGGATTTTCATCATATCGGTGCCTTTTGCCTTTGGATTGGTCATGAGCATAGGGCCGCGGGTTTTCAAAAACGTGAAAGAATGATGTTGAACCGGCGCGGCGTTCAACAAAAAAAACGGGCCCTGATAAGGACCCGCTTTGATCTGGCATGTGGCTTTATTTACCGTGCGCCGTAGTAGATGCCGACAGTGTGCTCGGCCTCGGCAAAGAACAGCCAGCGCGATGTTGCGACGCCCGCGAGGTGGCTGAGGATACAAAGGATTGCCAGCAAGTGACCTGCGGGTAGGAAGGCCAGCAAAACAACCGGGATACCTGCCATAAGGATCAGTGAAATCACCCGCAGTTTTTGGGCATGTTTGCGGCCCACGATGTGGATGAATTCGCGCATCAGGTAGTTGGGCGAGCTATGGGGGTGGGCCATGGAGCGCACAGTGCCACGATCCCCTAGGCCCGTGGCTGTGCCCAGATCAGAGCCGCGATCGGCAAAGGCGGTGTCGCCTTTTTTCCACCAGATCACTTGGACAAAGGCGGCGGCGATCAACAGATACAATGCAATGGAAATACGACCGGCAAACAGCGCGCCGCCTGCAATGGCAAAGGTCAGGTACAGCAGGGATGTCAGCGGGGTGTTCCAGCGCGGGATGGTCGCCAATTGGCCATAGATCATCGAGGTTGTGTAGACGGTGATCAGGCAGAGGATTGCACCGATCCAGCCAAGGAGTGCATAGTGTTCACCCAAAAAGATCAGCGCCGCTGCATATAGCCCCATGACGATCAGTGCGATGACCGCACAGACGCCTTCGCGGGACAACCAGCTGGTGCGCCATTGTTTAAAGGCTTTCATGGCGCGTTCTGGGTGCCCCAGGTGGAAGGTGGAAGAGATCAAGCCGCCAACCGTGAAGGCAAAGGCCACGGCGTAATAGCCGAAGGCCGCAAGACCGGTGGAGGGGCTGGGGTCAATGCCAAGCCATGCCAGCATGCCAAGGCCAACACCGGAAAATGTGGTGAAGATGATAACTGATGCTGCGGGATGCATTAGTTTGCTCCTTCTTTGGCGTCGCCGGGCAGGCGCGACAGTTGTTTATCAAGCCAGCCCAAGAGACCCGGGGCTTTGTCGGCGACGGGTTCGAGGAAAGGCGCAAGCACGCTTTCGTCATCCCAGGTGTCTTTGATGCGGGGGGGCAGGTATTTATTAACCGGCGCGGTGCCAAGCTCTGGCATCAGGTCCATACCGCCGCGTTCTGCGGTCAATTTGGAAACGTTTGAGTCTGGGTCTGCGAAGTCGCCAAAGTGACGGGCACCCGCTGGACAGGTGCGCACACAGGCTGGCACGCGGTCAACTTCGGGCAGGTTTTCGTTGTAGATCCGGTCCACACAAAGCGTGCATTTTTTCATCACGCCTTCGGCTTGGTCCAATTCGCGGGCACCATAGGGGCAGGCCCAAGCACAAAGGCCACAGCCGATGCAGTCTTGTTCGTTGACCAGAACAATGCCGTCCTCGGACCGTTTATAGCTGGCCCCGGTTGGGCAGACGGTGACGCAGGGCGCGTTTTCACAATGCAGGCAGGATTTCGGGAAGTGCACGGTTTGTGCGGCCTTGCCCGGCGCTTGCACTTCGTAGGAATGCACGCGGTTGAGGAAGGTGCCCATGGGTTCTTCGCCATAGGGGCGTTGATCAGACAGCGGGGCACCGTAGTTTTCTGTGTTCCAGCCTTTGCAGGAAATCACACAGGCGTGGCAGCCCACGCAGGTGTCAAGATCGATAACAAGGCCAAGCTTTTTGGCGGTGCTTGTTGGGAGGTCAGTCATGTGTGGCTATCTCCGATGTGAGAGGAGAGGGCTAGGCTGGGGGCCAGCCCCCAGACCCCCGGAGTATTTTGGGAAAGATGAATAGGTGCAGGTGTCATTATTTGCCCACCTTCCATTCGAGGTGGTCTGGACCTTGGCCCACCGGAGATTTGATCGATGGGAATTTCGGTTGCGACTGGTTGTCGGCGGGCGCATCGGTCTTTTCGATTTTGACGCGCAGATCAAACCATGCGGCTTGCCCGGTGATGGGGTCAGAGTTGGCAACCCGCATGCCGTCGCCTTTGGCGGGCAGCAATTCGTGGATCAGGTGGTTGAGCAAGAAGCCCTTGTTGGATTCAGGTGCGTTGTTGTCCAGCGCCCAAGTGCCTTTGCGTTTGCCGATCGCATTCCATGTCCAGACGGTGTTTTCATTCAGGGCTGCCTGATGTTCGACCGGCACGGTGATGGTGCCATGGGTCGAGCTGACGCGCGCCCAATCGCCGTCTTTAAAGCCGTATTGTTCCCAAAGCTTGGTTGGCAAATACAGCGGGTTTGTGCCGTGGAGCTGGCGCAGCCAAGCGTTTTGTGTGCCCCAGCTGTGATACATCGCCATCGGGCGTTGGGTCAGCGCATGAATGGGGTATTCTTCGAGATCAACGGCGGTGTCCTCAAACGGTTCATACCACATGGGCAGCGGGTCCATTACGGATTTGACCCGATCGCGCAGATGCTCTGGCGGTTGACGGTCGCCATGGCCTTCGGCTGCGCGTTGGAATTTGCGCATGGGTTCAGAATAGAGTTGGAACAGGTAGGGTGCTGGCGCATCGATGATGCCCATGCCCACCGCCCAATCTTGGTAGGCGTTGTTCCAGGGTTTGTAGTAATTTGCACCCTCTGGGATGTGAGAGACAAAGAAGCCGCCGTTCTCGATGTATTTTTCAAGCTGCTTGGGGTTGACCTCGCCGCGGCCGGTTTTGTCGCCGTTTTCACCACGGAAGCCTGCAAGGGGACCAACGCCCGGCTTGCGTTCGTGGTTGACGATATAGTCAGCGTAATCTTGGTATTTGGCGGAACCGTCTTCGTTGACAAAGCCCTGCATGCCTAAGCGGTTTGCCAGATGCACCAAAGTTGTCTGGAAGCCGCGCACTTCGCGGTCAGGTTCAATGACCGGCCAGCGGATGGCATCAGCTGCGCCGTCTGCTTCGCAGATCGGGCGATCCAGCAGCGAAATACAGTCGTGGCGCTCTAGATAGGTGGTGTCTGGCAGGATCAGATCGGCATAGGCGACCATTTCAGAGCTATAGGCGTCTGAATAGATGATGTTGGGGATCACATAATTGCCGTCCGCGTCTTTGTCAGTCAGCATTTCGATCACACCTTTGGTGTTCATCGAAGAGTTCCACGACATATTCGCCATATACATGAACAGCGTGTCGATTTTATAGGGATCACCCGCATGAGCATTTGAGATCACCATATGCATCAAGCCGTGGCTGGACATCGGGTTTTCCCAAGTGAAGGCTTTGTCGATGCGGATCGGAGAACCGTCTTCTTTCAGCATCAGGTCTTCGGGACCACGGGTGAAGCCGAGGTGCGGGCCATCCAGTGGCGCATCTGGGGTCACTTTTCCGTGGGGCTTTGGATGGGCTTCGATCGGTTTTGGATAAGGCGGTTTGAAGCGGAAGCCGCCGGGGACTTCGACGGTGCCCAGAACGATTTGCAGGATGTGCAGGGCGCGGCAGGTTTGGAAGCCATTAGAGTGTGCAGAGATGCCGCGCATGGCGTGCATCGAGACCGGGCGGCCAACCATTTTTGTGTGGGTTTCGCCGCGGAAGTCTGTCCATTCTTGATCAAGTTCAAATTCTTCTTCGAAGGCCACGCGCGCGAGTTCTGCGGCGATGGTTTTGATCTTTTTAGCGGTGATCCCGGTGCGTTCGGCGACATTTTCTGGTGCGTATTGTTCGTCGAGGTATTTCTCGGCCATCATCGCCATGACGGTGCGATGGGTTTTGCCACCAGTTTCGTAGGTGGCACCGAGGCTTGGGCGCACGCCTTTTTGGTCAAACGCAGCAGGTTTGCCAGTGACGCTGTCGATGACCAATGGCTTGTCGTTTGCATCGCGCAGAAAGAGACCGGTGTCTTCATCAAGCAAGACAGGCGCGTTGGTGTATTGGGCGAGATAATGCGCGTCGATTTTGCCAGCTTTCATCAGCTCGTGCACCAGTGAAAGGATGAACAGGCCATCGGTGCCCGGAGTGATACCAACCCATTCGTCAGCAACCGCATTATAGCCAGAGCGCACAGGGTTGACGCCGATGACTTTGGCACCGCGCGCTTTGATTTTGCCGATGCCCATTTTAATTGGGTTGCTGTCGTGATCTTCGGCGACGCCAAACAGCATGAACAGCTTTGTGTGATCCCAATCGGGCTGTCCAAATTCCCAGAACGCGCCGCCCATGGTGTAGATGCCGCCAGCTGCCATATTGACAGAGCAGAAGCCGCCGTGTGCCGCAAAGTTGGGCGTGCCAAAGCTTTGAGCCCACATGCCGGTGAAGGATTGGGATTGGTCACGGCCTGTAAAGAAGGCCAGTTTTTCTGGGTTCTTTTCACGTAGAGGTTTTAGAAGGCCAACGGCCATATCCAAGGCTTCGTCCCAGCTGATGGGTTCAAATTCGCCAGAGCCACGCGGGCCAACGCGTTTCATCGGCGATTGCAAACGCGATGGGGCGTTCACTTGCATGATGCCCGCAGAGCCTTTGGCGCAAAGCACACCCTTGTTGACGGGGTGGTCGCGGTTGCCTTCGATATAGGCGACCTGCTTTTTGCCGTCTGGACCGTCTTTCATATGCACGTTGATGCCGCAGCGGCACGCGCACATGTAGCAGGTGGTTTTGCGAATCTCGTCGGAAACCTTTGGAGATGTATCAATTTTGGGCTGCTGGAATGTCATCTGGCGTCCTTTTACGGCTGGGCGGCGGAAGAAAATCGCTGCGACGCAGGGATTTTAAGCGGGCTGCACGAAACGCAGCGCAAAGCGGTGCTTTGGCTGTGAAGTGAAACAATAGTGTCTTTTCGCGCGATCATTTGGGCAGATTTCCTGACTTCTGCTTGATGAGTGGGAAATTCACCCTTCACGTCAAGCGGAAAGGCGTTTTTTTGGAACTTTATTGTGCTTGCAAGGCTGTTACGGCGATCATTTGCGTGACGTCCTGGGCGCTGCAGCCACGAGACAGGTCATTTGCGGGTTTTGCCAAGCCCTGCATGACCGGGCCAATGGCAGTGTAGCCACCGACCCGTTGGGTGATTTTGTAGCTGATGTTGCCAGCATCTAGATTTGGGAAAATCATGACATTGGCGTTGCCGGCGACTGACGACTCTGGGGCTTTGCGCGCGCCAACAGAGGCGGTGAAAGCCGCGTCAAATTGCAGTTCGCCATCGGCTTGGATCTCTGGGGCGGCTGCTTTGAAAAGCTTCAGTCCCTCGGTGACCTTATCAACGGCGGCGTGGCGTGCGCTGCCCAGGGTTGAAAAGGACAGGAAGGCAATTTTTGGTTCAGTTTGCAAAAGTGCCTTGCAGGATTGGGCTGATGCTTTGGCTATTTCAGAAAGCTCTTTGGATGAAGGGTCGATGACCAAGCCGCAATCAGAATAGAGCATTGCGCGCGCACCATCTGTTGCATTGTCAGGTGGGTACATCAGGAAGAAGCTGGAGACCATGGCGGCATCTGGTGCCATTCCGATGACCTGGATCGCCGAGCGAACGATATCGCCGGTTGTATAAACGGCCCCGCCAACGGTGCCAGTTGCATGGCCCAAACGGACCAACATCGCGGCATAAACCACCGGGGATTGAACGGATTTTAGCGCCTTTGCTTCGTCAACGCCTTTGTGCTTGCGCAGCGCGTGGAAAGCAGAAGCAAAATCGGCGGTCAATTCAGAGGCCATTGGGTCGTGGATATGTACGCCGTTGCCTTCGGACGCGCCCTGAGCAGAAAGCTCGGCGCGGATGGCAGTGGCGTCGCCTACAAGAATAATGTCAGCCAGATTGGCTTGGTTGGCGGCAAGTGCCCCCGCAACAATGCGGGGATCACTGCCTTCGCTTAAGGAAATAACTGGGCGAGTGGACGGAGCCGTTTGCTTGAGCAGCTCCTGCGGCAAAAGTGTCATGGGTCCGTCTCTCTTTAGTCAGTTATTATTGAGCTTGCATGTCGTCGCGGTTGATACCCGCTACAGACACTGGCTTTTTCATCGCATCGCGACGGAAAGGCTCGCCAAGTTCTTTGTTCAGCAGGATTTCGATGAATGTTGTTTTCTTTTCATTCATCTGACGCTTAACAGCTTTGTCCAACTCGTCTGTCAGCTCGTCCATGGTTGTGACGGCAACGCCTTCAACACCACAGGCTTTCGCGATACCGGCATAAGACACTTCTGTCGCCAATTCGGTGCCAACAAAGTTATCGTCGAACCACAGTGTCGTGTTACGCTTTTCAGCACCCCACTGGTAGTTGCGGAAGATAACCATGGTGATTGCAGGCCAATCGTCGCGGTTAACCGAAACCATTTCGTTCATGGAGATACCGAACGCGCCGTCGCCAGCAAAGCCAACAACTGGAACATCAGGTTGGCCAACTTTGGCACCACAGATCGCTGGGAAACCGTAACCACATGGGCCAAACAGGCCAGGTGCCAGGTATTTGCGACCATCTTCGAAGGATGGGTATGCGTTGCCGATTGCGCAGTTGTTGCCGATGTCAGAAGAGATGATCGCTTCTTTTGGCAGAGCTGCTTGGATCGCGCGCCATGCCATGCGAGGAGACATTTTCGCTGGCTCGTTGTTGCGCGCACGTTCGTTCCAAGTTGTGCCTGGATCGTCGTCTTCGTGGGTCATCGATGTCAGTTCTTGTGCCCATGCGGACTTGGACTGAGCGATGGTGTTTTTACGTGCGTCGCGACCTTCGTCACCCGCGTTGTCACCCAGACGTGCCAAAATGCCTTGGGCAACTTTCTTAGCATCACCAACGATACCAACAGTTACCGGCTTGGTCAGGCCGATGCGGTCCGGGTTGATGTCAACCTGGATGATTTTCGCGTCGCGTGGCCAGTAATCGATGCCGTAGCCAGGCAAAGTTGAGAATGGGTTCAAACGTGTACCCAATGCCAGAACGACGTCGGCTTTCGCGATCAATTCCATGCCAGCTTTGGAGCCGTTATAGCCCAGAGGACCAGCAAACAATGGGTGAGACCCTGGGAACGCATCATTGTGCTGATAGCCAACGCAAACCGGCGCGGTCAGGCGTTCGGCCAATTCTGCAGAGTCGCCAATCGCGTCGGCCAGAACAACGCCGGCACCGTTCAGGATGACGGGGAATTTAGCGGAAGACAGCAAGTCTGCCGCACGTGCAACAGCTTCGTCACCACCCTGTGGGCGTTCGAATTCAACAACAGCTGGAAGCTCGATGTCGATGACTTGTGTCCAGAAGTCGCGTGGGATGTTGATCTGAGCAGGCGCGGAGGCGCGTTTTGCTTGCAGGATCACACGGTTCAGAGTTTCGGCCATGCGCGATGGGTCACGCACTTCTTCTTGGTAAGCAACCATGTCTTCCAGCAGCGCCATTTGCTCTACTTCTTGGAAACCGCCTTGGCCGATTGTTTTATTGGCAGCCTGTGGTGTCACGATCAGCAGTGGTGTGTGGTTCCAATATGCTGTTTTGATCGGCGTGACCAAAGAGGTGATGCCTGGGCCGTTTTGTGCGACCATCATGGACATCTTGCCGGTGGCGCGGGTGTAACCGTCTGCCATCATGCCTGCGTTGCACTCATGTGCGCAGTCAAAAAACTTAATGCCTGCTGCTGGGAACAGGTCGGAAATTGGCATCATTGCAGAGCCGATAATGCCAAAGGCGTTATCAATTCCGTGCATTTGAAGCACTTTTACGAAGGCTTCTTCAGTTGTCATTTTCATGGGTGCGTCTCCTGAGAACAAGAAAATGCGAGCCGAGGCTCGGGCGAGTGTAGGTTACGAGGTGTGGGATAAGACCAGTAGACCCAATAATCTGTGCGGAATAAGTCCAGATGATTTTGGTGTCATGATTCTTCGAATCCCTAGTTGAAGTGCGTGTTTTTGTAATTTTGTTGATTATTGACACTCAGGGTCTCAAAAGTCAATCAAATTGACGCGAAATTTTATTGCGCGTGCAAAAGACTGAGCAAAGCATCCGCTCTTGCCGTCTCTTAGTTTAAGGCCAGAAAATGTGAAAAGTGTTACCGAAAGGTTAACTGTCGATGCATTCGGCAATCAAGCGTATGCCTTCGGGGATGCGGCTGGTGGGAATCGACGAGTAGGCCAGCCGGTAATATTCGCGGGGTCGGTCCGTGCCGTGAAAAAACGTTCGGCCAGGTTCGATCACCACGCCTTGTTGCATAAGTTTTTTGGCCAATACCTCGGTGTCGACACCCTGAGGTGCGCGCATCCAGATGGAGGATCCGCCATGGGCCCCTTGCCCGGCAACCGTCAGTTTGTTTTCGGTGATGGCCTGATGCATGACCTCGCAACGCTCGTTCAGCGTGATACGTGTTCGGCGGATCAGCGCATCGTAATGCCCTAAGGATAGAAAATAGGCCGCTGTGCGCATGATATGGCCCGGAGGATGGCGCAGCACAGAGGCGCGCAATGCCCGCGCTTCGCGAATAAAGCTTTCGGATCCAACCATATAACCCAAACGTAGACCCGGAAAAATCGACTTTGAGAAGCTGCCAATGTAGATCACCCGCCCATCCTGATCCATAGACTTCAGCGCAGGAGAGGGCGCATTCAAAAAGGACATTTCAAATTCGTAATCGTCTTCGATGATCACCGCATCAAGTTCGCGCGCACGGTCAAGCAAGGCTTTGCGTCGCGCCATCGGCATGGTGGCCGTTGTCGGGCATTGGTGGCTTGGTGTGGTGAAGATTACGTCAGTTTTTGAAGGGATTGCGTGCGGTGGCAGCCCGTCTTGATCAACAGGAATCGGTACAAGGTGACAGCGGGATTGGGTCAGAATATCGCGCAGCGCATGGTAACAGGGGTCTTCGATCGCGGCGGTGCGTCGTTGGGTTAACAGAACCTGAGACGTCAACCAAAGCGCATTCTGCGCCCCCATTGTGATCAGGATCTCTTCGGGGCGGGCGACAATACCGCGACGCGGCAAAGTATGGCGCACGATGAATTCAATCAACCGCTCATCGTCCTGATCGTAATAGTCGGTGGTCAGGGCGGTAAAGTCTTTTTGCCCCAGAGCCTGAATGGCACACAGCCGCCAGTTTCCGTGGTCAAAGAGGCTTGGATCAGCCTGACCGTAGATGAAAGGAAAACGAAAACGTTGCCAATCTCCGGGTTTCTGGGGCGTGTCCCCCCCGGTATACCGGCGCCCGATTGCACGCGTCCAATCAACATTGTCGCCGGTCTGACGAATGGCGTGAAAGGGCGGTGGCTCTGGTGCGTTTTCGGACACGAAATACCCAGAGCGGCCGCGCGATGACAAATAGTCATTTGCCAGCAATTCGGTATAGGCCAGCGTTACCGTGATGCGGCTGACACCCAGGTGCTTGGCGAGTTTACGGGTCGAAGGCAGTTTTTCGCCTTGCCGAAACCGTCCGGACAAAATCCCCTCGGCAATCATTTGCTGGATCTGCGACTGCAAGGTGCCCTGAAATTGGGGGTTAAGAAAAAACGTATCGACAGAAATCGACATGACCTATTCCAATTCTGGACTTATCGCGCGGAAAAATCTGGCACCATGCCAGGCTGATTTCATTTTCCAGCACTCTCACAGATTTTTCAAGGGAGCCCACGAAAACAGAGAATATTCGTCTCATAAATCGTGTTTTTGCGCAAATTAGCGTATGTTTATAGCAGCTTAGAGAGCAGAGCGCTGCGGGTGGTGGCCCATTCGGTAGCGATAACAGAGTAGACCGCCATGTCGACCGGCTGGCCCGCGCGATCAATTTTGGCACCGCGCAGCACGCCGTCAAGCCCTGCGCCAAGGTCAGAAAGAATCAATCGATGTGCATGGTCCTGGGCCGGTACACGCATCTGGACGGTCACCGCGCGGGCACATTCGAAGGCATAGGTGAGCATCATGGTGGTCATCTCTGTGAACATTAGATGATCGCTGCCCTGTAACCATGTTCCGCCAATTTCCAGCTGCTTATGCGCGCGGTCGATGCGGGAAAAGCCGGTTATGCCTCGCAGGAATTCATTGTGATCGGACACCGCAAAAAACAATCCGCGCCCGTCTGCGTGTTGCTCGCGCAGATACGAGATTTCACCTTCGAGCGCGTCGACTGTGGGCACGCGACAATTTGCGGGCAAATGCTTTGGTCCCATGCTTGCCAATGACAGTCCCGCAGCGTGGGATTGTGTCAGAGGAAACAGGGTGACACGGGTGCCACAAAGCATTTGGGCGGCTGGCCACATGGGGCGTCCTATAGGTTTTTCAAAGTCTTGCGTGTCTTTTGAGACTCACACCCTCAAAAAGGGTGTGAGTTGTTCTTGTCGTCTTACCCAAAGACTTTGGTCAAAGCAACGTCGACGGCATGGCAGATATCGTCGATGTCCTGAGCGGTAGCGATCAATGCAGGGCTGAAACACAGGGTGTTGTTGCGCCCTGGGATCGATCGATTGGTAACCCCGATGATCACGCCTTGGGCACCGCATTCTGCGACAACCTTTTGCGCCATGGCTTCTGGTACAGGTTCTTTAGTTTCACGATCTTGAACAAGTTCGAGACCCTGGAACAACCCCTTGCCGCGCACGTCGCCAATGACAGCGTGTTTTTCTGCCAAAGCATTGAAGTTTGCAGTCATGCGCGCGCCCATGGCGGTGCAGTTTTCCAGAAGCTTCTCATCTTCGATGATTGCCATATTTGCCAACGCCGCAGCTGGCCCGGCGGTGCAGCCGCCGAATGTGGAAATATCGCGGAAATAGCCCATAGGGTCTGACGCGTCATCTTTGAACATTTCAAAGACTTTTTCGGTTGTCACCATGCAGGCAATCGCTGCGTAACCAGAGGCAACGCCTTTGGCCATCGTCACAAAGTCAGGTTCGATGCCGTAATGCTGGTAGCCAAACCAGGACCCGGTACGACCCACGCCGCAGACAACTTCGTCGATGTGCAAAAGCACTTCGTATTTGTCGCAGATTTCGCGCACGCGCTGCCAATAGCCTTCGGGGGCTTCGATAACACCGCCACCGGCTGTGATCGGCTCTAGGCACAATGCGCCGACAGTTTCTGGGCCTTCGCGCAGGATAACTTCTTCGATCGCGTCAGCGGCCGCACGGCCAAACTCTGCACCGGACAGATGCTCTAGGCCCAGCTCGTGTTTGCGGTATTCCATACAGTGCGGAACTTTGACAAAATCAGGCGCAAATGGGCCGTATTGCGCGTTGCGCTCGTCTTGGCCGCCGGCGGACATCGTTGCCAACGTCGAGCCGTGATAGTCGCGGTCACGATAAAGAATCTTGGTTTTTTTGCCGCCATATTTCTTATGGGCAATCTGGCGCACTAGTTTAAAGGCTTTCTCGTTCGCCTCCGAACCAGAGTTTGTGTAATAAACGCGCGACATGCCGGGCATTTTTTCGATCAGCTTTTCAGCGAACAGCGATCCGGGAATCGAGCCTGCGGACTGCGCGAAATAGCAAAGTTTTAGCAACTGTTCTTTGACGGCTTCTGCAATGCTTTCACGGCCATAGCCGACGTTTACTGTCCAAACACCGCCCGACACAGCATCCAGAAATTCTTTGCCGTTTTGATCCCAGACGCGCATGCCTTTGCCTTCGACAATGATACGCGGGTCTGTGGTTTCAAATGGTTTATGTTGTGTCAAATGATGCCATACATTTGCTTTGTCGGCTGCAATGACGCGAGAGAGGTCGTTGTCTTGATATGTGCCGTCCATCAGGTCCACCCTATTTAGTAGCAACCATGTTGCTGAATGCTTTGAGAGGCCAGACTCACTGGCCAATTGATAATTTACACTCGCTGTTTTTATGGGCGTTTCGATAGGGCCAGTCATGCCTCAATTTAAGGCCAGATTTGGTTTGGTTGCTTGGCGAAAAATCAGAATATTTCTGCCAAGTAATTGTTTATAGGATATTAAATGGGAAATTGTCATTATTCATCATGTCGTGTTGCTGGTTGACCATGTCGTTTTGAAAAAGAAATTCATTGATCGAAACCAATTTTTCCGCTCCGATTGGAATTGTTCAGAGCATAATTTTGGGCAAACCGCAAAAGTGTCGACCTTAACAAGACCGCGCGGGATTTAAGCTGTTGGTTGATCTGGCAGCACATGTACACGGGAGAAAATTGAATATGATGTTGAAAAAGCATTTTGCTGCGATGGCGGCGACTGCCGCATTGATGGCGGGTACTCAGGGCGCAATGGCTGCCGGTCACGGTGGTGAAATTACAGTTGCTTACTTCTTGGAATGGCCAATGCCATTTCAGTATGCCAAGGAAAAAGGCATGTACGAAGATGCCATGGGCGTAAAGATCAACTGGGTCAGCTTTGACACAGGTACAGCGATGAGCGCGGCGATGGCGTCGGGCGATGTGCAGATTTCGGTCAGCCAGGGCATTCCACCGTTTGTTGTTGCTGCCTCTGCAGGTCAGGACATTCAGGTTGTAGATATCGCCGTCAGCTATTCTGAGAACGACAACTGTGTCGTGTCCGAAGGGTTGGAAATTGACAAAGAAAGCGCTGGCGAACTCGCGGGCAAAAAAGTTGCGGTTCCGTTGGGCACCGCGGCGCATTTTGGTTTCCTAGAGCAGATGAACCACTTTGGTGTGTCTTTGGATAGTCTGGAAATCGTCGACATGGCGCCAGCCGAATCTGCGGCTGCATTGGCGCAGGGATCCATTGACATGGCCTGTGGCTGGGGTGGTGCGCTGCGCCGCATGAAAGAGCACGGCAATGTGCTGCTGACAGGCGCTGAAAAAGAAGAGCTTGGCATTCTGGTGTTTGATGCAACCACCGTTCCTGCGGCATTTGCTGCGGAAGAAGGTGAGCTGCTGGCGAAATTCCTAAAGGTCACTGCGGATGCAAATGACATGTGGAATAGCGGTGCCAACACTGCAGAAATGCTGCCAATTATCGCCAAAGATGCCGGTATGGACGAAGCAGACGCGGCTGCAACTATTGGGACCTTTATTTTCCCAAGCGCAGGCGATCAGCTGGGTGAAAAATGGCTTGGTGGTGGTGCGCAATCCTTCATGAAAGGCGTTGCAGATGTCTTTGTGGCGGCCGGAAGCATCGATTCAGCGCTCGACTCATATGAGAACGCGGTAAACGCTGCGCCTTTGACTTCGGCAAGCGGTATGTAAGTGTAGCGGGCACCGCCGTGGTTATGCGGCGGTGCCCACATCATTTCGAGGTGACCGCGCAGGCTG
The DNA here is from genome assembly GCF_040364665.1 of Cognatishimia sp. WU-CL00825. Lineage (NCBI taxonomy): Bacteria > Pseudomonadati > Pseudomonadota > Alphaproteobacteria > Rhodobacterales > Paracoccaceae > Cognatishimia > Cognatishimia sp. WU-CL00825. The sequence goes on from NZ_BAABWX010000007.1 coordinate 51,184, forward strand.
TGATGCTGGGGACGCGACGCCAATAAAATCACAAAATCATCAGAAAGGCGGACCATGTCGGGACTGTCGATCGAAAAAATCTCCATGCGTTTTGATTTGCCCGATGGCGGGCACGTTCAGGCGCTTAAGGATGTGAGTCTGGATCTCAAATCTGGCGAGTTGCTCAGCATTTTGGGACCATCAGGCTGTGGTAAGACCACCTTGTTGAACATCGTCGCGGGTTTCCTGGCCCCAACCGAGGGCCAGATTGTTTTGAACGGGCACACGGTTCAAGGGCCAGACGCCGAGCGTGGCATGGTCTTTCAGCAAGGGGCCTTGTTTGAATGGATGAGCGTGCGCGAAAACGTGGGCTTTGGGCCAACGATGAAGGGTATGGCCGCGAAAGAAAAATCTGAAATTGTTGACCATTTGTTGGATGTGGTCGGCCTGCAAGACTTTAAGGAAAAGGCAGTTTATGAACTGTCTGGCGGCATGCAGCAACGTGTGTCTTTGGCGCGCTGTCTGGCAAACGATCCCGATGTCATCCTGATGGACGAACCTCTGGGCGCGCTTGACGCCCTGACGCGCGAAAAAATGCAGTCTTTGGTTCTAAAGCTTTGGAAAGAAACTGGAAAAACCATCATCTTGATCACGCACTCTGTGGAAGAAGCCTTGCTTTTGGGCGAGCGGCTGATCGTGATGGCCCCGCGTCCGGGCCGAATTCACAAGGAATACAATCTGCCATTTGCAGAAATGGGCGTTGGGCAAGACCTGCGTGAGGTCAAAAAACATCCTGAATTTGCCGAACGTCGCGAGGAAATCCTTGGGATGATCTGGGATATGGAAGAAGAGATTATGGGCCGGACGGAGGACGCAGCATGATTCCGTTTCTGATTTATATCGCGATCTTTATTGGCGCGTTTTATGCGGTGCGTTTCATCGCGCAAAAGACAGCGATCCAAGACTACACGTCGCTGAAAACCGTGACCTTTGGTGATGAAAGCGCGGTGCGCTCTAATCGGTCTGCATCTTTCATCTCGATTATTACGATCTTTGTCATCTGGGGGGCCTTTACGGGTTCTAAGGGTCTGCCGGGCTTTATGCACGCGCCTGGCCCTTTTGTCGGCGACACCTCGTTCACCTATACCGCCGAAGCTGGTGGCGAAACTGACACAGCAACGGTGCATTTCCGGGTTCACCGGGCGGGCGACAAAGTGGATCCGATTGCCATCGAACCGGGTGACGGATTTGCCAAGGACGATAGTGAATTGGTTGGCGCTTGGCGCTCTAAGTTGCTGCGCGTAGACAAAAACGATGAGATTTCAAAGTCTGATGGTGCCAAGGTTATCGCAATCAATGGTACAGCCGTTGCGCCCGGAGACTCTGTTGACGTGGAAGGTGGGACAGTCTCTTTGTCTGACAAAGGCACACCAAACTTTACCCCTGACAAAGGCTGGCAAATGGAGCCAATCTGGCTGCCGTCACCAGAAGCGGTTGTTGTGCGCACCATTGAAATTGCCAACCAAGGCTATCAGGGCTCGACCTTATGGGAGCACCTTGGGTTCTCGTTGTACCGGGTTATTCTGGGCTTTGTGATCGGGGCGGTTGTTGGCATTCCATTGGGCTACGCCATGGGCCTGAGCGATTGGTTCCGGGGCTGGTTTGATCCTATCGTCGAATTCATGCGTCCGGTGCCGCCACTTGCGCTGATCCCGCTGGTGATCATCTGGGCGGGTATTGGTGAGACGGGTAAGATCATCTTACTGTTCTTGGCGGCCTTATGGATCATGGCCATTGCGGCGCGATCTGGGGTGTCTGGCGTGAGCATTTCAAAGGTGCATGCGGCCTATTCGCTGGGGGCAAGCAAGGCGCAGATCATGCGTCATGTGATTGTGCCAAACTCTTTGCCAGAGATCTTTACCGGGGCCCGTGTTGCGATGGGTGTTTGCTGGGGTACGGTTGTTGCCGCTGAATTGGTTGCAGCAGAAAAGGGAGCCGGCAAAATGATTGTGGCTGCGTCTAAATTCCAGAACACCGATATCGTGATCATGGGGATTATCTTGATTGGTATCATTGGCTTTGGCATCGATGTCTTGATGCGCTACGCCGAGAAGGTTTTGGTGCCTTGGAAAGGCAAGGGCTGATAGCCCTCCCAAACTTGAAATGCGAAAGGGCGGCCCGGCGGTCGCCCTTTTCGTTGGGGGGCGGCTTATTTGGTGAGAATGAGTTTTCCGGCGCGGGTGATGCGCAGCGTGTAGATTTGGTTGTTCAGCACAATTCGGGCAAGGCCGTTTTTGCCGGTGATGATTTTGGCGTCATGCACAGGTGTATCAATAAAGAGATCTGAAATCGGGGTTTGAATATTCATTGTCGCGTTTCCTTGGCTGTGGTGATTTATTTCTGACTAAAATACTCGGATGAGTCAATTCCTGATTTTATTTGTCGGGAATAAATTTAGGCAAAAGAAAACCCCGCAGGCGCGGGGCTAACTCACTTTATTGGTTTTTTGTGCCTTAGCGGTAGAACAAAGATTTGCCGTTGCTGAACAAATGAACCTTTGACGGATCTGCGGTCAGACCAACTTGGGTGCGCCGCAGCTCTTTGTGAATGCCGGGCAGTTTGGCGATGACCCCGTCGGCGGTGTCTTCGGGTTCAAAGTACAGCAGCGTTACCTCGCCCAAAGCTTCGGTGATCTTGACCATGCCGGTATAGATGGCCGCGTCATGGGTCACGGTGAAGTCCTCTGGTCTGATACCGATATTCACGCGGAGGCCAAGTTCGCTGTCCATGGTGGCAACATTTGAGCGTGCAATGCCGCCGCCATCTAAAGTCACTGTGGTGATTGTACCGGTTTCGGTGATCTCGCCGGATAGCAAGTTCATCGCTGGAGAGCCGATGAATTGGGCGACAAATTCGTTCTCAGGGGTTTCATACAGCTGCAAAGGGGTGCCGACCTGAGCAATGCCCTTGTTGGCCAGAACAACAATGCGTGTGGCCAGTGTCATCGCTTCGACCTGATCATGAGTCACATAGACCATAGTGCTGTCTGGCATGGCTTCCTTAAGCTGGGCGATTTCGATGCGGGTGGCTACACGTAGCGCGGCATCTAGGTTGGAAAGCGGTTCGTCAAACAAATAGACCTTGGGATCACGCACAATGGCGCGGCCAATGGCCACCCGCTGACGTTGCCCGCCTGACAGGGCCTTTGGCAGGCGATCAAGGTAGTCTTCGAGTTGCAAAACCTTGGCGGCATAGGCGATGGATTCATCGATTTCGGCCGGGGTTTTCTTGGCCAGTTTCAGGGCAAAAGCCATGTTTTCGCGCACCGTCATATGCGGATACAGCGCATAGGATTGGAACACCATGGCTATGCCGCGCTGCGCGGGTGGCATGTCGTTCATCAACATACCGTCAATTTCCAACGTGCCGCCCGTGATTTTTTCCAGGCCTGCAATCATGCGCAGCAAGGTGGATTTGCCACAGCCCGACGGTCCAACGAACACAATCAATTCACCGGGTTCAATGTCCAGATTGATGTCGTTAAGCACGTTGACCGCACCGGCATAGGTCTTTTCTACGTTTTGAAGTTTAAGGCCTGCCATGATTTATTCCCCTTGGTCCAAAATCGCGATGAAAGGCTGCCATGCATCAAGTGTGATCTGGCGGCTGGTGGATTGCGCGCCTCCGAGGTCCGCAGCGATGGGCTGCAAAGCAGAGGTTGGCAACGTGAGATCTGCGGCGCTGTCGCCCAGATTAAAGGCGCAAAACAATGTTTGCTCGCCGTAGCTGCGTGTGAATTGCAGGATATTGCCAGTTGCGGTCGGCGCAGAATGCGCGCCTTTGCGCAGCGCAATATGATCTTGCCTTAGAGCGATCGCGCGACGGTAATGGTGCAGCAGCGCGTCTGGTGTTTCTTCTTGGGCAGAGACCGAATTATGCAAGTGATCCGCGCTGACCGGCAGCCAAGGAAGCCCCTGGCTAAAGCCGCCATTTTGGTTGGATTTTTCCCAAACCATCGGTGTTCGGCAGCCGTCGCGACCCTTGAATTCTGGCCAGAATTCAATGCCATAGGGGTCTTGGAGTGCCTCAAATGGCACCTCTGCTTCTGGAAGGCCAAGCTCCTCGCCCTGATAGATGCAGACTGATCCGCGCAGGCACATCAACATGGTTGTGAACAGGCGCAGGGCCTTGGGCGTCAGATCCCAGCGGGTCACATGACGCATGACGTCATGGTTGGAAAAGGCCCAACAGGCCCAGCCATCGGGTGCCTTTTCGTCTAGGTGCCGAAAGACCTCGGCGATGCGGGTGGCGGTCAGTGGGGCTGACGCCAGGAATTCAAAAGCATAGCACATATGCACATAGTCGTCGCCTTGGGTGTATTGCCCAAGAATATCCAACCCATATTGCGCATCCCCCACTTCGCCAACTGCAGCAGAGCCGGGGAATTCGTCAAGCAGCGCCCGGAATTTGCGCAGAAAATCCAAGTTTTCTGGCTGGTTTTTGGAGTAGAGATGTTCCTGATGATTATAGGGGTTCACGCTGGGCGCGATGGTGGCGTTACGTGCCTCGGCGGGCAGGGCCGGGTTGTCGCGCAGCTGCGCATCGTGGGTGTAAAAGTTGATGGTGTCCAAGCGAAACCCATCAACCCCGCGCATCAGCCAAAATCGGGTGGCATCCAGCAGCGCGCTTTGCACAGCTGGCGTATGAAAGTTCAGGTCTGGTTGGCTGGTTAGGAAGTTATGCAGAAAGTATTGCTCACGGCGCGGATCCCACTGCCAGGCTGATCCCCCAAAGATCGACAGCCAATTGTTGGGCGGGGTGCCGTCTGGTTTTGGGTCGGACCAAACGAACCAATCGGATTTGCTGTTGTCGCGTGATTTGCGGCTTTCTTTGAACCAGTCGTGTTGATCGCTTGTATGAGACAACACCAAGTCGATCATGACACGCAATCCCAGATCGTGGGCGCGCGCCACAAGCGCATCAAAGTCAGTCAGCGTGCCAAACATTGGATCAACGTCGCAATAGTCGCTGACATCATAGCCAAAGTCTTTCATTGGCGACTTGAAAAACGGCGAAATCCAGATGGCGTCCACCCCAAGCGAGGCAATGTGCGGTAGGCGGCTGGTGATGCCTTTTAGATCGCCGATGCCATTGCCGCTGCTGTCTTGGAAGCTGCGCGGGTAGATTTGGTAAATCACGCCGCCGCGCCACCAATCTGTGTCACCTGCTAGAGCGTGTGCTGAATTGAGCGAAGTCATTACGTTCATTCCATTGTTCCGTTACTTGACCGAGCCGGCAAGCATGCCGCGCACGAGGTATTTTTGCATTGCGAAGAAGACCACCAAAGGCACAGCGATAGAGACAAAGGCGCTGGTTGCTAGGATCTCCCAATTGCCGCCACGGGTGCCCAAAAGCTCTACGATTTGTTTTGTCATCACCGTGGTTTCACCGGTGCTGTCAATCAGAAAGACCAGTGAAACGAGCAGGTCATTCCAGGTCCAGAGGAACTGAAAGATTGCAAAGCTGGCGAGGGCCGGAAACGACAGCGGTAGAATGATCTTGATGAAGATCTGGAATTCAGTTGCGCCGTCTACCCGGGCGTTTTCGATGATATCACGAGGGAGCCCCACCATGTAATTGCGCAGCAAATAAATCGCCATAGGCATGCCAAAGCCGGTGTGGGCCAACCAGACCCCCATATAACCTTTGCCGATGCCAATTTCATTGTGCAACTTTAAGAGCGGGATCAACGCCAATTGCAGCGGGACCACAAGCAGCGCTACCACAAAGGCAATTAGCAAGGCCCGACCGGGGAATTCCATCCACGCCAATGCATAGGCTGCAAAGGCCGCAACAAGAATTGGGATGATGGTCGCTGGAATGGTCACTGTCAGTGTGTTGATAAAGGCTTTGCTCATCCCGTCGATATTCTTGGGGTCAAACAGAAGGGTTTTGTAGTTATCCATGGTGAATTCTGGCGGCACTTCTGCGGTCAGAAAGATACGTTGGCCGCGTGAGCCGCTGAAGGCTTCGGTATGGGCCATGCGATAGGTGCCGTCTGGATTGACGATCAATGTGCCACCTTTGCGCAGTTCGGCGGTTTCGCCAGCCTGAAACGCGTCCACCGCTTTGGAAGAAATCCCCCAAGAGTCAATTTCCGGCGCGTCACCTTCAAACAACTGTCCTTCGATCACAAATAGATTTCCGACTTGCTGCTGAGTGTCCGGCGCTTGGGTGCGCAGTGTTAGGGTTTGTTCTTGAGCGGTCAGAGAATTCCACCAGCCGCTGCCAGAGATTTGATCTGCGGTGCGGAATGACGAAACAAACAGGCCAAATGTGGGCAGGAGCCAAAGCGCCACAAGGGCGGCGACAGAGAGGTGCACTGCCCACATCAGGGAGGATTTGGTGCCAGCAATATTATCCATTAGCGCATCTCCTTGCGGGCGTTGTAAACATTCCAGACAAGGATAGGGGTGACCAGCAGCATGATGATCATCGCGCTGGCTGAGCCGACCCCCCAGTCATTGGCGCGGAACAGTTTGTCGTACATGTAATTGGCAAGCACCTGGGTTTCCCATTGGCCATTGGTCATGGCAAAAACGATGTCAAAGATCTTGAGAACGATGATGGTGATCGTGGTCCAGACCACAACGATGGTGCCCATGATCTGCGGCACTTTGATCTTGAAAAACACTTGAAACGGATTGGCTCCGTCAACAATGGCAGCCTCGATGGTTTCTTCGGGGATGCCGCGCAGAGCCGCGGATAAGATCACCATGGCAAACCCGGTTTGGATCCAGACCAAGACCACCATCAAGAACAGGTTGTTCCAAAGCGGAATGGTCAGCCATTGCTGCGGCGTGTCACCACCAAAGTAGAGGTAAAGCGCGTTCAGGACGCCAATTTGGTCAGAGCCTTCAGGGCGGGTGTCGTAAATGAGCTTCCAGATGACTGCTGCGCCGACAAAAGAGATCGCCATTGGCATAAAAATAAGGGATTTTGCAATGTTGCCCCAGCCGATGCGGTCCGTCAGCTGTGCGGCCAATAGGCCAAAGGCGGTTGAGGCCGCGGGCACAAAGATCAGCCACAAAATGTTGTTGCGCATGGCTTCCCAGAATTTGGGTTCACCCAGCATTTGCGAATAGTTACTAAGCCCAACCCATTGTGCGCCATTGGCTGTGCGTTCCGTAAGTGAAAGCCAAAGTGTCGCAAAAACTGGATAGGCCAGATAAAGCCCCAGGACAAACAGGGCCGGAGCCAAAAAGAGCCAGGGGCGAATGATATTCGCGCGGTTGATGTTGCGTCCTGCGTTTGGGCCGCGCGGTGGAAAGATCACCTTATCCAACGCCAGGTTAGATAAGAAAAAATAGCCAACGCAGGCGCCAACGCCGATGACGATGGTCAAGATGCCAAGTAATGCTGGATGCATGGATTTTCCCCTAATCGGGTCTAGGTGGACCCTGATACTGCGTCCGGCGTTGGGCCGGACGCAGTTTATGTTTTGGGCTGAATTACTTCAGGCCATCCCAGCTTTGCTGGATCGCTGTAGCTGTTTCGCCAGCGGTTTTTGTACCAGAGGCATAGTCAACCATGCCAGTCCAGAAGCTGCCTGCGCCCACACCACCTGGCATCAGGTCAGAACCGTCAAAGCGGAACGTGGTTGCACCCAACAGAATGTCATTCATCTTTTTCAGGGTTGGGTCAGAGAACATTGCCGTGTCGACACCCTTGTGTGGCGTCAAAAAGCCTTTGCGCTTCATCCAGGCTTCATGTGCCTCTGGGCTTTGCAAAAATTCGATCAAAGCGTGAGAGGCTGGGCTGTCGTTGGTGATCGCCCAAACTGTGCCTGCGCCCAGAACCGGCGCACCCAGATCTTTGCCGGCATAGGCTGGGAAGTAGAAGAAGTCTGCATCTTCGCCAACCACGGTGCCTTCTGGGAAGAAGGCCGGAATAAACGAGGCCTGACGGTGCATGTAGCAAAGAGGTGGAGCTGAGAACATGCCTTTGGGGCTGTCGCGGAAGTCAGTCGAGGCCACTGCAGCTGCGCCGCCCGCAACATAGTCGTCAACCCGGGCAAAGGCCCCAAATTCTTCGATGGCTGCGACGATGCGCGGATCGTCAAAGGCGATCTCGTTTTTGACCCATGCGTCATAGACATCTGGGGATTGGGTGCGCAACAGCAGATCTTCGACCCAATCAGTTGCTGGCCAGCCGGTTGCGCCGCCTGATCCCAGCCCGATGCACCAAGGTGTGCCGCCATCCGCTACAATCTGGTCGGTCAGGGCTTTGAGCTCTTCCATTGTGGTTGGAACGTCATAGCCGGCGTCTTCAAAGTTTTCTGGCGCATACCAAACCAGAGATTTCACGTCGACCTTGTAAAAAAAGCCATAAAGCCCGTCTGACCCATCTGCACCCGCATAAGTGCCTAAATCAACCCATGATTGACCAGCGGCATAGTTTTCACGCACCCAGTCACCGGTGCCATCTGCCAAGGGTGTCAAAAAGCCTCGTGCTGCCATGTTTGCGGCAAGACCCGGTTGGGGGAAAGCCGCAACATTTGGGGCAGAGCCGGCTTCGGCATCAATCATGATTTGCTGTTCAAAATTGTCAGAACCGACATAACGCACGTCGATGCCACTGTTTTCGGCGAAAATTGCCAAGACAGCTTCGACGTTTTCTTGGTCTGGGCCAAGCCAAGGACCCGCGACGGTCAACTGCTGACCGGCAAGGTGGCTGTCTGCCATCGCCATATTGGCGGCCATGGCGGCAACAGCAACGCTGGAGAATAAGGATAGTTTCATGTGTCTTCCTCCCTAGAAGTGCAAGCATGATTTTTGTAGCGCAAATTAAAATTCAAAGCGCTTTGGATGGCGCTAACATGTCAAATGAGTCGGCTTGGAGTCAATATTTGATTTCGATTTCGAAAAAATAATAGGTTATTGACGGATTTCTTGGGGATATTCTTTGACTAGAAGTCGCCGTCATATTACTAAGGATCAAAATTTAAAGCGCTTTGAGGATGCGATGAACCTAAAACAGCTGTCAGAATTATTGGGTTTATCTCAGACCACCGTTAGTCGGGCGCTGAATGGGTACCCCGAGGTGAATCAAAAGACCCGTATGCGGGTGCAGGAAGCCGCACGCACACATGGATACCGCCCAAATACCCGAGCCAAAGGGCTTGCCACGGGCCGATCCATGGCCGTTGGGCATGTCATCCCGATCTCGTCAAATCATGAAATGGTGAACCCGGTTTTTGGCGATTTTATCGCCGGAGCGGGGGAGACTTATTCCAAAAGTGGCTATGACATGGTGCTGTCGGTAGTGCCGGATGGGGACGAGGAAAAGGCCTATCGAGACTTGCATAAGCGCAAAACTGTGGATGGGGTGATTGTGCATGGTCCTCATATGCAGGATTTTCGTATTCCACTTTTACGCGAGTTGAATATGCCGTTTGTTGTGCATGGTCGGGCATCGGAAGTGACAGAGCCTTATAGCTGGCTTGATGTGAATAACTTCTCGGCGTTTCGGCGCGCGGCCTCGTTTTTGATGGACCTGGGGCATCGGCGCATCGCGCTGATTAACGGTCTGGAGGATATGGATTTTGCCTTTCGGCGCCGCAAAGCGCTAGAGGAAGTCTTGCTCGACAGGGGCGAGCCTTTGCGGGCGGACTTGATGCGTAGTGGCGAGATGACCGAGGCGCTGGGCTATACGTCGTTGCGTGAAATGCTAGCATTGCCCAATCCGCCAACCGCGATCTTAACTTCATCGATGATCACCGCAATCGGGGTGCGTCGCGCTATCGAAGAAGCGGGTCTGAAGATGGGCCGAGATGTGTCTGTGATCACCCATGATGATGACCTGAGCTATTTGAATAATGGCAAAGATGAACCACTGTTCACGGCAACTCGGTCGTCTGTGCGCGAGGCGGGTCGTCAATCTGCAAAGCTTTTGCTGGACCAAATCGCTTCGCCAACACAAGAGCCTGTCTCGGTGTTGCTGGAAGCAGATTTGATTGTTGGGAAATCAACCGGTCCGGCCCCAAACTAAGGATACCCAATGCAGTTCAAACGCAGTGACTTTCCCCAGGATTTTATTTTTGGGGCCGCAACGTCTTCTTATCAGATCGAAGGCCATCAATTTGGCGGGGCTGGGCAAACCCATTGGGATAGTTTCGCGGCAACCCCCGGCAATGTGGTGCGGGCAGAAAACGGAGCCTTGGGCTGCGACCACTATCATCGGTTTGAGGAGGATTTTGACCTTTTGGCCGCCGCTGGATTTGATGCCTATCGGTTTTCAACCAGCTGGGCGCGGGTGTTGCCCGACGGGCGCGGGACACCCAACCAAGCAGGTTTGGATTTTTATGACCGGTTGGTGGACGCGATGCTAGAGCGTGAGTTGAAGCCTTGTGCGACCCTGTATCATTGGGAATTGCCGCAGGCGCTGGCGGATCAGGGTGGCTGGCGTAACCGCGATATTGCCAAATGGTTTGGCGATTACGCCGAAATCATTATGGGGCGGATCGGCGACCGGGTGTTTAGCGCAGCACCTATCAATGAACCTTGGTGTGTGGGCTGGCTGAGCCATTTCTTGGGGCACCATGCGCCGGGACTGCGTGACATTCGCGCCACTGCGCGCGCTATGCACCATGTGTTGCTGGCGCATGGGACCTCTATCGAAGTGATGCGGGGCTTGGGCATGAAAAACCTGGGGGGCGTGTTTAACTTTGAATGGGCCACGCCGGTTGATGGGAGTGAGGCGGCCCGAGATGCGGCCGCGCTTTATGATGGGTATTACAACCGCTTTTTCCTCGATGGCGTTTTTAAAGGGCGTTATCCAGAAAATGTGCTGCAAGGACTGGGCCCGCATCTGCCTGAGAACTATCAGGATGATTTTGTCACCATTCAGCAGCCCTTGGATTGGGTTGGGTTGAATTATTATACCCGTAAAGTCATCGCACCAAACGATGGCCCTTGGCCAAGCCACGATGAGGTCGACGGCCCCCTGCCCAAAACCCAAATGGGCTGGGAGATTTACCCCCAAGGCCTGTATGATTTCTTAAAGCGCACCCAGGCGGAATACACGGGCGATTTGCCCCTGTTTGTGACAGAAAATGGTATGGCCAATGCAGATGTTCTGAAGGATGGACATGTGCAGGATACTGCGCGAATCGATTACTTGAACCAGCATGTGGCCGCTGCGCAAAAGGCTATGCAAGAGGGCGTTCCGTTAAGCGGTTACATGGTTTGGTCGCTTTTGGACAACTATGAATGGGCCCTTGGCTATGAAAAACGCTTTGGTTTGGTGCATGTTGACTTCGAAACACTGGATCGCACGCCAAAAGAGTCTTATAGCGCATTAAAGATAGCGCTAACATCGTAAGAGAACTTTTTGGGGGTTTCATGGCTGGATTGTTATTGGTTGCTGACATTGGCGGCACAAATACACGTGTGGGGCTCGCGGATGATAGCGGATTGATCGACGGATCAACACGGCGCTATCGCAATGCCGAGACCGATAGTTTTGAAGCCGCCCTTGATGCTTATGTGACAGAAATGGCCCCCGGGCCGCTGGACGGGGTCTGCGCCGGTGCGGCAGGTCCAGTAACCGACGGCATTGGCCGCATGACCAACCTAAGCTGGGAAATTGACCCCAAGCCGATGCGCGATGTGACAGGCGCTGCAGTGGCGGATGTGATCAACGATCTACAGGCACAGGGCTATGCGTTGGATGACTTAACGGCTGATACGACGCGCCCAGTTGTGCAAGTTGCGGCCCCCAAGGTCGGGCCACGTTTGGTGGTTGGGTTGGGAACGGGGTTCAATATCGTGCCTGTTCATCGATATGGTCAAGATCTGGTGGTGCCATCTTGCGAAGGGGGGCACGCAACACTGCCCTATCGCAAGGATCAGGCGGAGTTGTGTGATTGGTTGAGCGCCAACAGAGGCTATGCGTCTATTGAAGTGGCCTTGGCGGGGCAAGGCATCGAGAACATCTATGAGTTCCACAGCGGGGAAAAACGCGCGGCCAGCGATATCATGATGGCTTTGGATGCCGGAGACCCCAAGGCGCAAGCAACTCTGAAAGATTACGTTGCACTTTTGGGATGCGTTGTTGGCGATTATGCTTTGTCGCATCTGCCGTTTGGCGGCATTTATTTGACCGGAGGCGTTGCGCGGGCTGTGACGCCGCATTTGGCGCAATATGGATTTGCCGAGATCAAAGCGCAAAAGGGCCGGTTTTCAGAGCTTGCCGGATCAATCAATGTGACGTTGATCGAGGATGATTTTGCTGCGCTCAAAGGCTGCGCGCGCCATCTGCGCCAACTGCACGCATCCCAATCCTGAGCCGCGCTGCGCCAATTGCAATCTGGCTCTATTGCTAGGATACTGTTTGGCAATTGGGGTTTAGGGCAAGCTTGCAATTTGTTGGCTTGAACAGCATGCAAATGAAATTGGATTGGTCTCCGCTACAGGTCGAGCTTCAGCGCTGGCGGAAAGACGGGCTGACTCTGCCGGTGTGGTGGCGTGACGATGATGCAACCGACCCCAGCGCCGCTCTGGACAGGTTGATAAATCTTTCATCCGAGGTGTCGATGCCGGTGCATTTGGCGGTGATCCCGCGCAATGCGACCCAGGCGTTGGCCAAGACAATTGCAGATACCGCGCAGTTGCATCCTGTGGTGCATGGTTGGTCACATACAAACTTTCAGCCGTCCGAAGGGCCAAAGTCAGAATTTGGTGATGCACGTGCGCTGGATCTGCGGTGCGAAGAAGCCGCCGAGGGCTTGCGTCGGTTAACCGTTTTATGCGGCGACCAATTGGTTGCGATGTTTGTGCCTCCGTGGAACCGTGTTGATTTGGATTTGGTCGAAAAGCTTCCAGCGCTGGGCTATCAGTCTTTATCAACCAGCCATCCAAAGACCGACGCGTTACTGGTGCACGGATTGCGACAGATCAACACCCATATTGATCCGTTGTATTGGCGGCCGTCCAAAAACCTGTCTGATCCTCAGGCGATCATTGAGAAAGCGGTGCGCTTGTTGAAAAAACGGCGTCAGGGCAAGTCTGACAATACGGAACCCTTTGGGCTTTTGACCCACCATATGGCGCATTTTCCAGAGGTTTGGGAGTTTTGTCGTCAGTTCTGGATGGAATTTAACGATGGTCCCGTAGAGATTTTTCAGCACCCTAAGGGCCAAATAGGCGTTTGATGCTTGCCACAATCGATGTGGCTTCTTAACAGTGACACATGCCAGCAACGACCAAGATTACCATTTCTGATCAGATCACCCATGCCCTGACCGAGCAAATTTTGCGCGGCGAATTGGTGGCGGATGAGAAGCTGCGTCAGGATCATATCGCCAAGTCGTTTAACACCAGTCATGTGCCGGTGCGTGAGGCCTTGCAGCGTCTGGTCGCGCATGGGTTGGCGGTGAGCCTGCCGCGGCGCGGCGTGCGCGTTGCGCCGTTTGATCCTGCGGATATGCAGGAAATTCGCGTCATGCGACTGGCGCTCGAGCCGGTGGCTCTGCGCCATTCTATATTGCATCTGACCAACGACCAACGCCAAGAAGCCGATGCCGCAAGGCTGGCCTGTGATACCGCGAAAGATATAGTCAGCTGGGAACGCGAAAACCGTCGGTTTCATTTTGCCATATTAGCGGCCTGTGGAATGCCCAGGTTGTTGTCTGAGGTTGCTGACTTGCAACTGCTAAGCGCGCGGCATTTGTTGGCCTCTTATTCAAAAAACTGGGTCGAACGCACAGACCGTGATCATCGGGCGATTATGTTGGCGATCAATAAGCGCGATATCGACGCTGCGGTCTCTGTCCTGCAGCGACATTTGTCTAGGCTTGCCTAGGTTTTCTGCGCCACAATCCAAACGGGATCATAGGTAAGTGGCAGGCCTCTTGGTGTGCCAAATCGTTGGCGATACTGCGTTTCAAAGCCCTTTAGCGCCGTTTGGGTCCATGCTTTGCTGGCAGCTCCGTTCACGCCGGTTTCGCGCAGATGTTTGAGCAAGGCCAAGGCATTCGGAAACCACGCAACGCGCCGCGCTTGTGACAGATGTTTGATCTTTAAGTCGCTTGGCAACATCGCCCGCCAGTGTTCAGCGTCAACATAGCTAGGGGCGGCGGCCTCTGATCCGAGAGCGCGCAATTCATGAAACTGCGAGGTGCCAAAGCCGCTGAGCGCCAACCAACCACCGGGCACAAGCGCCTGCGACAAGTGACTCAATGTGGCTGGAATGTCGTCGAGCCATTGCACAGTGCTGGCGGAACACACGAGATCCAGCGCCATAGGCAGTTGCAGCGTTTCGATGGGGCCGGGTACAAAATGGTCTTTGGCACCCGCAAAGGCGGCACATTCTGGCACCAAATCATTCAGCGTCAGTGACTGAAACGTAAAATTGCGGCGCAAGTGCTGGGTGAGATGCCCGGTGCCGCAGCCAAATTCCAACGCATTGGCAAAAGACTTTGGCGCGCCAGCCTGCACCAATTGCAAAGCCAATCGTGCGGCGATGTCAGCCTGATGTGTGGCGCTGCTGTGGTAGCTGGCAAGGCCTCTGCGAAAGCTTTGTTGCACACGATCGTGGGGTGGGGCAGGTGTTAGGTCTTTCATGTACAGACCTCGGTCCAGGTTTGCCACTGTGCGAATGGCACATGGGGGGCCTCAATCAAGCGTATTTTGCTGGTGTGTTCACCCCATGCGCGGCGCAGATTGGCAATCGGGAATATGCGATCCTGCGCGCTGATAAAAATGCGATCAAAGGCCGGGTCTGGTGCCGGCCCGCGCTGTTTCACTGCGGCAAGCTCTGCCTGGCGTGCCATCAGATCAATGTCTTGATGGGGCTGCGCTGCGTTATAGCAATGGGTTCGAAACTCTTGATAGCTTGCCGCAGAAAGCCCGTCGTGGGTTTTGTCAAACACCAGAGGCGGAATGCCGCGTTTGCGATCTACCGGATGCAGGCTGCCGCTAATGGCAATCTTGCGTGTGAACTCTGTGGGGAACTGTGCCTGCCAATGACCAAAGCATGCAACACCCAGCGAAAAGGCGACGAGGGTTTTATGCGTGTAGCCAGACAGGTCAGGCAGCGCGGAAAAGGTGCGAAAATCCTGCACAAAAAGCAGGTCAGCATCGCCGGAAAG
The DNA here is from genome assembly GCF_040364665.1 of Cognatishimia sp. WU-CL00825. Lineage (NCBI taxonomy): Bacteria > Pseudomonadati > Pseudomonadota > Alphaproteobacteria > Rhodobacterales > Paracoccaceae > Cognatishimia > Cognatishimia sp. WU-CL00825. The sequence goes on from NZ_BAABWX010000007.1 coordinate 66,314, forward strand.
ATGCAAGAACGGCTTTTCGCCAAGGGCCCAGCCGCCGAAAATAACGATCAGCGTCTCTGCTTTGTTATTCTTAAGCCAGCTGGTCTGCATCATAACTCCTGCGCCAACCGCAGCATGGCGGCGGTGATCTGGCTTAGCTCGTCTGCGTCACAAATGAACGGAGGCATGGTGTAAATATTATGGCCAAAGGGGCGCAGGTAGACGCCGGTTTCTTTGGCAAGCGCATGGGCGGCGTCAGCACTGACTTTGTGCTGCATTTCGATCACGCCAATGGCCCCAAGCACGCGCACATCGACCACGCCAGGAAAAGATTTGGCCGGGGCCAGCTCGGTTTCCAATTGCTGTTGGATGCGTTGGGTTTGCGCGGCCCAGTTGTTTTCCGCTAGCAGATCAAGGGAGGCCTTAGCAGCAGCGCAGGCAAGTGGGTTGGCCATATAGGTTGGCCCATGCATGAAGATACCGGGATTGCCATCGCCAATACCCTGCGCCACGCGGCCGTTGGTCATTGTGCAGGCAAAACTGATATGACCGCCGGTCAGGGCTTTGCCCAAACATAAGATATCAGGTTCGACTTGGGTGAAATCTGTGGCAAACAGCTTGCCTGTGCGGCCAAAGCCTGTGGCGATTTCATCAAAGATCATCAACACGCCGTAAGCATCACATAAGGCCCGCGCGCCATCCAGATATTTTGGGTGGTAGAAATACATGCCACCGGTACCCTGAACCACAGGCTCCAGTATGAAACCGGCGATGGTTGCATGATGGGCTTTGAGCACCGCCTCCAATTCCGCAAGCCCGTTTTTCTGCGGATCTTCATCCCAGTTAGCCCTAAGGGTGATCGGCGGTTTGGGCACAAAATGCTGAACGCTGACGGCACCCTGAAACAGATGGTGCATGCCGGTGTCTGGGTCACAGACGCTCATCGCCTTCCAAGTGTCGCCATGATAGCCGCTGCGAATTGTGACAAATTGGCTGCGGGCTGGCTGGCCAATGGCATGTTGATATTGCACCGCCATTTTCATCGCAACCTCAACCGCAACAGAGCCGCTGTCACAATAAAAGATCCGCTGTAAAGAGGCGGGGGTCATCGACAAGAGCTTTTGACCCAGCTCGATCGCTGGATCATGGGTCAGCCCGCCAAACATCACATGGGGCAGCTTATCAAGCTGGGCGTGGATCGCTGCGGTGATGCGGGGGTTACGGTGGCCATGCAACATGCACCACCAGCTGGACATGCCGTCGATCAGCGGGGTGCCGTCGTCCAGAATGATCTTGGCACCCTCAGCTTCGGACACACGGAATGTCGGGCCGGGCTGGGTGACATTGGTATAGGGGTGCCACAGGTGCTGTTGGTCAAACTCTAGCGGTGTCATGTCATCGCCTGTTGAATGGTTTGCACATCAATGTCGTCAAAGGCCTTGTGCAGGCTGGCAGCGCTCAATGGATTCAGACGCGGCAAGCGGCCCAGATGCGCCACGTCGCCAAAGGCCACAATGGTTTCTTCAACCTCGGGTTCCGCATCGCCGATAAACACAATACCTGCCACGCTACATCCGGCTGATTGAAGCGCGCGCAGCGACAGGAGGCTGTGGTTGATGGTGCCCAATTGGGTGCGCGCGCATAAGATCACAGGGGTTTTCCACGCGGCAAACACATCGATAAACAGGGTTTTGCGATTGAGCGGCACCATCAGCCCGCCTGCACCTTCGATCACCAGAGGGCCTGTGACATTGGGGGGTGTCAGCGCGCCGGGATCGATTTGAAGGTTCTGGGCTTCGGCGGCTAAATGCGGCGACATTGGGAGATTTAGGCGAATGCTCTCGGGCAAGGTGGGCTGTTGCGACAGGCGCGCCACAATCTGCGTGTCGGTTTCTTCTTCAAGCCCGGCCTGCACCGGTTTCCAATAACACGCGTCCAATGCCCGTGTCAGCCCGGCTGAAAAGATGGTTTTGCCTATGCCGGTGTCGGTGCCAGTCACAACCATTTTAGTCATAAGTCTGACGCTCCTTTAGGCGGGCAAGGGTGGTGAACATGTCGGTTATGGTGGCGTCGCTGACATTGCCGGTGATGGAAATGCGCAAGCGCGCGGTGTTGCGTGGTACGGTTGGGGGGCGAATGCCGCGAATATCATAGCCTTGATCTTGCAAAGCGGTTGCCAGTGCCATCGTGGGAGCGTCTTTACCAATGATAACTGGGATGATTTGGCTTTGCAGATCAGTCAGGCCACAAAGCCGCGCGGCCTCGGTGTGTGCGTGCCGCAAACGCGCATGCGCGCGGTGCCGCAGATCTGGGTCCTTTGCGAGGCTTTGAAGTGCAGCCCGCACCAAGGCAGCATTCAGCGGTGAAGGTGCCGTGGCAAAGATAAAGCTGCGCGCCTTGTTGATCAAAGTTTCGATCAAAACGCTGTGGCCGCAAACCAAAGCCCCGGACACGCCCAGCCCTTTTCCGCAAGTGTGAAGGGTTAACAGGTTGGGGTTGCTGGAAAATTCATGTGATAACCCAAGTCCGCCCGGCCCATGCAGGCCAGTGGCATGGGCTTCGTCGGCCACCAGCACACAGTTATATTTTTGCGCAAGGGCCATGAATGCGGCCACCGGGGCAATGTCGCCTTCCATCGAATACAGCGTTTCGATGGCGATCCATACGCGCCCTGTGTTGTTGGCCTGCCATTCTTTTATGATCAGTTCGGCGGCCAATGGATCATTATGGGCAAAAGGCTGGGATTTGGCGCGGCCAAGCCGCATACCATCATGGGCGCTGGCATGTACCAAAGCATCATGCAGGATCAGATCATCATGGCCGGGCAGTGTGGCGAAAATTGCCATATTGGCCTGAAAACCGCCCCCCATGAACAGCGCACGTTCGGTGCCAAAGGTCTGCGCAGATTCCGCTTCCAGCAAGCAATGCTCGTCGTCATTTCCCCGCAACAGCCGTGCGCCACCGGCACCAACGGGCACGCCGCGGTCCAAGGCGCTTTGCGCCGCTTTGCGCAGCCGTTCAGATTGGGCCAGTCCCAAATAGTCATTAGAGGCAAAGTCATGCCCCGCGCGTGGCGCGAGGCTGCGGTAGCGCGAGCGCTGTTTGAGAAGCTCTAGCGCGCCCTGATGCCGCAAAAAGGCGGTCATTTTGAGCCGTCACACCCCACTGCCATGGCAGTGATGCCCAGCCTGTCAAACAGCTTGCTGTCATCGTCTTCTTCTGGGTTGTCGGCGGTGAGCAATGTGTCGCCCACAAAGATCGAATTGGCACCAGCAAAGAAGCACATGGCTTGCAGTTCATCGCTCATGTCTGTGCGACCAGCTGACAGGCGTACATGTGATTTTGGCATCAGGATACGGGCCAGCGCGATGGTGCGCACAAATTCAATTGGGTCGAGTTTTTCAACATCCGCTAAAGGCGTGTCGGCAATTGGAATCAGCATGTTGACGGGCACGGAATCAGGGTGTTCTTTCAGCGTCGCCAAAGCCAGCAACATATCCACTCGGTCCATTTGCTGTTCGCCCATGCCGACGATGCCACCGGCGCAGACTTTGATACCGGCTTCGCGCACGCGGTTCAGTGTGTCGATGCGGTCGGCAAAGGTACGGGTGGTGATGATTTCGGAATAATAGCGTTCAGAGGTATCGATGTTGTGGTTGTAATAATCCAAACCCGACTCGCGCAGGCGGAAAATTTGGTCATCTTCCAGCATGCCGAGGGTCATACAGGTTTCCATGCCCAGATCTTTGACGCCCTGCACCATGGCTTCCAGCACGTCCATATCGCGATCTTTTGGCGAGCGCCAAGCGGCCCCCATGCAATAGCGAGTGGCCCCACCGGCTTTGGCTTTTTTGGCTTCTGAAAGCACGCGCTCGACTTCGATCAGCTTAGAGGCTGATAGTTGCGATCCGTTGCGGGCAGATTGGCTGCAATAAGCGCAGTCTTCGGCACAGCCGCCGGTTTTTATCGACAAAAGCTTAGAGCGTTGCACTTGATTGGGATCAAAATGTTCTCGGTGCACAGTTTGGGCGCGATATAGCAGATCCATAAAGGGCAAGTTGTAAATGTCATCCGCTTCTTCACGGGTCCAGTCGGTGCGCAATGGGGAAGAATTGTCTAGCATGATCTCACTTTATAGATAATTTTATGATCGACTTCTGGTTTCATATTTTTTTATCTATTTTTAACCAGTGATCAAGAGGCTCAGCAAGAAACCCTACGTTTCTTTTGTGGAAATTGGTGATAATTGACAATTCTGTGGTCTTTATTGCGATTTCAGCCTAGGGACCGCGCATGGCAGATACTGACTCTCTTTCAATTTTTCTCGTAGGCACCCCGGGGCTTGAAGATGTTTTATGCGCCGAAGCACGAGCTTGTGGTTGGGCGGATGCAAAACCTGTACCGGGGGGCGTTGAAATCAGCGGTGGCTGGTCGGATGTGTGGCGCGCCAACCTAGAACTGCGCGGAGCCACCCGTGTGCTGGTACGCATCGGCAGTTTTATGGCTTTCCATCCGGCGCAACTGGACAAGCGCGCCCGCAAATTCCCGTGGGGTGATGTGTTGCGCCCAGATGTGCCTGTGCGTGTCGAGGCCGTCAGTAAGAAATCCAAGATTTATCACGCAGGGGCCGCCAAACAACGTATCGAGCGCGCCATCAGCGAAGAGTTGGGGGCTGAAATCTCGGCCGAAGCTGCGGTGGTGGTGAAAGTACGAATCGATGACAATGTGGTTACGCTGAGCGTCGACAGTTCTGGCGAGTCCTTGCACAAACGCGGCCACAAAGAAGCGGTCGGCAAAGCCCCGATGCGCGAAACCTTGGCGTCGCTGTTTTTGCGGTCATGTGGCTATGATGGGTCACAAGCGATCTTGGATCCGATGTGCGGCTCTGGGACGTTTGTGATTGAGGCCGCCGAAATGGCGCTTGGACTACAAGCAGGGCGCAGCCGTCAGTTTGCGTTTGAACACTTGGCTAGTTTTGACCCAGAAGCGTTTGCAGCGCTTAAGTCCAAGCCGGCCGATGACCAAACAGAGGTGCGATTCTTTGGCTCTGATCGCAACACCGGGGCCATCGCTATGGCTGCTGCCAACGCAGAGCGTGCGGGTGTGGCTGCGGTGACCTCGTTTCGTCACGCCTCTGTCAGCGATATGCAGCGGCCCGATGGCCCACCCGGTATTGTGATTGTGAACCCGCCTTATGGCGCACGTATTGGCAACAAAAAGCTGCTCTTTGGGCTTTATGCGGCTTTGGGGACACGGCTTAAGGAAGAGTTCCAGGGCTGGCGTGTTGGCATTATCACCAGCGACACCGGGTTAGCGCGTGCCACCGGCCTGCCCAAGCTGCGCAATGGCCCCCCGTTGCCGCATGGGGGATTAAAAGTACGCTTGTTTGAGGCTGGACCGCTTTAGGTCTTGGTGGCAGGATCGGATCGGGCGTTATGGTCGCGTTGGTGCGGTGTTAACCTTGAAGCGCTTGGCGTTTGATTTCCATAAAGCGGCCATCAGTATTTTCGCCCACCAAAGTCAGAGACGAGATCACAAAGGGTTTGGGCAGGGTATTGACCAGCACCTGGGTCAGGCTTTGCTTTAGCGTTTCGGCGTGCTCGACAGGCAGTTTTCCGGTCAGTGTCATGTGAAAGCGAAAGTCGTCCAGCGCATAGGGGTAGCCCCAGTTTTGCAAATTGGCCTCTTGTGAAAGGGTCAAGCGCGTCTTTTGGCGTTTTGCAACCTCTGCTTCGGTAGGAAAGGCGCGAAACCCATCAAGTTTGCGCAGGAAATTGGCCGCAAGCGCACCAAGTTCTGAAGTGTCGCCGGTAACAGTGAGCGCTAGGAAGCGGCCAAGGCGTGTCACCTCTAGCCCGTCAAGACTAACGGGTTTGCTGACCATGCACAGTTCTGTAAAGGCAGCCAACAGCGCTTCTTCGCTTTGGACGTCGGTCAATCTAAACGGCGGCTTAATTGTGCCGTGAAGCCCGTATTTTCTGGGGGCTTCTGTCAGTGCAGCGATGTCGTCGGTCACATCCTGCATATAGGGGTGGGCTACTGGCATGCCTGTGGCGATATCCCATCCAAGCCAAGCTGCGCCGAAATCAGCCAGTGCGCCCTCTGGTGGCGTATAAAAAATCGCATATCTTTGAAACTGCATCCATGGCCCTGCCTGTTGATCAGCGGCTTTACGTCTGGATTGTTTGGCCAACCCAAGACGCTGCGCTGTGGTTTTCCTAGCCATATCACCAGAAGTTGCTGTCGTGCAGTCCAGAATGCAGCTTTTCTTGCCATTCCTGCGTTGGCTTGTTAGTCACTCGCCATCCGTTGGGGTGCTTGCGTGCAAGCTGAGAGGCAATAGCCAACCCATCGAACCTGATCCGGTCAATACCGGCGGAGGGAACGGAAATTGGGCTAAGTCACTTAACCCTCCCATGTTCCCCCCTCTCTAAGGTGTTTGGCAAAGTTGCAAGGGGAAGTGCATGGCAAAGGCGGCATTAACGATCGCAGGCTCTGACAGTGGCGGCGGCGCTGGGGTTCAAGCGGATCTAAAGACTTTTTCCGCGTTGGGGGTTTTCGGCACCAGCGCGATCACGGCCATTACCGCCCAAAATACGCTGGACGTGACGGCAGTTGAAGCGATTTCGAACCCGGTTGTCGCCGCGCAAATCAAAGCTGTCTTGGATGATATCGATGTGCAAGCGGTGAAAATTGGTATGCTGGGCGCGCCCGATTTGATCGAGACTGTCGCCGCTGCGTTGGCGGCGTTTGCTGGCCCAATTGTGCTGGATCCGGTCATGTTGTCAAAATCCGGCGTGGCTTTGCTGCCCAGTGATGCCGTTGATGCATTGGTGCAGCATTTGGTGCCAATGGCCCATGTGCTGACCCCAAACTTACCCGAAGCGGCGCGAATTCTGAACGTGGCCGAGGCCACCGATGACGACGCGGTACTGGCCCAGGGCGCGCGATTGCTTGCGCTGGGCTGCAAGGCTGTGGTGATGAAAGGCGGCCACGCCAAAGGCGAGGTTTGCCGTGACTGGTTGTTAACGGATCAAGGCGCAATGGCGTTTGAAGCACCGCGCATTGACACCCGCAACACCCATGGCACCGGTTGCACCATGTCATCGGCCATTGCCGCCGAGTTGGCCAAGGGGGCTGATCTCTCTGACGCTGTCGCGCGGGCACATGCCTGGTTGCACAAAGCAATAGTGGCGTCAGATCAGATCGACATCGGTCAGGGCCACGGACCCGTGCATCATTTCCATGAGGTTTGGAGATGAATAAGAAAATCACAATTTTCGGTGGTGGCGTGGTGGGCCTAACCGTGGCCGCAGAATTGCACAGCCGCGAGTGTGATGTGACCGTAATCGACCCCAATGGCGCGCCGGGGCCGCACGGATGCTCTTGGTGGGCAGGCGGTATGTTGGCTGCGGATTGTGAAGGAGAGGTTGCTGAGGAACAGGTCGTGCGCTTAGGGCGTGATGCCGCTGCTTGGTGGCAATCCCAAGGTGCAAAGCTAACCTATAAGGGCTCTGTTGTGGTGGCGCTTGGGCGGGATCGTCAAGAGCTTGACCGTTTTGCGCGTCGTACCGAAAACCACGAGATGTTGGATCAGAGCGGCCTTGCGGCGCTTGAACCGCAACTGGCCGAGCGGTTTGACCGCGCTTTGCATATGCGGGCAGAGGCGCATCTGAATCCGCGAGTGACCTTGACCGATCTGCAGCAACGCCTGAAGTCCGAAGGCGTCAAGTTCTGGAAAGAAGGCGCTGGCGTTGGTCAGGTGATAGATTGCACAGGATTGGCTGCGCGACCTGCGCTGCCAGAAATGCGTGGCGTTAAAGGTGAAATGGTGATCCTGCGCGCACCAGATATCCGCTTAGACCGTCCAATCCGCCTGCTGCATCCGCGCTTTCCTCTATATATCGTGCCGCGTGGCGATGGCGTCTTTATGCTAGGGGCAACCCAGATCGAAAGCGGAGAGCGATCCCGCGCCACGGTGCGGTCCGTGATGGAATTATTGAATGCTGCCTATGCGCTGCATCCAGCATTTGGCGAAGCGGAGTTGTTGGAAATTGGTGTAGATGCACGCCCTGCCTTTCCGGACAACCTGCCGCGGATCACTCAGAAGAATGACAAAATTTATGTGAATGGGCTGTTTCGGCACGGCTATTTGCTGGCCCCTGCGATGGCGCGGATGGTTGGCGAATGGCTGCTGGATGGCAAAACACCGGAGTTGTTGCATGAAGATCATGGTTAATGGCGAAAAGCATGAGGTTGAGGCGACTTCGCTTGCGGCAATATTGGTTGAACTTGGCCATGGTGGGGCCAAAGTCGCCACAGCGGTCAACGAAGATTTTGTACCTGCCACGCTGCGTGAAACCACAGAGATAAAGGACGGGGACCGCGTCGAGATTGTCGCGCCGCGTCAGGGGGGATAGATATGCCAACCTTTTACGGAAAAGAAATCAACTCGCGCTTGATGCTAGGCACTGCGCAATATCCGTCGCCTGCCATTCTGGCGGATGCCTTTCGTCGTTCTGGCGCAGGCATTGCAACGGTTTCCGTGCGCCGCGAAGCCGGATCTGACAAAGCCGGGCAAGCTTTTTGGGACCTGATCAAAGAGCTGGATGTGGCGCTGCTGCCCAATACCGCCGGCTGCCATTCGGTGCGCGAGGCGGTGACCACCGCCCATATGGCACGCGAATTGTTTGACACCCCTTGGATCAAGCTCGAAGTCATTGGCCACGCAGATACACTCCAACCAGATGTGTTTGGCTTGGTCGAAGCCGCGCGCATTTTGTCCGAAGATGGCTTTCAGGTCTTTCCCTATTGCACCGAGGATCTGGTGCTGTGCGACAAGCTGCAAAACGCTGGCTGTCAGGTTCTGATGCCGTGGGGCGCGCCGATTGGTACTGGATTGGGGCTGAATAATGTCTACGGCCTGCGGTCTTTGCGCGCGCATTTCCCGGATTTGCCCTTGGTGGTAGATGCGGGATTGGGTGTGCCCAGTCAAGCGGCACAGGCCATCGAATTGGGCTATGATGCTGTGCTGCTGAATACAGCTGTGGCCAAAGCCGGTGACCCCGTCGCCATGGCCGAAGGTTTTGCCAAAGCCGTCGAGGCGGGCGCTCTGGCCTATCAGGCAGACGCGATGGAACCGCGCGACATGGCAGCGCCTTCTACTCCTGTGCTTGGAAAGGCGTTTCTGGAATGAGCTTGCACCCGTTTTATCCGGTCTTTGACGATGTGGCCTGGTTGCGCCGCGCTTTGCCGCTTGGCGTGAAACTGGTGCAGTTGCGCATCAAGGATCAGCCGCTTGATGTGGTGCGCGCGCAATTGATCGAAGGCAAGGCGCTGTGTGATGAACATGGCGCGGTGCTGGTGGTGAATGACTATTGGCAATTGGCCATTGAACTGGGCTGTGACTGGCTGCATTTGGGCCAAGAGGATCTGGACGTTGCGGACATCGACGCCATTCAAGCCGCGGGTTTGAAATTAGGCATTTCCACCCATGATCGCGCTGAATTGGATCGCGCCTTGGCGCTGGATCCTAGCTATATCGCCTTGGGGCCGGTTTATCCGACCATTTTGAAGAAAATGAAATGGCATCAGCAAGGCCTTGAGAAAGTCACGGAATGGAAAGGGATAATCGGCGATCTGCCCCTTGTGGCGATCGGCGGCATGTCGGTGGAACGCGCGGTTGGGGCCTTTGACGCGGGGGCCGATATCGTGGCGGCCGTGACTGATATCACGCTGAAAGACGATCCAGAGACGCGGGTCTCTGAATGGTTACAGGCGGTAAAAAAATGAGCCGCTATGCGCGCCAGATCGCAGTGCCCGCTCTGGGGCCAGAAGGCCAAGCCAAATTACGCTCGGCCCGTGTATTGGTGATCGGGGCCGGCGGTCTTGCAGCCCCGGTGTTGCAGTATTTGGTGGGCGCTGGCGTAGGCTTTATTCGCCTCGTTGATCCGGACCATGTTGAACTTAGCAATCTGCATCGCCAGACTTTGTTTCGCGAAAATGATCTGGGGGCGTCCAAAGCACTGGCCGCCGCCAAACATATGCAGGCGCTGAATGCTGAAAGCGAAATTCAGCCCATAATCAGCCGTCTTGATCCCTCTAATGTCGCGGCGCTTTGTGCAGGTGTTGATTTGGTGCTGGATTGTGCTGACAGTTTTGCAGCCAGTTATGTGGCCAGTGACCATTGCCTTGGAGCAGGCTTGCCGCTGATCAGCGCTTCGGTGGTTGGCACCGAGGGCTATTGCGGTGGCTTTTGTGGCGGGCAACCCAGTTTGCGGGCAGTGTTTCCCGATTTGCCAGATCGTTTGGGCAGCTGTGACGCAGATGGAGTCTTGGGGCCTTCGGTTGGTGTCATCGGCAGTTTGCAAGCGCAGATGGCAGTCGCGGTTATCAGCGGCACAAATCCTTCGCCCTTGGGGCAGATCGTCAGCTATGACGCAGCGCATTTCCGCTTTGGTGGCTTTCGCTTTGAAAAAGCCCCAGAACCAATGGGCGGACACCGCTTTATCGCCGCTAATGACATTGCGCCACAGGACTTTTTGATCGACCTTCGGGCGGCAGATGAACCCGGCCCGGCACTGGTCAAAGCAACGCGTCATAGCGTGAGTGATTTTACAGAAAATGGACCCATGCCAAACCCCGCACAACGCGCTGTTTTGGCCTGCCGGTCAGGCCTGCGCGCCTGGCAGGCCGCCGAACGGCTGGCGCGGGTCTGGGACGGAGAAATAACGCTTGTCGCCCTTGGCGATGGGCCATCGGAAACCTAGGAGTGAACAGATGAAAAAACTACTTATGGCAGCAGCGATGCTGACCGCTACACCGGCCTTTGCCGCTGATAAAATGACGCTTTTGCTGGATTGGTTTGTAAACCCCGACCATGGCCCCATCATTGTCGCGCAAGAAAAAGGCTTCTTTGCTGACCAAGGCCTTGAGGTCGAAATCATTGCGCCCGCAGACCCGTCTGACCCGCCAAAGCTGGTTGCCGCTGGTCAAGCGGAACTTGCGGTGTCTTATCAGCCGCAATTGCACCTGCAAGTTGCCGAAGGCCTGCCCCTGCTGCGCGTGGGCACATTGGTTGCAACCCCATTGAACTGCTTGTTGGTGCTAAAAGACGGCCCCATCAAGAACATCGCTGATCTTAAGGGCGGCAAAGTTGGCTATTCTGTTGCGGGCGTCGAAGAAGCGTTGCTGGGCACCATCCTGAACGAACATGGCCTTGGTATGGATGACGTCGAGCTGGTCAATGTGAACTGGTCGCTTTCCCCATCCTTGATGTCTGGTCAAGTTGCCGCCGTGCTTGGCGCATACCGCAATTTCGAATTGAACCAGATGGAAATCGAAGGCGTCGAAGGCAAGTGCTTTTACATCGAAGAAGAGGGCGTGCCGACCTATGACGAGTTGATCTATGTGGCCAACAAAGACAAAATGGACGTAGACAAAACCCGTCGCTTTCTGCGCGCAACAGAGCTGGCGACCCAGTTCATCGTAAATCACCCACAAGAAAGCTGGGAGATTTTTTCGGGCACATCAACCGAGCTGCAAGACGAGCTGAACGAAAAAGCATGGGCAGATACTTTGCCACGCTTTGCCCTGCGTCCAGAAGCTTTGGACGAAGGCCGTTATGTGCGGTTTGAAAAATTCCTTGCAGATGCCAAGCTGGTCGAAGGCATACGCCCTGTGTCTGAACTTGCCGTTGATCTGGGCGCACAATAAGCGCCATGAGTTACGGACAAACATTTCCGCTTTGGCGGGCAGCGGCGGGCCAAAACTGGCCCGCTTATGTTGATCATGAATTTGTCAAAGGGCTGCAGGATGGCTCGTTGCCGCGTGCTGCCTTTTTGCATTATTTGACGCAAGATTACGTCTTTTTGATCCATTTCTCACGCGCTTGGGCTTTGGCGATCACCAAAGCTGAAACCGTCGCTGAAATGCGGCTGTGTGCTGGCACAGTGAACGCGCTCATCAATGATGAAATTGCGTTGCATGTCAAAACCTGTGCAGCGGCGGGCATCTCAGAGGCCGCGCTGTTTGCGGCCGAAGAACGCCCTGAAAATCTTGCCTATACGCGCTATGTTCTGGATGCGGGACATTCCGGTGATTTGCTGGATCTATTGGCAGCCCTGGCACCCTGCGTGATGGGCTACGGTGAAATTGGTGCGCGGTTGTTGTCCTCTACAAATGATAACCCCTATGGGGATTGGATCACCACTTATGGCGGTTCAGAGTATCAAGATGTTTGCACCGAAGTCGGCGCGTTGATTGATGCGGCCGTTGCCCGACGTTTGGGATCAGACCCAACCTCGAGCCCGCGCTGGCAATATCTGTGCAAACGCTTTGACACCGCGACCCGCCTAGAGGTTAGCTTTTGGGATATGGGGCTGAAACCATGACCAAAGCCCCGGCGCTCTTTATGACGGGCAAGGCAAGCATCGGCGGTGTGCCGGTGTTTGCTGAACTGTCACTTAAGGTGGCGGCGGGGCAGTGGACTTGTTTGCTTGGGTCCAGTGGCGTTGGCAAATCAACCGTGCTCAAGCTCTTTGCTGGGCTAGGGGATCACGTTGAATTTGTTGGCGAATATGGTGCCCGTGATGGCCATATGCAGGGCCGTGTTGCGCTGATGGCGCAAAGCGATCTGCTGCTGCCTTGGCTTTCAGTACGCGACAATGTTGCGCTGGGGGCTAAGCTGCGTGGCGAGGCGCGCAATCACGACCGGGTCATGCAAGTATTATCGCGCGTCGGGCTGCAAGACAAAGCCAGTCGCAAACCGTCTGAATTGTCAGGCGGACAGCGTCAGCGCGTCGCGCTTGCGCGCACCCTGATGGAAGACCGCGCCATCGTGTTGCTGGATGAACCCTTTTCAGCCCTAGATGCCAAAAACCGCTCGCTAATGCAGGAATTGACCGCCGAAGTCCTGCACGGACGCACAGTATTACTTGTGACCCACGACCCGGCAGAAGCCGCGCGTTTGGGCCATGTCATCAATGTGATGACAGAAACCGGAATTGAAGACGTGGTGCCGCCCAAAGGGGCTGTGCCACGTGCCATTGATGACGCCGCAGTCTTGCAAGTTCAGACAAGCCTGTTGGCCAGATTAAGAAAGGACACCTGATGCACGCAACAGATTATTTAAAAGCTCTTGCAGGTGAAGATTGGGCGATCGCCACAAAACATCCCTTTACCGATGCCTTGGCTGACGGGACTTTGTCGCCGGAAAAGATGGCTGGGTATTTACAGCAAGACTACCTGTTTATTGACCAATTTGTGCGCCTTTTGGCCACAGCGGTGGCACACGCACCGACACTGACAGATGCGCTGCCAGCAGCGCAGTTTCTGGGATTGATATCTGGCCCAGAAAATACCTATTTCATGCGCAGCTTTGAAGCATTGGGCGTGCCGTCAGGCGCAGCGCCCGCGCCGGAAACCCGCGACTTTCAGATGTTGATGGAAGAGGCCCGGCTGTCAGGGCGCTATGAAATCATGTTGTCGGTGCTTTGCGTGGCAGAATGGGTCTATCTGGATTGGGCCACGCCTTTTGCCGACAAGGCTGATGACCTGCCGTTTTGGTTTGGCGAATGGATCAAACTGCACAGTGGTCCGGGCTTTGAAGGCGTGGTTGGTTATCTGCGCAACCAGCTTGATCTGGCGTGGCTGGATCTGGACGACGATCAACGCAACATGGTGGCGGATATGTTCAAAGAAGCCACACGCCGCGAGCGCGCGTTTTTTGATGCGGCTTGGTCCGGGTTTAACGTGGCATCATGAAAAGCTGGCAGGCAGGTATAGCTTCGGCCCTTTTGGGCCTGACACTCTGGCAAGCCATCGTCTGGTTTGGCGATTTGCCAAAGTTCATCCTGCCTGGCCCCGCGCTTGTTGCCGAGACCCTGTGGAAAAGCCGCCTTTTGATCGCAGAAAACGCGATCGTCACCATCTCTGAAGTGCTTTTGGGTCTGTGTCTGGGGGCCGTGCTTGGCGGCCTGTCGGCCATCGGTCTGGCGGCCTCGCCGATCGCGCGGGCTTTGGTGCGACCCATGCTGGTGTTTAGCCAAGCCGTTCCTGTGTTTGCACTTGCCCCGATACTGACGCTGTGGTTGGGCTATGGGCTGTGGTCCAAAGTGGTTATGGCGCTGATCATCATCTATTTCCCGGTCACTTCCTCGTTCTTTGACGCTTTGATGCGCACCAACCAAGACTGGCTAGGCCTCGCGCGCGTCATGGGGGCCTCTGGACGGCGTGTCATGTGGCACATCCGCATCCCCGCCGCCCTGCCGGGTTTTGCCTCGGGGTTGCGCCTGGCGGCAGTTTATGCGCCCATCGGGGCGATCATCGGCGAATGGGTGGGGGCGAGCAAAGGCCTTGGGTATCTTATGCTGCTGGCCAATGGCCGCGCCAAGATCGACCTGATGTTTGCCAGCCTGATCGTTCTGGCGGTTCTGACCATGGGCCTGCATGCCGCCACAGATTATTTCTGCCGTAGATTTCTGGACCGCACGCAAAGCTGACACTGGTCACCAAGACAATTGATTTGGCGCAATGCTGGCGTGTTATTTTCGGGCTACACTCTCCTCTAAAGGAGCATGCCCATGGCCGCTAAAACCAAAACTGAATTGCTCGAAATCACCGACAAAGAACTTAAAAAACTAATCAATCTGATCGCGCCTATTTCTGATGAGATGGCGCTTGTCAAGGACCAGGACGACACCTCTATCAAAGATGTCGTGGCCCATCGCGCCCATTGGATAGAGCTGTATTTGGGGTGGTATGCTGACGGGCAAGCCGGCAAACCTGTGTATTTTCCAGCTCAAGGTTACAAATGGAATGATTTGAAACGCTACAACTCAAATCTGCGCAAACAGCAAGCTGATCTGGGGTGGGGGGCCGCCCGCACCTTGTTAGGTGACCGACACAAAGCTTTACGGGACTTTTTGAATTCCCGTTCTGAAACAGAGCTTTATGGCGGCCCAATGCGGGGCGCAAACAATAATTGGACAGCGGGCCGTTGGGCCGAGGCCGCAGGCCCTAGCCACTATCGATCTGCTGCCAAATACATTCGTGCTGTGCTTAGAAACAAAAAAGCCCCAGCGCCTAACACGCTGGGGCCTTGAGATTGATATCAATTAAGCTTAGCCAATTGCCGCAGATTTTACGTCTGCGTCAATGAACGGCAGGTACTGTTCAAAGTTATTAGAGAACATCTCTACCAACTTGGCCGCCTGTGCGTCATAGCCTGCTTTGTCGTCCCACGTACGGCGTGGGTCCAACAGAACCTCTGCAACACCGGGCACGGCAACGGGCACTTCAAAGCCAAAGTTTTTATCCTTGCGGAATTCGGCATTCGCCAAAGACCCTTCGAGGGCAGCTGTCAGCAAACCACGAGTTGCCTTGATTGGCATACGCGACCCCGTGCCATAGGCACCGCCGGTCCAACCCGTGTTCACCAACCAGCAAGTGGCACCGTGCTTGGCGATCTTTTCGCGCAGCAAGTTGCCATAAACCTCTGGACGACGCGGCATGAATGGCGCGCCAAAACAGGTTGAAAACGTTGGTTCTGGTTCGGTTACGCCACGCTCTGTACCGGCCACTTTCGAGGTGAAGCCAGACAAGAAGTGATACATCGCCTGCGCCGGAGTCAAACGCGCAATAGGGGGCAACACACCAAAGGCATCACATGTCAGCATGATGATGTTTTTGGGGTGACCGCCAATCGCAGTTTGCGAGGCGTTTGAAATGTAATGCAGCGGGTATGCACAGCGCATATTGGCCGTCAGGCTGTCGTCTTCGAAATCAAGCTCTTTGGTTTCTTCGTCATAAACCATGTTCTCGATGACTGTGCCGAACTTGGACGTTGTGGCATAGATCTCTGGCTCTGCTTCTTCGTTCAGGTTGATGGTTTTTGCATAGCAGCCGCCTTCAAAGTTAAACGTGCCCTGATCTGACCAACCATGTTCGTCATCGCCGATCAGAATACGATCTGGATCAGCAGACAAAGTTGTCTTACCGGTGCCGGAAAGGCCAAAGAATACAGCCGTATCAATCGCATTGCCTTTGGCGTGGTTGGCCGAACAATGCATTGGCATGATGCCTTTTTCAGGCAGCAGATAATTCAGCAAGGTGAAAACAGATTTCTTGTTTTCACCCGCGTATTCTGTGCCGCCAATCAAGATCATCTTGCGATCAAAGTTCAGCGCAATCACCGTTTCGGTGTTGCAGCCGTGCTTTTTGGGGTCCGCTTGGAAGCTTGGGCAATTGATTACAGTGAAATCCGCAATGAAATCATCCAGGTCTTCGCGGTCTGGGCGACGCAGCATGGTGCGGATGAACAAACCATGCCATGCCAATTCAGTGACCATACGCACGTTGATCGAATGACGCGGATCAGCACCGCCCACCAAATCCTGCACGTGGTATTCGCGACCCTTCATGTGCTCCAGCATGTCCTGATATAGGGCATCAAAGCCTTCAGGACTCATTGGGGCATTGTTTTCCCACCAAATAGTGTCTTGGACGCTGTCGGTTTTGACAACAAACTTATCCTTTGGGGAACGGCCTGTATATTTGCCAGTCGTGGTCAAAAACGCGCCGCCATTGCCAAGCGTGCCTTCGCCATTCTTCAGAGCAGTTTGAATCAGCTCTGGTTCCATAAAGTTGTAATAGACATTTCCCAGTCCTTCGATTCCTTGATCCTCGAGGCGGAACTGCGGGTTTACCCGTCCAAATGCCATAGTAAAACTCCTGTAGCCGCGCTGGCCGCGGCGGTCTTGTATTCGATCATGGGGATTTCACCCTGATCGACCAGCCAAAGAGCATGGCTGATAGAGGCGCTCATAACATGGGGTTTTGGAACTTGAATAGAGTGATAGCGCTGCGTTAGCGCAATCAGTGAAATGTTATCGCAAACGAATTGAAACAATCTTGCTTAAAGGTCCAAGATTAGCGTCAGGTTAAGGAAATTTCAAAAAAATGAAGTCGCTCTTGCAGTGATTCGCTGTTTGGGATTGATTGCTGCAAAGAAAAAAGCGCATAATACCGGTAAAAAATAGAAATAAAGAGCAGTATAAGGAATTATCCTATGTCCAAGATTGCACTGGTGGACGACGACAGGAATATCCTGACGTCCGTTGCCATGACACTTGAGGCGGAAGGTTTCGAAGTCGAAACCTATAACGATGGCCAGCAGGCACTGGACGCGTTTAACCGCAAACTTCCCGATATGGCCGTGTTGGATATCAAGATGCCCCGCATGGATGGAATGGATCTGCTGCAGCGTCTGCGTCAGAAAACCTCGATGCCGGTTATCTTCCTCACCTCCAAAGACGATGAGATCGACGAAGTGCTTGGTCTGCGTATGGGGGCGGACGACTACGTTAAGAAACCCTTCAGCCAACGGCTGTTGGTGGAGCGTATTCGCACATTGCTGCGCCGCCAAGAAGCACAGAACGGCACAATTGTTGCGGGCGAGTCCGAAGACACCAAAGTGATGGAACGCGGCGAATTGTCGATGGACCCGCTGCGCCACGCAGTGACCTGGAAGGGCAATGATGTCACGCTGACCGTGACTGAGTTTTTGCTGTTGCAAGCGCTTGCACAACGCCCTGGTTTCGTGAAGTCACGCGATCAGTTGATGGATGTTGCCTATGACGATCAGGTCTATGTTGACGATCGGACAATCGACAGCCACATCAAACGCTTGCGCAAGAAAATGCGCACAGCCGACAATGAATTCTCTGCAATTGAGACCCTTTATGGCATCGGCTATAGGTACAACGAAGAGTAATGGCACTGGCCGAAGGGATAAGCACAGGCAGCATGGCAAAAGGGCGTGAAGGCGATGTCGTCTTAGGCGACGACTGGGTCGCCCCTGAATCCACCGTTGAACGTGAAATGCGCGGACGCCGAGAGCGTCGGCGCCTGACGCCATTGAGCCGATCGCCGTTGACGCGCAAGATCATCACATTCAACTTGATTGCCTTGTTTATTCTGGTGGCGGGCATTCTGTATCTGAATTCTGCCCGTGACAATTATGTCGGCCAGCACACCGCCACTTTGCAAAGCGAAGCAGCATTGATTTCAGCTGCTTTGCAAGTTCAAATGCCTACCGGAGCGCCGGTGAATTTGGTGACGGGCGACGGAGTTGATGTTGCTGGTACGCTGGATCAGCTTCCGCTTCGGGCTGGAAATCAGGTCTTTGTTTTGGACACAACCGGTGTTCTGGTGGCCGAGGCCGAAAGCACAAAGGCTGCCATCAGCGATCAAAATGTGCGTTCGACGCCGCTGACCAATGCGTTGAATGGGATCTGGGGGGCTGTTGTTGGCGACGATGACGTAAATCAGGTGACGGTTTCGGCCAGTGATCAGATCACTGGGCTGGCGCAATCAGCGCTTGCCGGGGACAGGCAGACTATCTCTTTTGCGGATGCAAGCGGCGAGACGGTTTTTGCAGTAGCTTCTGTATTGGCACAGTCTGGCCGCGACGTCGGGGTGGTGGTTTTGACCAACACCACAGGCGAGGTTGACCAATTGGTGCGCGCCCAGCGAGAGCGGGTGTTGCAGATGTTCCTGATGGCTGTCGTGATTTCAATTGGCCTGTCCATTGTTTTGGCCTCGACCATATCCAATCCGCTGAGCGATTTGGCAGCAGCGGCCGAGATTGGCCGTGATCGCGACGCGCGACAAGTCAACCCGGGTCGCGTGCGTATCCCTGATCTCACCGCACGCCCAGATGAAATTGGCCGCCTAAGCGGCGCGCTGCGTGGCATGGTCTCAGCCCTGTATGACCGGATCGATGGCAACGAACAATTTGCCGCCGACGTGGCGCATGAAATTAAGAACCCTCTGGCCAGCCTGCGGTCGGCGGTTGGCTCGCTGCGTATGGTCAAGCGCGAGGATCACCGTCAAAAATTGCTGGACGTGATCGAACATGATGTGCGCCGCCTTGATCGGTTGGTCAGCGACATTTCTAACGCCTCTCGCCTGGACGCCGAGCTGGTCAAAGAGGAAGAAGAACGGTTTAATCTATTGGGCATGATCGGAAATTTGGCACAGTATCTGGGCGAAGATGCCCAGACCAAAGGCATCGATTTCATCTCTGATATTCCGGCGAAACCCATCGAGATCACCGGGCTAGAAGCGCGACTGGCGCAGGTGTTTGTGAATTTGATCACCAATGCCATCAGTTTTTGCGAGGACGGAGACGCCATCCGCGTCTGGGTGCGCAAACGTCAAAACAGGGTCTTGGTTGTTGTCGAAGACACAGGGCCAGGTATTCCGGATCAGGCTTTGGGCAAAATCTTCAACCGATTTTATTCTGAACGCCCGCAAGAGCAATTCGGCAATAACTCTGGCTTGGGTCTGGCCATTTCCAAACAGATCGTCGAAGCGCATGGCGGTGTGATCTGGGCTGAAAACATTCGCCCAACAGAGGCTGATATCACCTCAGACCCATTGGGTGCGCGTTTCGTGGTTGGCCTGCCAGTCTAACATGTCGCGCAAAGAAACATCGAAAACTGGGCCGTTGTCACTGGACAGCGGCCTTGTTGCTTCTGGGCTTTTGCATGGTACGTCATTGGCCTGTCACGGTGCTGGTCTGCTGATCCTCGGGCGCTCTGGTACGGGTAAATCCAGCCTTGCCCTAGAGCTGATGAGCCGCGGGGCTTTGCTTGTTTCTGACGATCAAACGCAGATCGATCTTGTTGACGGCGCGTTGATGGCCTCGGCCCCCGCCACCATAAGGGGGCTGATCGAAGCGCGCGGCGTCGGCCTTTTGAATGCGGAATATGCTGGCCCCACTCCGCTAAAGTTTGTGGTCAGTTTGGACCATATCGAAGCACAGCGATTGCCGTACTTCCACACAATTTCGCTATTGGGCGTAACATTGCCTTTGCTTTTAAAGGTTCCGTACCCACATTTTGCAGCAGCAATCCTGCAATACGCCAACCATGGGAGACGGGACTGAATTGGGCAATACCTTGCAAGACACAGCGCGGCCACGACTGGTTCTGGTCACCGGGCCATCCGGGGCTGGTCGATCTACTGCTATAAAAACACTCGAAGATATTGGTTTTGAAGCCATCGACAATTTGCCTCTGGGGTTGGTGGAGCGGCTGTTCTCTGGCCCGCCTCTGCAACGGTCCCTGGCGCTGGGTCTAGATGCCCGCAACAGGGATTTTTCCCCCAGAGCGCTGCTCGAGCTTTTGCAAGACCTTGAGTCGCATGACCCGGAACTTCTGTACCTTGATTGCAGCCGCGAGATTTTACAGCGTCGCTACAGCGAGACCCGGCGCAGGCACCCCATGTCCCCAAACGAAAGTGCCGCGGTGGGCATTGATCGCGAAAAAGAACTGCTCGTGCCGGTGCGCGATTGTGCCGATGCGCTGATTGATACGTCCGAACTGACAATTCACGCCCTGCGTCAAGAGCTAGAGCGTCGCTTTGCTCCGCAAACCGGGCGCTTGCTGGCGGTTAGCTTGGTTAGCTTCAGTTATAAGCGGGGTCTGCCGCAAGGATTGGATATCGTGCACGACTGCCGCTTTCTTCGAAATCCCTATTGGGACCCAAGCTTAAGAGATCTTACTGGAAAAGACCCTGAGGTGGCCGCTTATGTGGCGCAAGATGAGAGATTCGAAAATTTCTTCCTAAAGTTGAGTGAGTTTTTGAGCTTTCTCCTTCCGGCCTATCGTGCCGAAGGCAAGTCCCATCTGACAATTGGACTTGGGTGTACCGGGGGGCAACATAGATCAGTTTTTGTGACTGAAAAGCTCGCAGAGGCCCTTGCACCGGGCGGCTGGCAGGTGTCAATTAGGCATCGCGAAATAGATCGGCGCGAAGGGGAGGTCGCGGTCAGATCAAACAATGCTGGTAGCGGGGTAGCAAAGGCGTGATCGGAATCGTGATCGTAGCACATGGCGGGTTGGCGCGAGAATATCTTGCGGCCGTTGAGCATGTCGTTGGCACACAAAAAGGCATTCAGGCGATAACGATCGAATCCGACCATGATCGCGCCCACAAACAAGACGAGATCTGCCTAGCGGCCAACGCGGTGGACTCTGGCTCTGGTGTGGTTGTGGTCACCGATATGTTTGGCGGATCACCCAGCAATTTATCCCTGCGCGCCTGCACCCCTGAAAATCGTCGCATCATCTATGGTGCGAACCTCCCTATGTTGATAAAGCTTGCCAAAAGCCGACATATGGCCGTGCCAGATGCCGTTCGCGGGGCTTTGGAAGCAGGTCGAAAATACATCGATAGCCAAAACATCAATACGGACTAATTATTCATGGTCGACACCAAAACGCTGACGATTAAAATTGTAAATGAAAAAGGCCTGCACGCGCGGGCCAGTGCAAAACTCGTCGAGGTGGTCGAAGGGTTTGACGCCACGGCAGAAGTGTCCAAGGATGGCTTGAGTGCCAGCGGCGACAGTATTATGGGACTGTTGATGCTGGCAGCGTCGCGCGGGACTCATATTGATGTCGAGACATCAGGCCCCGATGCAGGCGCGCTGGCAAATGCCATAGAGGCGTTGGTCGCGGATAAGTTCGGGGAAGGCTTCTAAACAGCCTCTGGGCTGTTGGTTGCTAAAGTAAAGCCGAACAGGAAGCAAACGTGTTGGACAAGTCGTCAGATATCAAGCCGCAAGACGAGACCGAGGGCGAGACCTATGATCGCCGCAGTCTAACCTATGCCAACTCCTTTGATGACACTTGGACTGCGCTGGCGATCAAAACCGTTGAATGGTTCACTGGCAAGTTGACGATTTTGCGCTTGGTGCGCCGGTTTGAACGCATGAACGCCGACTATCGTGGACAGGCGTTCTGGCGTGGTGCGCTTGACGTTATGGGCGTTGATCTGACAACTCCGGCAGAGCAGTTTAATAACATCCCTAAAGACGGCCCCGTTGTGGTGGTCGCCAACCATCCGCATGGGTTGGTTGATGGCATGATCTTGGCTGATCTGATTGGTCGTGTGCGTGAAGACTACCGGATTTTGACCCGCTCGGTCTTAACGGGGCTGGATGAGACCGCCACGTCATTTATGATCCCAGTGCCGTTTCCGCATGACCCCGACGCCCAAAAGAAAATGGTTGAGATGCGGGCCAAAACCATGGCGTATCTGAAAAATAACGGCGTGGTTGCGGTATTTCCGTCGGGGGTGATTTCCTCGTCTGACACCATGTTTGGCCCGGTGATAGAGCGTGAATGGAATGTGTTTACTGCTCAGCTGATCCGCCGCTCTGGGGCCCGTGTTGTGCCGATTTACTTCCCGGGCAAAAATTCACGTTGGTATCAGATTGCCAATCAGATTTCGGCCACTCTGCGCCAGGGGCTTTTGTTGCATGAAATCGTAAAGTCCTGCAACAAGCCTCAGGCTCCGGTGATCGGAAGCCCGTTGACCGAAGAGCAGATGCAGACTTTGCACACCGACCCGCGCGGTTTTATGGCCTGGCTGCGTAATCACACGCTGTCGCTCGGGAAATCTAGTTAAAAACCGACTGAACTTTTAACCGCTAGCGCGTTGGCACTGGCGCTTCACCGCGATAATCATAAAACCCACGTTTGGATTTGCGGCCCAGCCAGCCTGCTTCGACATATTTTGTCAAAAGCGGGCAGGGGCGGTATTTGGTATCGGCAAGGCCCTCGTGCAAGACATGCATAATCGCCAAACAGGTATCAAGCCCGATGAAATCCGCAAGTTCCAGCGGCCCCATCGGATGGTTGGCCCCCAGCTTCATGGCATTGTCGATCGAGGCCACATTCCCAACGCCTTCATACAGAGTATAGCAGGCTTCGTTGATCATCGGGATAAGAATGCGATTGACGATAAACGCCGGGAAATCTTCGGCGCTGGCGGCGGTTTTACCCAGTTTTTCCACAATCCCTAGGCAGGTGGCATAGGTGTCTTGGTCTGTGGCAATCCCGCGGATCAATTCCACCAGCTGCATCAGCGGCACAGGGTTCATAAAGTGAAAGCCCATGAATTTTTCTGGGCGATCAGTGCGGCTGGCCAATCGGGTGATTGAAATAGAAGAGGTGTTTGAGGTCAAGATTGTGTGCGGCTGCAAATGTGGCAGTAGGCCTTCAAAGATCTTGTATTTGACCTGTTCATTTTCAGTTGCGGCCTCGATGACCAAATCGGTTTGGGCAACTTCGGGCTGGTGCAACGTGGTTTTGATCCGACCCAAAGCATCGGCTTGCTGCTCTGCGGTGATCAAACCGCGCGTTTCCTGTCGTGCCATGTTTTTGGTGATGCGCGCGATGGCCGTATCCAAGCCCTCTTGGGCAATATCATTCAGGACCACATCATAGCCGGCCAAAGCCATAACATGTGCAATCCCATTGCCCATCTGGCCTGCACCGATCACGCCAATTGATTTGATGTCCATGAAATCACCCTCTTTGCCTGCACAGCGACATTACGCATGTGGGCTTGGTGGCGGCAAGGGGCGGGACTGTAAAAAAGTCGATGCAAATTGAAGGTTTAGGAATTTCTCAAGCCGAATCGGCCAATTTTCTTCTCGGGTGAGAAAAAATTGGTGGGTGATATGTCTTACGAAGACCAAAGTCGCCGCGCGCTGGACTATGATCCATGTCGCTATGGCAGTTCGCGAATTTACTTTCGGGGGCCAAAAAAACTGCTCCAAGGTAACTTTATCGCCTTTTTGGGCGGTACTGAAACCTATGGCAAATATATCAAATCTCCTTTTGCGCAGATCGTCGAGGCAAATTTGGATATTCCCTGTGTTAATTTTGGTTGCGTCAACGCCGGGGTGGATGCCTTTGTGCATGATCCAGAGGTGCTTGCGGCAGCAGGGCAGGCGCAGGTCACGGTGGTGCAGGTGGTTGGGGCGCAGAATATGTCCAATCGCTATTACAAGGTGCATCCACGGCGTAACGACCGGCTTGTAATGGCGTCGCCATTGATGAAATCGGTGTTTCGCGACATCGATTTCACAGAGTTCAATTTCACCCGCCACATGTTGCAAGAACTTTCGTTGCGGGCGGGGGATCGGTTTTCTTTTGTGCGCGAGGAGTTGCGGGCGGCTTGGTCTGCGCGCATGAAAGTCTTGTTGGGGGAATTGCCGGGCAAGAAGATCTTATTGTGGTGCGCAGAGCGCAGTCCGCCAAAACGACTTCCGAAATTTGATTTGGGCGCAGACCCTATGTTTGTTGATGCCACAATGATAGAGGCGCTGCGTCCCTATGTGGATGCGATAAATGTGGTGCGTATCAGCGCGTTAGCCCGACGTGCGGGCACTCAGGGCATGTGCTTTCGCCCCTTAGAGGAGCCCGCTGCACGGCAGATGTTAGGGCCGATAGCCCATCTGGAAATTGCGGAATCTCTGGTGGAAA